>CAIOZS010000319.1 GCA_903862845.1 uncultured Thermoleophilia bacterium
CGCAACCTCGAGCTCGGCGCGGCCGCGGGCGTCGGCCTCGCCGGCCGCGGCGGCGGCCTCCCGGACCTCCGCCGCGGCTGCGGCCGCGGCTTGCGCGGCGTCGGCCAGCTCCTCCGCTGTGCTCACTCCGGCGTCGCGCAGCCGGTCGGTGCGGCGCACATCGTTGATCTCCCGCTGCTTGCGCACGTCGCCGGCGGTCTCCCGCAGAGCGTGTTCGACGGCGCCGTAGAAGCCGGTCGCGAACAGGGTCGCGAGGATCCGCTCGCGATCGGGCGTCTTGGCGGTGAGGAGCTCCTGAAAGCGCCCCTGAGGCAGCATGACGACCTGTCGAAACTGCTCGTCGCGAAAACCGAGGATCTCGGTGACCTTCGCCGTGACCGGCGACCAGCCGTGGGCGAGAGGCCTGGGCTCGTCGCCGTCAAGCACCCAGAGGGTCGCGTCCTGGTTCTCCGTCGTCGTACCTTCGCCGACCTTCTTCGGCCGTTCCTGCTGAGGCCGGCGAACAATGCGATAGGCAGTCTCGCCGACGGAGAAGTCGAGCTCGACCTCGGTGAGCAGGTCGGGGCGGGCGTGCTGGCTGCGCATGTCGCGGGGGTCGCGTTCCGCGCCGCTCGAAGCGCCGTACAGGGCGAACGCCATGGCATCGAGCACCGTCGTCTTGCCGGCGCCGGTGGGCCCGCAGACGAGGAAGAAGCGGTGCTCGCCGAGCTCCGCGAAGTCCAGGACCTCGCGCTTGCCGTAGGGGCCAAACGCCTGCATGGCCACGCGGAGCGGCCTCACGGGGTGGCCTCCCGATCGACCCGGCGCAGCTTGTCCACGACCTCGGCGAACGCCATCCTCTCTGCTTCGCTGGGGTCGTCGCCCGTGACGTAGCGGAAGAAATCGGCGAAGAGCTCGGCTTCGCCGGCGCGGCGCGGGTCCGGGCGCGCGCCGCGCCCGGCAGCCTCGCGCTCGAGGTCCGGGCGCTCGACCCTCATCGTCGACGGATACACCTCTCGCAGGCGCGACAGGGGGTCGAGGAGGGCGCCTCGGTCGCGCAGGCGGGCGAGCACGTAGTCGTCGCGCCCCGGGTCGGTGCGGCCGCGCTCGAGGATCTCGGCGAGCGTGCCCTCGACCCTGCGCACGTCGTGGGGCGCGGCCAGCTCCGCCTGCTCCGCAGCGATGGCCGCAAGCCCGTCGCGGGCAGGCGCTCCGACCTCGACGACGGTCACCGACTTGCGCTGCTCGTGCTCCGCGAAGGAGTACTTGAGGAGCGAGCCGGCGTAGCGCACGCGCTCGTCGCCGGCGCACTGCGGTCGGTGGAGATGGCCGAGCGCGACGTAGTCGAAGCCGGCGAAGACAGAGACGGGCACCTCGCCGGCGCCGCCGAGGCTCAGCGGTCGCTCGGACTCGCTGGTCTCGGCGCCGGTGACGTAGGCGTGCGCGACGAGGACCGCGCGCGCCCCGGCCGGCGTCGCCGCGCGCGCCCGCGCGACGCCGGCCGCCAGCGCCGCGGCGTGATCGAGGATCGAATCGTCAGCGTACCTGTAGCGTGCCTCGGCGGGCGCCGCATAGGGGAGCGCGTGGACGGCGACCCGCCCGTGCTCGTCCTCCAGCACGAGAGGCTCCGCCGCGGGGGAGAGCTGCCCGGCGACCCACAGGCCGCGCTCGCGGTAGAGCCCGGCGCCGAACCCGACGCGCTCGGCGCTGTCGTGGTTGCCGGCGATCGCCACCACCGGCACGCCGAGGCCGAGGACGATCTCGCTGAGGACGTGATCGAGCAGTTCCACGGCCTCAGTGGGCGGCACGGCGCGGTCGTAGAGGTCGCCGGCGACGAGCACGGCCGCCGGGCGGACCGCGGCCACCAGGCCGATCAGCTTCTCGAGGACCACGGCCTGGTCGCCGGTGAGATGACGGCCGTGGAACAGCCGCCCCAGGTGCCAGTCGGCGGTGTGGATGAGCCTCATGGCCGCGACACTAGCACAGAGCCGCGCAGGGAGCGGCGGGCGCGCGAAGAGGCCGCAGCCCACGCGCGGCGGCGCGACAGGGTAGAATAGACCAAGTGCGCACCTTCCGCCTCTCGAAATCCCGCATCACCGCCGGCCTGCAGTGCGGCAAGCGTCTCTGGCTCGCCATCCATCGCCCCGAGCTCGAGGTCTACAGCGCCGACACGCGGCGCCGCTTCGCCGCCGGCAACAGCGTCGGCGAGGTGGCCCGCGAGCTCTACGGCGGGGGCGCTCTCATCGACGGCGGCCGCAACCTCAGCCAAGCCCTGCGCGACACCGAGGCCGCCCTTGCGGCGCCCGGCGACGTCACGCTCTACGAGGCCACGTTCCGCCACAGCGGCGTCCTCATCCGCGCGGACGTCCTGGAGCGCCGCGACGGGCGCTATCGTATGGTCGAGGTCAAGTCGGCCACGCGTCTCAAGGAGTATCACCTGCAGGACGTGGCCATCCAGGCGTGGGTCACAGAGGGCTCCGGGGTGCCGCTCGACGTGCTCGGCGTGGCCGTCATCGACACCGACTTCGTCTACCCCGGCGGCCACGACTACCGCGGCCTGCTGCGCGAGATCGCGGTCGCCGATCAGGCGCGCCCCCTGATGGCGCACATCCCGGGGTGGGTGCGCGGCTTCAACGAGCTGCTCGCCGGGCCGCTGCCGGCCATCAGGACGGGCCCCCAGTGCCGGCGCCCGTTCGAGTGCCCGTTCATCTCGTTCTGCGAGGAACAAGAAGGCAAGCTGCCCGGCGCCCGGAACGACGAGCTCGATCTCGCCGGGGCCTGTCGGCCGGCCGTGACGATCGACGTCACCGCGGGCACCGTCAACCCGGCGGCCGGCGAGCTCCTCGCCACGCTTGCGTACCCCAGGTACTACCTCGACTTCGAGACGGTGCAGTTCGCGGTGCCCCTGTGGGCGGGCACCCAGCCCTTTCAGCAGCTCGTCTTCCAGTGGTCTTGCCACGTGGAGACGCGGCCCGGCGAGCTGGACCACCTCGAGTTTCTCGACACCGACGGCGAGCCGCCCATGCGCGCCGCCGCCGAGGCTCTTCTCGCGGCGCTCGGCGGCGAAGGTCCCATCTTCGTCTACCACGACTTCGAGAAGTGGCGTCTGATGGAGATGGCGACCATGTTCCCCGATCTCGCGCCGCGTCTCGAGGCGATCATGGGGCGCCTCGTCGACCTTCTGCGCCTCACGCGCGATCACTACCGTCACCCCGCGCTCAACGGTTCGTACTCGCTTAAGACGGTACTGCCGACCATCGATCCCGAGCTCGACCACGCGCTGCTCGGCGACGTGCAGGACGGCCTCTCCGCGCAGGCCGCCTTCCATGAAGCCATGGCGCCCGACACGCCGGCGGAGCGCCGAGAGGCCCTCCGCCGATCCTTGCTCGAGTACTGCGCTCTCGACACGCTGGCGCTGGTACGCGTCGCACATCGCCTGAGCAGTGCCTGAGAGGAACCCTATGGACCATCGCATCGAGATCGAGATGGACGGCCGCGCCGTCACCACGCTCGCCGACATCGTGCCCGCGCGGGGGCCGTTGCGCGTCCTGTTCATCGGCAAGGCACCGTCGCCGGCCGGCGTCGAGGCCGGCCACTACTTCCAGGGGCGCATGGGCAAGGGGCTCTGGAAGCGCCTCGACGAGGCAGGCCTTCTGCACGCTTCGAACGGCGAGTCCCCCGACGACCTCCTGCTCGACAACGGCTTCGGGATCACCGACGTGTGCAAGATGCCGCGGCCGCTCGGCGAGGAGCCCAGCGAGGCCGAGTATACCGAGGGGTGGGAGCGCGTCAGCGGGATCATCACCCGCACGCGCCCGCGCATCCTCACCTTCGTCGACAAGGGCGCGCTCGACAAGGTCCTCGAGTATTCGTTCGGCTGGGATCACGAGAGCGGCTACGGCTTCAACGACGACCTCATGCGCACCTTCGGGCGGCGCGTGTTCGCCTTTCCGCTGCCCGGTGCCGCCTGCACGCTGCGCGAATCGCAGCGGCACCTGGCCGATCTCGCCGGGTCGCTCAACGTCGTGTAGCCGCGCCCACGCGCTGCGCCCGCCGGCATCCAGGAGGACAGGATCCGCATGAACATCGTCGCCTTCAACGGCAGCTCGCGCAAGAACGGCAACACCGCCATCTTGCTCCGCCGCGTGCTCGTCGAGCTCGAGGCCGAGGGCATCGAGACCGAGCTCGTGCAGCTCGCGGGAAAGCGCTTCGCCGGCTGCACCGCCTGCCTCAAGTGCGCCGAGACCCTGGACAACCGCTGTTCGGGCGTCCCGGACGACGGCCTCAACGAGTGCCTCCAGAAGATGCTCGCCGCCGACGGCATCCTCATCGGCTCGCCCACCTACTACGCGAATTGCACGGCCACGACGCAGGCTCTCATGGAGCGCGCCGGGTATGCCACGCGCCAGAACGGCAACCCGCTGGCGCGCAAGGTGGGCGCCGCCGTGGTCGTGGCCAGGCGCGGCGGCGCCATCCACGCCTTCGACTCCATCAACCACTGGTTCCAGATCAACGAGATGATCCTCATCGGCTCGAGCTACTGGAACATCGCCGTCGGCCGCGAGATCGGTGACGTGGAGCACGACGAAGAGGGACTTGCGACCATGACTACTCTGGGCCGGACGATGGCCTGGGCGCTCAAGAAGCTCAACGCGTGAACGGGCCCGGCGGTCCCTTGACCGCCGGGCCCTCTGCACGCGTCCCTTGTCGGCGCACGGCTTCTGCCGTCACGTCTTTCCGTGTTTGATCTCGCCGATGCGGGTCGCGGGGTGGTGCATCGTCTTGTTGTTCCAGCTCGCCGGCGGGGACTTCGTCTTTGAGGTGGCCGGCCAGCCGCTCCGTTCCTCGCGGTGCTCATGACGCTTCGGGCTCGGGACCTTCGCGTGGTCGCCGTCGTCGGGTCTCATGCTGCACCTCCCGTGACGCACGTATATGAGTGTGGTACCCGCCGGAGCGGCGGCGAAACAGTTGGGCAGCCGGCGGGCTCTCAGTTGCCGCTCTTGGGCAGCAGCGGGATCAGCCAGCTGACGAAGGCCGCCTCGCTGCGGGTCTGCATGTAGAAGGTGCCCGGACCGGTGAGCGTCACCACGAAGCCCTCGCCGCTGAGGAGCAGCGACTTGAGGCCGCCGACCTTGTGCACCTCGATGGCCAGGCTCTCCGGCCAGGCCACGAGGTGGCCGGAGTCGACCGTGTACTGCTGCCCGGCTTGCAGGTCGAGGCGGCGCAGGGCGCCGTAGGTGGCGACGATCGCCTTGCCCTGCCCGCTGCACTTGACGACGAAGAAGGAGGAGGCCCCGAAGGCGCCCTTGAGCCCGCCCCACTTGGTGTCGAGGTCGATGCCCTCCTCAGAGGCGATGAAGCCGTCGCGGTGGAACAGCCAGGTCTCACCCTGCAGGTCCACGTAGGTCATGTCGCCGGGCAGCGACGAGGCCAGCAGGATCTCGCCGCCCGACGGCGGCGCCGTGAACATGTTCATGAAAAAGGACTCGCCGGAGAACGAGCGTTTGAGGCCCTTGAAAATACCGCCCTGGGTCGTGGTCTCGATCTGCGTGCCGGTGGTCATGCTGATCATGGCGCCGCTCTCGGCGCGCAGCTTTTCCCCGCCGGCAAGCTTGGCGACCGCGACGGTGAAGGCCGGACCGTTCTGAAACTCGACTTCCATGTGGATCTCCCTCCTCGTGGATACGGTGTCGATCTCTGGTACCCACTGGTCGGCCACCGCACCCGTTGACTTGAATCGGGAGGCGTGGCGCCCAGGCCGCGGCGCTTTCTCCGCGGCGGGCGGAGTGGCATACTCTGGGGCGGCGCGCGGGCGCCGGCCGAGCCACTTCGAGCGGGAGCGCATCATGGCCAAGCAGTTCTTCGGAGGCTTCTTCGCCACGCTGACCTTCGTCGTCGTCGTCCTGGCGGCGCTGTTCGGCATCTTCACCCTGGTCAGCTACCTCGCCGGGCCCGTCGGCGGGTGAGCGCGGCGTGCGCCGCGCCGCCGGCCGGCGCCGCCGGCGACGTCGTCATCTCCATCCGCGAGCTCACCAAGCGTTACGGTGAGCTCGTCGCCGTCGACGGCATCTCCTTCACGGTGCGGCGCGGCGAGGTTTTCGGCATCCTCGGTCCCAATGGGGCCGGCAAGACGACCACGCTCGAGATGGTCGAGGGCCTCTCGCGTCCCGACGGCGGCACGGTTGTCGTCGACGGCCTGCCCGTGTGGCCCGATCCCAAGGCGGTCAAGGCACGCATCGGCGTGCAACTCCAGGCCACGGCGCTCTTCGACTACCTGCGTCTGCGCGAGATCATCCACCTTTTCGGCTCGTGCTACGGGGTGCGCCGTACGCCCGGCGAGATCGACGCCCTCCTCGAGCGTGTGGGCCTGCTCGAGAAACGCGACAGCTTTGCCGACCAGCTCTCCGGCGGCCAGGCGCAGCGCCTCTCCATCGCTCTGGCGCTGGTCAACGATCCGGTGGTCACCTTTCTTGACGAACCCACGACGGGCCTCGACCCGCGTGCCCGGCGCGCCCTTTGGGACGTCATCCGCGCGATCAACGCGGCCGGCACCACCGTCGTGCTCACCACGCATTACATGGAGGAGGCCGAGCGCCTCTGCGCGCGCGTCGCCGTGATGGACCACGGCCACGTCATGGCGCTCGACACGCCGCGCGCCCTGGTGCACGCCCTCGGTGCCGACGCGCACGTGACGTTCACGCTGAGCGCACCCGTGCCGCTGGAGGCGCTCTGCGAGCTGGACGGCGTGTCGAGCTGCTCGGCCCACGAGGGCGAGGGCTACGCGATGATCGCCGGCAGCGCGCAGCGCGCCGTCGTCTCGCTGCTCGACCTGGCCGCCGCTCGCGGCCTCGACGTCGCGAACCTGGACGTGCAGGGCGCCAACCTTGAGGACGTCTTTCTGCGCATGACCGGCCGCACGCTGGCCGAGGAAGAAGAGCGGGACGAGCTCACGGACGAGCCGCAGAAGCCCCGCCGCCGCAGCTTCTTCGGGGGCGGCGGCCGATGAGGGCCTTCCTCGACTTTCTCAAAGCCTTCACGCTGATGTTCCTGCGCAATCGCCAGGCGCTCTTCTGGACGTTCTTCTTCCCGGTGCTGCTCATGGGGCTGCTCGGCATCGTCTTCGGGCACGGCTTCGGCGGCGCGCTCAACCTGGCGATCGTGAAGCTCGACGACGGCATGGTCGCGGGCGTGATGGTGCAGGCCTTCAAGAACGCGGACGGCATCACCGTGTCGCAGCCGGCCACCGAGGCCGAGGCGCTCCGGCAGCTCCGCGGCGGCAACGTCCAAGGCGTGCTCGTGCTGCCGGCGGGCCTGCAGCGGGGCTTCGCGGAGGGGGACGCCACCGTCAGGCTTCCGTTCCACTACGACAATTCGGATCTGGCCACGGCCGGCCAGATCATGGGCGTCACCCAGCAGATCGTGGAGTCGGTGGGCAACGGCATCGCTCAGGTCCAGCCGAAGCTCGGCATCAAGCCGCTGGGCATGAAGTCGCAGAGTCTCAACTACCTCGACTTCCTGGTCCCCGGCATCGTCGCCCTGTCGATCATGCAGACGGCGATCTTCGGGATCGCCGGGACGATCGTCACGTACAAGGAGAAAGGCGTGCTGCGCCGCTTGCGGGCCACGCCGCTGCCGATGCGCAGCTTCATGGGCTCCAACGTCACGATGCGCGTCGTCACCGCCCTCATCCAGACGGCCCTTGTGCTCGCCGTGGGGATCCTCCTCTTCCACGTCACGGTGAGCGGCTCGCTGCCGCTCGTGGCTCTCGTCGCCATTGTCGGCGCCGGCTGCTTCGTGAGCCTGGGGTTCGTGATCGCCGCCGTCTCCAAGAACCAGGAAGTGGCTCAAGCCTTGATGAACGTCGTGCAGACCCCCATGATGTTCCTCAGCGGCATCTTCTTCCCCATGAACAACGCTCCGGCGTGGATCCAGCCCGTCGTCAAGGTTCTGCCGCTCACGTATCTCGCGAGCGCCCTGCGCGCCGTCATCATCGACAACGCGAGCTTGTGGGCGGTACGCTGGGATCTCGCGATCCTGCTGGCCGCCACCGGCGTGTTCGTGGTGGTGGCGTGGCGCTTCTTCCGCTGGGAGTGAGAACCGAAAGGAACCGGGTTGGCCCGATACGTCGAACGCACCAAGTACGACTGGTGGAACACCACCTGGAAGCTCGCGCTGTTCATCCTGCTGATCGTGTTCTCCATCGCCGTCATCTACCCATGGCGCGGCCCTTGGTGGACCGCCGTCATGGTTGTGCTCAGCCTGTGGCTGTATGTGCGCCTCGTGACTCAGCGCACGGCCTACAAGTGCGCGAGCTGCGGCAACGTGTTCCAGGTGCCCACGGCGGTCAACTTCTTCACCACGTCGAGCATGGGCAAGAACCCGGACGGCACCTATTTCAGCGCCAAGAACCTCACCTGCCCGAAGTGCGGCAAGATCACGCAGGCGCGCGTCCTCAAGCGCGCCGACGCGCGGGTCGCCAAAGGCAGCGGCAGGCTGCTCAAGTAGGGGGCTGATCGCGGCCCTCTCGTCGGCGCAGCGCCGGGTGAGCGGGCCGCGGGCGCGGAGGGCCGCGCTGCGGCTACAGTCCGAGCAGGTTGCCGAGCTCCGCCAGGGCCGCGCGAGCTGCGGCCTCGTCGACGGCGTAGAAGCTCCACTTGCCGCGCCTGGTCTCACGGATCAGGCCGGCCTCGCGCAGCACCTTGAGGTGGTACGAGACCTTGGACTGCGCTAGGCCGTGGAGGCCTTGCAGCTCGCAGACGCAGACGCCCTGCGGCTGGGCACCGGCGGAGCCAGCGGCCGCGGGCCCGCGACAGGACTGGGCGGCCGTCATCTGCGCCAGCATGCGCAGACGGATCGGGTCGGAGAGCGCTTTGGCCGCCGCCGCCAGGCGCGCGGCCTGGTCCGCGCCGAGCCCCGCGCAAACGGGCAGCGGATCGACGCCGGCCGGGAGTGGGCAGCACGAGGCCTGCGACTGCCGAGGCGCGGACGGCGTCTTGTCACGCGTCTGCTCGGGCATGAGCCTTCTCCTTGCGGGGACGATGGTCAGACCGACACTACGCGCCGCGAGCATTCATTTCAAGAAGTCTTGATGTGGCGGCGACGGCGCGGGGGAGAGCCGCCTCGCCGCGGCCGTTCAGGCGTCGCCGGCGAGCCGCCGCAGGTAGTGCTCCACGACGGCGGGGATCTCCTCCGGCGCCGCTTCGACGACCTCGAGCTTCGGCAGACTGCCCACGAAGTCGCGGCGGTAGCTCTTCTGCGTGAGGCGATGGTCAAGCACGACAACGACGCCCGTGTCGGTCTCGGTGCGGATAAGGCGCCCGAAGCCCTGGCGGAACTTGAGCACGGCCTCCGGCAGGTAGAAGCTGTCGAACCAGCGCTCGCCGGCCTCTTCGCAGGCGCGCCGGCGGGCGTGGAACAGCGGATCCTGCCGCGGGAACGGCAGCTTGGCGATGACGAGGCAGGTGAGCGTGTCGCCGGGGAAGTCCTGCCCGGTCCAGAGCGTGTCGACGCCGAGCAGGATCGTCGCGGGATGAGTGCGGAACTCATCGGCCAGAGCGGCCGCGCTGCCGTGCAGGCCCTGGGCCAGCACGAGGACGCCGTCGTCCTCGACGTGCGCCCCGACCTCGGCGGCCACCAGGTTCATGTCCCTCTTGTTCGTGAACAGCGCCAGGGTGCGGCCGCCGGTGACCGCGGCGAGGCGCTTGAGGCGCTCGCCCTGGCGCTGCGCAAGCGCATCTGGACGCCAGGCGCCGCCGGGGTCGTGCTCGAGGATGAGAACCGCCTGGCGGCTGAAGTCGAACGGCGACGGGAAGATGCGCTCGACCACGTCGACGTCGGCGTCCAGGCCGGTCATGTGGCGGAAGTACGCGAACGAACCGGTCACCGTGAGGGTAGCGCTGGTGAGAACGGCGCTGCGCAGGCGGTCCCACAGCGCCTCGCGAACCTGACGCGCAGGGGTGAGAGGCGTGCGCGTGAGCGTCCAGCGTGGGGGTCGCGCGGCGCCGTCGCCCGCGGAACCGCCGGCGCGCCCGGCGGCCTCGAGCTCACCCCAGACGACGGCCTCCGCGCCGCCGCTGTCGGGCAGCTCGCCGAGGAGGCCTGAGTATTTGGCGGCGTCCTCGGCGAGCGCCATCACGGCGGCGTGCTCGCGGTGCTCCTCGGGGAGCGCCTCGGCGGCCGGCGCGACGCCGGCGGCCAGCGCCGCAAGGCCCTCGGCGAGGAGGCCCGTGGCGAGCGCGAACGGGTCCCATGCGGGGAGCTCGCGAAGGCCCGGCGTGATCCACACGGTCTGGTTGTACTCCGTGCCCGCGGCGGTCCGCCGGCCGCCGCCGGGCTCGGCGTCCTCGTCGCGGGCCGCGACTCCGAGCCGGGCGAGCGTCTCGCCGACGGCTTTCACCAGGTCGGGCAGCAGCTCCGCGGCGCGCTCGCACGAATCCGCCGCTGCCACGAGGGTCCGTGCCTCGCCGGGCTCGGCGCGCCGCGCTGCCGTGCGCAGGCGCTGCGGAAGCGGCCGCAGCCGGCGCCGGCCGCGCAGATCGGCGAGCAGCAGATCGACGGCGAGTGCGTCGATCTCCTCGCTGAAGGCTTCGGTGGCCTCGTGATAGAGCAGATGCGCCTCGTCGATCACCACGTCCTCGAACGGAGGAAGCGTGTCTGGGCCCGTGAGCAGCAGAGCGTGGTTGACGCACACGAGGTGGGCTGCCTCGGCGCGGCTGCGCGCCAGCCGCCAGTGACAGCCGCGCCGGGAGGGACAGTGCCAACCCAGACAGGTGGCCCGTGAGGAACGCAGCTCGCGGGCCAGCTCGGCCAGCGCCGGCAGCTCGCGGGAGGCCCGGTACGGCAGCGCCGACAGGTCGACCTCACCGCGTCGCGCCCGGCCGACAAGGTAGGCGAGCGCCAGCGAGCGCTCGCGATCCGGCAACGTCTCGCTCTCGGCGGCGACGGCCTCGTCGAGCCGCCGCCGGCAGACGTAGTTCTCGCGGCCCATGAGCAGCGCCCAGCGCCAGCCCGGCGGCAGTGCCTGCGCGACGAGGGGCAGTTCGTGCGCGGCAAGCTGGCGCTGCAGGGCCTTGGTCTTCGTGCTCACCACGATGCGGCGCCCGGCGGCGGCGGCGGCGAAGGCCGCCGGCAGAAGATACGCGAGGCTCTTGCCCATGCCGGTGCCGGCCTCGAAGAGGCCCACGCCGCCGCCGGCGAAGATGTCGGCGGCGGCGGCCGCGAGCTGCGACTGGCCGGGCCGCCGGCGAAACCCGGGAAGGCGGGCGGCCAGGCGCGGCTCACCTTGAGCGGCCTCGCCGGCCGCGTCGCCTTCTGCGCCGACCCCCAGCTCGGCGCACCAGCCGCCCGCGTCGACGGGCAGGACGGCGAGCGCCGCGCCGCGCGGCTCGTCGGCGACGACCGGCGGCGGCGCCTCGTCGGGCGTCGCCGCGAAACGGTCGAGCAGCTCGAGCGGCGCCCAGCGGACGGCCGTCAGCAGGCCGCGCTCCTCGGCGCCGAGGCCGGCAGCCCGGGCGCAGAGCCGCCGGAGCACGTCGGCCGTCGTCTCAGCATCGGGGAGGGCGCGGTGCGCCCGGCGCTCGATGCCGAAGGCGGCGGCCAGGATGGCCAAGGCGTGACGGTCGAGCTCGGGAAAGAGCAGAAGGGCCGCCTCGAGCGTGTCGAACCACGCGTTGGCGAGCGGCGGCAGGGCCGCCCTGCGGGCGCCGGCCGCCAGGTGATCGCGGTCGAAGCCGGCGTTGTGACCGACGAGCACCGCGTCGCCGGCGAAGTCGCGCAGTGCCGCGAGCGCCTGGGGGAAGGCGGGGGCGCCGCGCACCTCGGCGTCGCTGATGTCTGTCAGGCGCGTGATGGAGAGCGGGATCGGCACGCCGGGATCGACGAGCGTGACAAAACGCGCGCAGGTCTCGAGGTCTGGGCCCAGGCGCACGGCGCCGATCTCGATGAGGCGGTCGCGCTCCGCGTCCAGACCCGTGGTCTCGGTGTCGAGCACGACGAGCTGGGCTGGAGGGGCCGCGGGCATGCCGTCAGGATAGCAGAGCCCGTGGCCCGGACCGCGGCGGAGCCGGTCGCGGCAGGCGCCGCGCGGCGCGCCGGCCTCAGCCCGCCGGCAGACCGGCGAGCGCGCCGGCGGCCATGGCGGCGATCAGACCCAGAAGCTCGGCCTGACCTTCGCCGGCGGCGCGGCCCAACGTGAGGGTGAGCGCGAGCAGGTTCGCGTCGCAGGGCGCCGTCGAGACGATCACGTGGGCGGTGTCGGTCTGCGTAGTACCGCCCTTGCCGCTGCCGCTCGGCGAACCGGTAGCGCCGGCGGTGGCACCGTTGTAGCTGGCTACGCAGGACATCGCCGCGAGCGCCTGCGCGGCCAGGTCGGCCGCCGCCTGGAGCACGCCGCTCCGCGAAACCTGATTCTGCAGGGCGGCGTGCCCGGCGGCGATCTTCTGGATCGCGTGGCGCAGGGCGAGCACGTCCTGGTCGCTGCGCTTGAGCTGCGCGAACACCTTGGCGTTGTGCATGGCCACGGCGGCTTGTCCGGCGACCGCGTTGGCGAGGCGCATCTCCTGGCGGCTGAAGCGCCGCTCCCGCTGGTGGTCGAGCACCTCGAGCAGTCCGATGGCCTGGCCCTGGTGGATCATCGGCAGGATCAGCAGGCACTTGTCGCCGTCGCGGCGCATGATCGCGACCTCGGCCGCGTCCGCGCGAGGGTCGCTGACGTTGACGGTGGTGGTCTCGTGGTCCTCGATGGCCTTGCGGGCCATGGGGAACTGGCTCAGCGTGTAGGTCATGGTGTCGACCTGACGGTTGCCCAGATTGTCGTATTCCGCCTGCACGGCGACAGTGCGGGTCGCCGGGTCGTACTCGGAGATCACGCACACGTGGGCGTCGAGCAGGGTGGTCATCTGTTTGGCGACCTCGCGGAGGAGCTCGGCGACCTCGAGACGGCTGGAGACGACGATGGCGGTCTCTACCAGCGTCTCGAGCTCGCGTTCGCGGGCGAGGCGGGCGGCGAGATGGTTGCTCCCGCCGATGAGATGGGTGAGCTCGTCGATGTCTTCTTGCCTGATGCGCCGGTGCCCGCCGGCGGTGCGCGTGCAGGGCAGGAAACCGGAGGCCGTCCAGCGGCGGATCGTGTGCGGCGACACGCCCAGGCGGCGGGCGGCCAACTGTACGCTGTAGTACATGCGCAAACCGTAGCGGGGAACTTACCCATCGTCAACAGACGGCGAAGTTCTCCGCGCCCTGGTTGTCAAGATCTCCCGCTCGTCGCAGCGAAGGGAAGCCCAGCAAATGGGCGGTATTTGGCAGCCGGAGGTTGACGTCGTCGCGTGAGTTTCAGGGCACGCTTGCGGCGCGCGCTTTGCGCTCTCCCGGCACCTTCGCGCTCACTATCGCGGGCGCGCGCGGCCGGCGCGGCATCGCGCTCGTACCTGGGGTCGCGGCGTGCGCTATCCTGACGCCAATCTCGCGCCGCAGGCCGTGCTTGACCGTCGATTGGAGAAACCCGATGGCTCTCACTGATGCCGAACAGCTCGCCTATGCCGTCGCCGCGGCCAAGGTCGGTCGTGCCGAAGGGGGGATCCCCATTGGCGCGGCGCTCATTGTCGACGGCGAGGTGCTCGCCGTCGGGCACAACCTGAGGGTGCAGCGCGGAAGCGCCATCCATCACGGTGAGACCAACTGTCTCGAGAACGCGGGCCGCCTGCCGGCGAGCGTCTACGCACGCGCGACGATGGTCACGACGCTGTCGCCGTGCGACATGTGCACGGGCGCGATCCTGCTGTACAGGATCCCGCGCGTGATCATCGGCGAGAACACCACGTTCTACGGGGGAGAGGACTACCTGCGCTCGCGCGGAGTCGAGGTCGTCGTGCTCGATGATGCCGAGTGCGTCCAGATGATGCGCGATTTCATCGCCGCAGAGCCGAGCCTGTGGAACGAGGACATCGGCGAGGAAGGCTGAGGCGCCGCTCCGCCGGAGCCGCCGCGCGCAGGCCGGTTTCGGCAGATCGTCGCGCAGACCTCAGGCGGCGGACCCTTCGGGAACCGCCACGGCGGCGGTGGCCGCGGCGATGAGGTCGAGCAACTCCACCTGGCCCTCGCCGGGCGGCTCGCCGAGCGTGACGGCGAGCGTGAGGTCGGTGCGCCCCGACGGGTCGCGCGACACGACCAGACTGGCGCTGGCGCCGCGCTCGGCGTTGGTGGCGTCGGGGCGGGCGGCGAGTAGGCCGGCGCCGAAGGCGCCGGCGCTCTCGCCGCCCACGCTGGCCACGCACGAGATCGCGCCGAAGGCTTCGCAGACGGCGCCGGCTACGGCGGCAAGGAGGCCCGAGCCGCGCCCGGCGGCGCTCACCGCCGGCAGGCGCGCCGTGAGATCGGCGATCATCTCACGCAGGCTGGCCACGTCCTCGTCGCTGCGCCGCCGTGCGGCGAACAGCTTGGCGTTGTGAATGGCCACCGCCGCCTGCCCGGCGATGGCGCCGGCCAGGCGGCGCTCCTGACGCGAGTACTGGCGGGACCGCTTCTGATCGACGACCTCGAGGATGCCGATGGTGCGGCCCTGCACGATGAGCGGAACCATGAGGAGGCTGCGGTCGCCCTCGCGGCGCAGCTCGGCGACCTCGGCGGGGTCGGCGTCGGGGTCTTCAACGTTGACGACCGCCGCCGTCTGCTCTTGCAGCACGCTGCGCGTCAGGGGGAAATCCCTGAGCTTGTAGGGGCTCGCGTCGGGCAGGCGCCGCCCGGCGTGGTCGTACTCGGCCAGCGTGACGAGCTCCTGGGCCTCGGCGTCGTACTCTGAGATGGCGCAGAAATGGCAGTCGAGCAGGCTGGTCATGCGCATCGCGATCTCGAGCAGGAGCTCGGTGAGGTCGATCTTGCCGGCGAGCGCGATGGAGGTGTTGATGAGCACGTCGACCTCGCGCTCCCGGGCGAGCTGGGCGGCGAGATGGTTGCTGTTGCCGATGGCCTTGGCGAGGTCGTCGATGTCGTGCTCGTCGATGCGCCGGTGGCCACCGGCGGTGCGCGTGCAGGGAAGGAAGCCGGTCGCGGTCCAGCGCCGGATCGTGACCGCCGACACACCGAGCCGCCGCGCGGCCTGCTGAACGCTCAGAAGCATGGGCAGAACCTAGCGGCGTCGCGGCGGGAAGTCAACAAAGGATAAGTTCCCGCCGCGGCAAGGAGCAACTTTCGACAGCACTATGCCCTGTAAAGCGGGCTGATTCTCTGGGATACTTGATGAGATCGAACAGCCGGTGGGGTGGGACTTTCGTTCTGGAGGCCCGGGGACCGGGAGCACGGGCAGAAGGGTGGGAGCATGCGGGTCCTTCAACTTGGCGTTGGTGCCGTGGGCGAGGTGAACGCGCGGGTCAGCGCCCTGGAGCCGGCGGTCGAGACGGTCGTCCTCGCGGACATCGACGAGAGCCGACTGCGCGAGGTGGCCGCGAAGCTGCCGCCGGGCAAGGCCGAGAGCCTTGTGCTGGACGCCTCCGACCACGCGGCCCTCGTGAGGGCCGCGAAGGGCGTCGACTTCGTGCTCAACGCCTTGGCCACGGCCTGGGACATCCCGGTGATGGAGGCCTGCCTCGAGGCTGGGCGGCATTATCTCGACATGGGCACCGGCGGGCCCCGCGAGATCACGGGCACCGCCGACCTCGACGAGCAGCTCGCCCTCGACGACGAGTTCAAGAAGCGCGGCTTGGCCGGCCTCGTGTCGTTCGGCATCGACCCGGGCGTCAGCGACATGTTCGCGCGCGCTTTGCACGACGAGCTCGACACCGTTGAGTCGCTCACGGTGCTGGACGGTGACAACGCCACCGTGGACGGCTACGAGCTGGCCTGCTCGTTCAACGTGGAGACGATGATCGAGGAGTGCCTGCTGCCGCCGTACGTCTTCAAGGACGGCAGGGAGGTGCGCAACGAGGCCCTGTCGGTCTTCAGGGAGTTCGAGTTCCCGGCGCCGGTCGGCAAGCTCACGCTGTGCAACGTCGACCACGAAGAGGCACAGCTCATGCCGATGTACCTCAAGGGAAAGGGGCTCAGGAACGCGATCTTCTTCATCGGCCTCGACGAGCGCTTCGCCCAGGCACTCAAGGTCTTCAGGACGCTGGGCCTCAACCAGCGTGAGCCTGTGGAGTTCCGCGGGGCCATGATCTCGCCAATCCAGTTCGTGGCCTCACGTTTTCCCCGACCGGCCGACCTCGCCGGCAAGCTTCACGGTGCCGTCTGCGTGGGCACGCTCTGCGAAGGCACCATCGGCGGCGAGCCCGTGCGCCGCTTCCGCTATCAGACCACCTCGCACGACGAATCGTGGCAGAGGTGGGGAGTGCAGGGCACGGCCTTCCAGACCGGCGCCTCCGCGGCCTGTGCCGTCACCCAGTTCGCGCGCGGCGAGATCGCGCGGCGCGGGGTGTTCCCGGCTGAGGTGCTCGACCCCGCGGCCTACATGGCCGAGATGGAAAAGGTGGGCCTCGCGGTCGGGGTCGTGGACCTGCCGCCTGCCTGACCGCGGGCGTTGGGCGGGGCGGCGGACGCGAGCGCGCGCCGGCCGCCCCGCCCGGCGCCCGGCGTGCCGCCGGGTCGAACGCCGCCACCGCGCCTGCTAGCATCGGTCACCGAACGAGGCAAGAGCGAGGTGATCGGCACGCCCCCCCAGGGCGCGATAACGCAGAGAGTCCGGCGCGGCGTGCGCGCCCTTCCTCCTCAGTTCTGGCTCCTCGCGGCCGGCAGCTTCGTCTTTCTGGCGGCGATGGGGCTCGCCTTCCCGTACACCAGCATGTTCATCCGCGAACGCCTCGGAGTCTCCATGGGGATCGTGGGACTGATCATGGGCGGGTCGGCGCTCGCCGGGCTGCCACTGCAGATGGCCGGCGGCCACGTGAGCGACCGTTTCGGCCGCCGGCCGGTCCTCGCTACTGCGGTCGTCGCCACGGCGACCATGTACGTCGGTCTGGCATTCGCCACGCATCTCTGGCAGGTCGTGCTGCTCGTGTTCATCGAGCGCGCCTTCGGCTGGCCGATGTTCCTCGCCTCCAGCAACGCCATGGTCGCCGACCTCGTGCGTGTGCGGCGCCGGCCGGAGGCCTATGGCGTGCTGCGCTTCGCCATCATGAGCGGCGTCGTGGCCGGGCCGGCGCTGGCCGGGCTGGCCCTCGCCGCCGGCGCGTCGCTGCCGCAGCTGTTCGCCGCGGCCGGCGTGGCCTGCTTCCTGTTCCTGGCGCCGCTTCTCGTGTTTCTGCGCGAGACGCACCCCGACCATCGTTCGGAGGCTCTGGCGCACGCCGTGGCGGCGGCCGCAGACCACGCGGGGGATGTCGTGGGCGCCCGAGCACTCGTGCCGCGGGCCCCCGCCGGCTACCGCGCCGTGTTTCGCGATCGCCGCTTTCTGCTCTTCTGCGCCGTCGCGCTGCTGCCGCTCTTCTGTCTCGGCCAGCTGTACACGACCTTCCCCGTGGTGGCGACGACGGAGCTTGGGTTGCCGGCCTCGGTCTGGGGCCTCCTCATCGCCGTGTACGCGATCATGGTCGCCGCGCTGCAGCTGCCGGTGCTACGTCTCACCCGCAGGCGCGGCGCCATGGTGCGTCTCGGGCTGGCCAGCGCCTGCTTCGGTATCGGGCTGGGCGGCGCCGCCTTCGCCGCGCCCGGCTGGCAGCTGGTAGCTCTGCTCGGCATTCTGGCCGTCGGCGACGGGCTGCTGTCGCCGGTCTCGTCGTCGGTGGTCACCGAGATGGCGCCCGTCGAGCTGCGGGGCCGGTACGTCGGCATCTGGACGCTCGTATGGATGTTCGGCCTGAGCCTCGGGCCGACCGTCGGCGGGCTGCTCATGGACGCGCTCGGCGGGCGTGGGCTCTTTGGCCTCGTGCTCGCCGCGGGACTGCTCGGCGCCGTGGCCTTCCCGCTGCTGCAGGGCCGACGGCGGGCGCAGCCGGCTCTTGCCTTTCGGAAAGCCAAGCGCGGGTAGGGGGCTGCGCGGTCGCCTCCGACTCCGATAGCATGGGGTCGTGTCGGCTCGTCTGAAACGCTCTCTGCTGGAGCTCCGCTCCTTTCCCGGTCAGTTCTGGGTGCTGACCGTCGGCATCTTCATCTACGTCGGGGCGGCCGCGCTGGCCTTCCCCTTCGAAGGCATCTACCTGCACCGGGAGCTGGGCGTCTCCATGTCGATGGTCGGCGTGCTCTTCGGGCTCGTGCCGGTCGCCGTGATGCCGATGCAGTTTTGGGGAGGGAGTCTCACCGACCGTCTCGGACGCCGCTGGGTGATCATGCTCTCGGTGAGCATGGGAGCGGTCTGGTTTGCCGGCTTCGCCTTCGTCACCCAGATCTGGCAGGTCGCCCTGCTCGTCGCCATCGAGAGCTCTGTGGGATGGCCGCTGTTTCAGACGGCGAGCAACGCGATGATCGCCGACCTGCTGCCGCGAGAGAAGCGGCAGGAGGCGTTCAGCGTCAGCCGCGTGGCGATGAACCTGGGCGTGGTCGTGGGGCCCGCGGCGGCCGGGCTGGCCCTCGGCTTCGGCGTGACCTTCCGCGAGCTGTTCCTCGCCGCCGCCACGGGCTGCGCGCTCATGGTGACGATCATGTTCTTTACGATCCGTGAGAGCCGCCCGGCGAGCGCCACTGCGCCGATGAAGCACCGCGACGCGCAGGGCCGCAGCGGCTACGGGATCGTCTTCCATGACCGCGTGTTCATCACGTTCTGTCTGGTCGCGGTGCTGCCGGTGTTCTGCATCGGCAACTTCGGGTCCATCTACTCGGTGTACATCACCGACTTCCTCGGCGTGCCCTACGGGGAGTGGGGGATGCTGCTGGCCCTGAACGCCTTCATCGTGGCCACGGTGCAGTACCCGCTGGTGCGTGCCACGCGCTTCAAGAACCGCATGGTCCTGCTGGCCATCGCCAGCGCCGCGCTGGCGCTGGGCATCGGCGGCTCGGCCTTCGCCGGTCCGCTGTGGTCGCTGATCATCCTCATCGTCGTGATGAGCCTCGGCGAGACGCTGCTCTCGCCGGTGGCCTCGGCCGAGGTGTCCGATCTCGCCCCCGAGGCCGTGCGCGGGCGCTACATGGGCGTGTGGACGATCGCCTGGAGCGGCGGCGCCGCGCTGGGACCGGCCTTCGGCGGCTGGGCGATGGATGCCTTCGGCGGGCGCCAGGCGTTCGCCATCCTGCTGGTCGAGGGCCTGGTGGGCGCCGGCCTGTTTCTGGCGCTGGCGCCGGGCTGGAGGCGGCGCCGCGAGCAGGCCCGGGCGGCGGGACGTCCGCGTCCCGAGGCCGCCTGACCCGCGTCTCGTGGCCGGTGCTCTCGAGGCACGAGAGGGGCGGGATCGACTCCCGCCCCTCTCGTGCCGTCTGTACCGGCTTGTGGACGCCTACAGATCGAGCGCGCTCTGCAGGTCGCGGGCGTGCTCCTCTTCGATGATGAGGATGTCCTCGAGCGCCCGGCGCAGGCCGTACTCCTGCAGCATCTCGGCCTGACCGATACGCGCGCGATACCGCGCGATAGCGTCGAGCTCACCGTCGAGGTCCTGCTCGAGCATCGTCTTCGAATCCGGCGAGATGTGGATGTCGGCGACGTTCACGTCGGGCAGGCCGCCGAGGAAGTCGATCTGATCGCTCAGCGTGACGGCGTGCTGATGCTCTTCGCTCGCGTGGATCGTGAGCTCGGCCGAGATGGCATCGTACTGGGGACCCGTGATCACCGAGGCGTGCTGCACGTACTGAATCAGCGCCGCGTACTCCTTGGCCAGGTCTTTGTTGAGCTCGTCGATGAGCTGCGCCCTGGTGAGCTTGCGCGGCGCCGCGGGCTGCGCGGCGGCAGGCGCCGGAGCCGTCTTTGCGGCGCGCCCGCTGAGCGTCTTCCTGGTGGCCTTCTTGGCGGCTGGTTTCGCCACGCTCGTCTCCTTTCGGCGGCTGACACGTGCGGGGCGGGCGCGCTCCGCGCCGGCGCCCCGCACACAAGCGTACTCCCGACAACGGCCGGCCGCACCGCCTCTCAGCCCGGCCGCACTGCCCCTCAGCCCGGTCGCACCGCCTCTCAGCCCGGCGCCGGCTGCGCTTCGCGGGGGGCGACGCCCAGATCGTTGCTCTCGTAGGCGCTCTGCGGCCGCAGCCGGGCGAAGACGAGGTAGAGCACCGGGACCAAGATCAGGGTGAGCACGGTCGAGGTGAACAGGCCGCCGATGACGACGATCGCCAGCGGCGTGGAGAGGAAGCCGCCCTTGCCCATGCCCAGCGCCATCGGCGTGAGCGCGAGGATCGTGGCGACCGCCGTCATCAGGATCGGCCGCAGCCGGCGCCGGCTGCCCTCGATCACGGCCGTCCGCGCGTCCATGCCACGGCGACGGAACTGCTCGACGAGGTCGAGAAGGACGATGGCGTTGGTGACCACGATGCCGATCAGCATCAGCAGGCCGACGAGGCTGGGCATGCCCAGCGCCGTCCCGGTGAGGACCAGGGCGACGACGGCACCGACGGCGGCGAAGGGGATGCTGACCAGCAGGATGAGTGGGTTGAGCAGGCTGCGGAACGTGGCCACCATGATGACGTAGACGAGCAGGATGGCGATGAGCATGGCGATGCCCAGCGTGCGAAACACGTCGTTGGTCGCCTGCGTGGCGCCGGCCAGCTCCCACGAGGCGCCGGCGGGCAGCTTCACGCCGTCCATGGCAGCGGTGACGGCGCTCGAGGCCGCGCCGATGTTGTTGTTCACGGACGCGGCCGTGATGCTCGCCGTGCGCGCGCCGTCGACGTGGGTGACCTGCACCGGCGCCTTGACCTCGACGATGGTGGCGATCTCGCCCAGTGGGACCATGCCCTTGGAGCCGGGTACCGGGAGCCTCGTGAGCAGGGCGCTCACGGCGCCGGGGATCGGCGGTAGCTTGATGTCCTGGA
The DNA here is from genome assembly GCA_903862845.1 of uncultured Thermoleophilia bacterium. Lineage (GTDB taxonomy): Bacteria > Actinomycetota > Thermoleophilia > UBA2241 > UBA2241 > CAIXSE01. The sequence goes on from CAIOZS010000319.1 coordinate 20,854, forward strand.
CCATGACCTGCGCCGGCAGCACTCCTTCGGCGGTGGGCACGACGCCGACGGGGTAGCCGTTCAGGATCAACGTGGTGTAGAGGCTCAGGGTCGAAGGGGTGACGCCGGCCGCCGCGGCCTTGGCCTGGTCGATGGCCACGGTGGCGGACGGGCGCCCTTCGCTGAGGTTGGACTTGACGTCGGCAAGACCGTCCACCGTCTTCACTCTCTTGAGGACGATGTCGTTGGCCGCCTTGAGCACGAGCGGATCGCTGGCGGAGACGCGGACCTCCATCGTGGACATGCCGCCCATGGAGGCGTCGTCGCCGGTCACCGTGATGACGCCGGCGTTGCTCAGCTTGGCCACCTCCGTGCGCACCTTATCGACGATGGTGAGCTTGTCCATGTTCGGGTCGGTCACGATGGTGAACACGGCCTGGCTGGACGACGCGCTGGTGCCGCCGCCGGAGCCGAAGAGGCTGCCGGTGCTGCCCGCGGTGACCTGGTAGATCTTCACGCCGGCGGTGTCCTTGAGGATGGCTTCGATCCTCGTGGCCGAGGCCATGGTCGCGTCGAGGCTCGTGCCCGGCGGGAGCGTCTGGGTGACGGACATCGTGTTCTGCGCCGAGCTGTCGAAGAGGTTGGTCTTCAGCAGGGGCGTGAGGGCCATGGTGCCGGCGAAGATCGCGACCGCCAGCACGAGGGTGACGATCTTGTGGTCGAGGGCGAATCTGAGGGCCGGCAGGTAGGCGCGCTGCAGCCGCGTGGTCTCGTCGGCGTTACGGTGGCCGACCTGGCGCTTGGAGAGCACCCACGTGGCGGCCACGGGGACGACGACCAGGGCCACGAGAAGGCTGCAGAGGAGGGCGAACGTCACGGTGAGGGCGAACGGCCGGAAGAACTCCGAGGCAAGGCCGTGCACGAAGCCGAGCGGGAGGAACACCGCGACCGTCGTGAGCGTGCTCGCGGTGATGGCGCCCGCGACCTCACGCGTGCCGGTGTAGGCGGCGGTGCGCACGTCGTCGCCCTCCTGCAGGTGGCGGTAGGTGTTCTCGATCACGACGATGGAGTCGTCGATCACGCGTCCGATGGCAATCGTGAGGCCGCCGAGGGTGAGCATGTTCAGCGACTCTCCGCGCGAGAAGAGGATGATGAGGGCGCCGATGACGCTGAGCGGGATCGAGAGGCTGGCGATGAGGGTCGAGCGCCAGCTCCTCAGGAAGACCCAGATGATGAGGACGGCGAACACCGCGCCGATGAGCCCTTCGCGCCACAGCGACGTGATGCTCTCCTTGATGTAGACGGACTGGTCGACGACGGTGGTGATCTTGGTCAGGCCGCCGAGGTCGCGGGTGAGGGCAGGCAGCTTCTCGGCGACGGCATTGGCGATGTCGACGGTGTTGCCGGTAGAGGCCTTGCTGATGGAGATGCCGATCGACGACTTGCCGTTGGTGCGCGTGACGGCGGTGAGCGGCGCCGGGGCGATGCGCACGTCGGCGATCTCGCCGAGCGTTACCGGGCGGGCCGTGGCTGCGGCCGCCGCGGAGGTCGAGGCCGCCGAGCCGCTGCCGCCGGCCGCGGTCGCGGCGCTCAGCGGCGACGTGGAGGCCGGAGCGATCACGAGGTCCTGGATCGCCTGCACGGTCTGCGCCCGCGCCGTGACGGTGATGGGGTAGACGAGGCTCCCGGAGGTGACGCTGCCGGCACCGGTGGTGACGTTCGCCTGCTGGATCGTCGCGGCGATCTGCGTGGGGTCGACGCCGAGGCGCGCGACCTTGGCCGCCTTGAGCTGGATCTGCAACTGCATCTGCTCCACGCCGGAGAGCGTGACGGCCTGCACGCCGGGGATGCCCTGAAGGCTGGGCACCACCTGGGCGCCCAGCTGTGTGGCCAGCGCCTGGGGCGGGAGCGACGACGTGACGGCGAGCTGTACTACCGGCATGGAGTTGAAGTTGAGCGCCGCGACCTTGGGGGCCATGGCGGTTTGCGGCAGCGTCTGCACGCCCGAGACCGCCTGCTGGACCACCGCTTCCTTCGCCTTCATGTCGGTGCCGAACTCGTACTGCACGGTGATGATGCTCATGCCCTCGTTGGAGAACGAGTCGAACTCCTTGAGGCCGCTCGTGGTCTTGATCGCCTGCTCCAGCGGCGTCGTGACGTTGCGTTCCACGTCGCTCGGCGACGACCCCGGATCCATGGTGAACACGGTCAGGTACGGGAACGTCAGGTCGGGGATCAGTTCCTGCTTGAGCGAGGAGACGGCGATGGCGCCGAAGACGACGACGGCGACGACCACGAGGCCGACGATGGAGCGGTTGCGCAGGGATATCTTGGTCAGCCAGCTCACGTGGTGCCTCCAGAGCGTCGGGTGGGGTCGTCGTCGGGGGGGAGCGCGCCGCGCGCCGCGGCGGATTCGGTGCTGCGCCGCACCCAGCGTTCGAGGACGCCGGGGATCTCTGCCTCCAGGAACGCGGAGAATTCGCGCAGGTCGCGCATCAGCGCGTAGTTCGAGTGGGTCTGGTCCTTGTCGGCCACGGAGGCGAGCCCGCGGTCGAGCAGGGTGTGCAGGGTGCGCACGTGGTCGAGGCCCAGCATGGTGTCCATCTGGCCGGGGAGAGCGCGGTAGGAATCGCCGCGCCGGCCGGGCTCGCTGACGCGTTCGACGACCCCGAACTGCAGCAGCCCGCGAACGGCTCCGCTGACCGCGGCTTTGCTCACGCCGAGCGCCTCGGCGATCCCGGTCAGAGACTGGACCGGAGGATCGCACATCATGAGGTAGCCCGACACGCGGCCGCCCATGCGGGTGCTGCCCATGCGCTCGTACAGCAGGCCGAACTCCTCGACCAGCCGGCGTTGCTCAGCGGCGCGCGCGTGTTCTTCCATTCCCCTGCCTCCCGAGAGCCCGCCGGAACCTTCGTCAACGGCGTAATGTACGCAGTGAACGTTGTGAAAGCAACCCGACGCCATGGACGCGCGAGGGCCGCCGGCGCGGCGCAGCGTCAGTCGCCGGCGGCGAGCGCGAGATCGGCGAGGCGCTCGGCGACCGCCGCGATGCGCTCGCGCCCCTGCAGGGGCGCGAGCCAGCGCGGCGGGATGCCCGCCTCGCCGTACACGGCGCCGGCCAGGGCGCCGGTCACGGCGCCGACGGTGTCGGCGTCGTTGCCCAGGTTCACGGAGAAGCAGACGGCTTCCTCGAACGTGCCCGTGTGAAGCACCGCCCAGACCGCCGTGCGCAAGGTGTCGAGGACGAAGGCCGAGCTCTGGACCTCTTCCGGCTCGGCTTCCAGCGCCTCACGCAGCGTGGCGCTGACGCGTTTGTCTTCCTCGTCGATGGTGTGGGCGATGGATGGCAGCTCTTCGCGCACCTCGCCGGCGATCGCGGCGTCGAGGAGGTCGTTGAAGGCCACGCAGGCCCAGCCGGCGAGGCGGTCGAAGTGCGTGAGCGTGGACTCGCGCTGCGAGGTGGCGTGGCGCTCCTCGGCGTCGCCGCAGTACAGCAAGGCCAGAGGCGCGCAGCGCATGAGGCTGCCGTTACCTGCCGTGGGGCTGCCGAGGATCTCAAAGGCGCGCCGGGAAGCGAGATCCCAGTGCGTGCCGGAGCGGAAGCTCAGCATCACGGTGCGGACCGTCAGGCTCACGTCGCGCGGCGTGCCGTCGAACCATCTCAGGAAGCGCTCCATGATGTCCTCGGGGTCGAAGCCGCGGCGGTCGGCCAGACTTTCCGCGAGACAGAGCATCATCGCCGTGGCGTCGGAGGCCTCGCCGGGCGCCACGTCGTGGCAGCCGCCGCCGAGCATCTCGGTGATAACGCCGTAGCGTTCCTGGATCTGCGCCGCGGTGAGGAAATCGGCCGGCGCGCCCAACGCCTCGCCGACCGCGAGGCCGAGCAGGACGCCGCGAAAGCGGTCGCGCAGCACGGGACTCGCGAGGCGCAGCGGCATCAGGCGAGCAGTTCGCGGGCGAGACGCTCAAAGAAGAGCGCCTGGTAGGTGACGTCTTCGACGCGGATGCGTTCGTCGGGCTCGTGGTCGCGGCCGCCCCTCATGGCATGGAAGCTCTCGGCGACGTACGGAGCGAAGCCGTACGCGATGCAGTCGGGGAAGCGCTCGCGTACCCAGCGCGAGTCGGTGAAGCTGCCGGAGCACATGGGCGCCAGCACCGCGTCCGGGAAGTCCCCACGCACGACGCGCGCGATGCTCTCGCTGAGCGCGGTCGGCGCCGGCGACGCGTTGGGCGTGGTCGAGTCGATCCACTCGAGCTCCCAGTCGATGCCCAGCGGATCGAGGACGGCGGCCACCAGCTCAGCGGTGCCGGCGGCGGTCATCTCGGGCAGGATGCGGCAGTCGATGGAGGCTTCGGCACGCGTGGGGATAACGTTCACAGCCTTGCCGGCGTCGAGCATCGTGGGCGTGAACGTGGCGCCGAGCAGAGGCTCGACCAGCGAGGCGAGCTCCGCGTCGAGGCGGCGCAGGTCGGCGCCGGCGGCGCGCGCCGTGCCGGGGTCTTTGAGGCGCGCACGCAGGCCGGCCTCGGTGACGACCGCGTCGATGAACTGCGCCGTGAGCGGAGAGACGATGGCCGGTGGGTCGTAGAGGCCGAGGGCGACAACGGCGCGCGCCAGGTCGATGACCGCGCTGCGCTCCTTCTCGGGCACCGACGCGTGGCCGCCGCGCCCGCGCGTGCGGATGCGGAACTGCGCGAAAGCCTTCTCGGCGGCGGCGAGCAGGAAGACCTTCTGGCCGCCGACCTGCAGCCAGAGGCCGCCCATGCCTTCGTTCACGAGGTACTCGGAGCGCAGCGTGTCGGGCTCGTTGCGGCAGAGCCAGCGCACGCCGCAGTGGTCGCCGACCTCTTCGTCGACGGTGGCTGCGTACTTGACCGTGCCGGCGAAGTCGGCGCCCGAGCGCTTGAGGCGCGCCAGCGCCACAGCCTCGGCGGCCACCTGATTCTTCATGTCGGTGGCGCCGCAGCCCCACACGTAGGCGTTCTTCACAACGCCGGCGAAGGGCGGCACGCTCCATTCGCCGGCGTCGGCGGGCACGACGTCCATGTGACCCATGTAGGTCAGCGTGGGGCCGGGGCGCGCGCCGTCGAGGCGCGCGACGAGGTTCTGACGCTGCGGACTTTCGCCGACGAGGGTGCTGGCGATGCCGTTGCCCGCCAGGTAGTCCTGCAGCACGAGGGCGCAAGCCGTCTCGTTGCCGGGCGGGTTCGTGGTGTCGACGCGCAGCAGGGCGGTGAAGAGGTCGACGACTTCACGCTCAAGAGCGTTCCAGTCGTCGACCTCAAGGCCGTACAACGCCACCGTCACCATCCCAACCTGCGGAAAAGAGGGACTCGCCAGCGCTCATGATAACGGTCTGTACTTCGCGCTGCGAACCACTTAGGCTCAGGCTCAGAGTGTACCCCGTCCGAGCGTGCAGGAGGAAGCCTCATGAGGATCGCCGTCATCGGCGCCGGCGCCATGGGTCGCTGGGCTGTCAAAGAGCTTGCCATCAGCCCCGAGGTCGACGAGATCGTCGTCGGCGACTTCGACGAGGAGCAGGCGCGCGCCGTGGCCGCCACCTACGGCGGCGACAGGGCCAAGGCGGTCTTCGTCGACGCCCGCGACGCGGAGAGCGTCAAGAAGGCCATCGCCGGCTGCGACGCCATGGTCAACGCTACGCAGCACTTCTGGAACATCACCGTGATGCACGCCGCGGCGGCCGCCAGGGTGCACTACACCGACATGGGCGGCCTCTTTCACGTGACCAAGCAGCAGGTGGAGCTGGCCGGCGAGTTCGAGAAGGCCGGCGTCACCGCCGTGATCGCCATGGGCGGCGCCCCCGGCGTCACCAACATCCTCGCCAAGTACGGTGCCGAGCGGCTGGACGTGGTGGAAGAGGCGCACGCCCTGTGCGGCAACGTCGACGACACCGACTGGAGCGGCTACGACGGCTGGGCCCCCCCGTATTCTCTCGAGACCCTGTGCGACGAGTTCAGCGTCACGGCGCCGGAGCTCGTGGGTGGCCACTGGAACATGGACATCAGCGGAGGTGAGGGGCCGGAGGACATCGACTTCGGTGAGCCGGCCGGCATCCTCGAGGCGCACTACACGATCCACTCCGAGCCGTTCACCTTCTGGCACACGTGGAAGGATCAGGGGCTCAGGAGCGCGACCTTCAAGCTGTCGCTGCCCGCCGAGTTTACGCAACAGATGCGCTTTCTGAATACGATCGGCATGACGCGCACCGACGAGGTCGAGGTGAGGGGTGGCCACGTGCGGCCGCGCGACGTGCTTCTCAAGGTCGTCGGCGAGATCGCGCGGCCCGCCGGCGTCGTGCTCGACGACGTCGACTACCTGCTCGGGGTGGTGCGTGGCCTCAAAGACGGGCGCCGGGTGGAGTGGCGCGTGCGCGCCACCGTCCCGGCCTGCAAGGAGCACGGCGCCGGCGGCGGCGACGTCGACACCGGCATCCCGCCGGCGATCGTCGCCAAGATGATGGCCAGCGGCGAGATCGCCGGCCCCGGAGTGTTCGTGCCCGAGCAGATCGTGCCCTGCGAGCGGTTCTTTGCCGAGCTCGCGCGCTGGGGCGTCACCGTCGACGCGCAGATGCGTGAGATCCTGGCGGCGCCGGAGGTCTGAGCCTGGCCGGCGCTCGAGGGCCGAGCCGGGCGCGCGCCGCCCGGTGCTCCACCGGTCTGCGCGGCGCGCATCCAACGGCTTCGTCCCGCATGGCCGAGCCTATACTCCTGGAGTATGGATCCGGTCGGCGGCACTCGCGACGGCCGGCGAACCCGGATGCGGCGTCAAACGGAACGAAGGGAGATCGACGATGTCGCAGGAGCAGGCCGCAGCATTCATCGAGAGAATGACGACGGATGAGGCGTTTCGCGCCCAGGTGATGGGGGTGGCGGACGAGACGGAACGGATGGAGCTCATCGGCGCCGAGGGATTCGACTGCAGCGCGGGCGAGATCAAAGCGGCGGCGGCCGAGCTCGCCGAGGGTGACCTCGAAGGCGTCGTCGGCGGCAACAGCTGGGGCAACAGCTGGGGTGAGAAGGGCTTGCTCTTGGACTTCTGAGGCAGCGGCCGAGGCGCGGACGTCCCTGAGGACCGCGGACGGGAGGTCCGGCGCCGGCGTTGCCGCACGCGGGCCCCAGCGGCCTTCTCCATCCGCCCTGCGGGTTCTGGCCGGCTGCTCGAACGGGCGGCCCGGCGTACTTGTGTGCTCGTGAGAGGAGTCGTGCCGGCAGGTCTGCGGGTCGCCGGCGCCCGATTGGGCTGCGCCGCGGCCGCAGTGCGGGCTCACGGCGCCGGACTCGAAGGGATGGTCGCGTGAGGGAACAGTACGACCGCCGGCGGGTGACCGACGACCTGACTCTGGTGCCTTTCAGCTTCAGCGGCTACAAAGGACTCGCCTTCCACCGTCTCCTGCTGGAGGACTCGGTGCGAACGGAGTCGTTCAGGCGAGCCATCGCCAAGGTCGTCAAAGAGGGAGATGTCGTCGTTGACCTCGGCGCGGGAACGGGCATCCTCTCGTACTTCGCCTGTCAGGCCGGCGCCGCGCGGGTCTACGCGATCGAGTCCGACAGCATCATCGAGGTCGCCAGACAGGTCGCTCGCCAGAACGGCATGGACGACAGGATCACGTTCATCAAAGAGAGCTCGTGGATGACGAACCTGCCGGAGCACGTCGATGTCGTCGTCTCGGAGGTGTGGCGCCAGGTGTTCTTCCCCATCGCGCGGGAAGTCGAGGTGGAGGCGGGCAGCGTGGTCGACGTGCGCCTGGTCCTGAGGCGCTCGGAGACCGACGTCTGCGGGTGCTTCGAGTGGGCTGTCGGCGTGCGAGACGGCGGCGAGCGGAGGACCATCGCGACGCAGTCCACAAGGGCGAGCTATCCCTACGATATCGGCGAGCTCTGTGAGGGCATGACGTGCCGCCCCGATGTGGACGGGAGGACGAGAAACGCAGGCATCGAGAGACGCGAGCTCCTGAAATGGATCGTGACAAAGCTGTGAGGCGCCTTCTGGCGCGGCGCTGCCAGGGCGGCAAGGCGCCGGAGGCCCGAGCCTGGCCGGCGCCGGCGCGCCGCGCTCGGCCAGCGCCGCATCACAGGTCCAGCGCCGCCTGTGCCGGCCCGGTCTCCACGCCCAGCAGCTGCGCCATCCGCCGCGCGTTGCGCATGCCCCAGTCCTCGTAGTTGTTGTTGAAGAGGACGTGCACTGCCTGCGTCTGCCGCGCCAGCTCGCGCACCTGCGGGACCCACTCGCGCAGCTCGTCGTCGCTGTAGAGGTACTTGAAGCGCTCCGACGCCACTCTGGTCTTCGCCTCCCAGGTGTCCGCGTTGCGCCCGTGCAGCCGCACGATCGCCAGAGGCGCGGTGGCGGCGACGGTCGCCGGCGTGCTCGAACGGAAGCCCTGCGGTTCGTCGACGCAGACGTAGGCGAGCCCGGCGTCCTCCAGAAGGCGGAGCGTACCGGCGGCGGCCTGCTGGTCCATCCAGCCGCCGCCGCGAAGCTCCACGGCGAGCGTCCAGCCGGGCAGTCGTCGCGGCAGCTCGCGCAGGTAGGCGGCGTTGGCCTCCGAGCGCACGAACCACGGCGGGAACTGGAAGAGAACGGCGCCGAGCTTGCCGGCGTCGGCCAGCGGCGACAGCGCGCGCCGGTGCAGCTCCCAGAGCTTCTCTACGGCGTCCGCAGCGACATCCTTGCGGTAGACGTTCTTCTTGGCGAGCGTTTCGGCGGGCAGAGCCTCGCGGAGCCACGCGGGGAGGCGCTCGACGCGCGCCGGGTGCCCCGTGAGCAGGGCGTAGGCTTTCACGTTGAAGACGAAGCCTGCGGGCGTGCGCGCCGCCCACAGCTCGCTATTGCGCGCGGACGGCGGCGCGTAGTAGGTGGCGTCGACCTCGACGATCGGGAACTGCTCGGCGTAGTACCTCAGTCGTGCTTCGGCGCTGGTGACGCCGCGCGGGTAGAAGCGCCCGCCGGCGATCAGCGTGGGGTCGGTCCACGAACAGCTCCCCACAAGGACGCGCGCGCTCATGCGGGCCTCCCTCTCTTTCGCTTCACTGCGCAAGTAACGTTGTTCCACCGGCGCGCCGGCTCTATACTTGACATGAGTGAAGATGAGTCGGCGCCATGGTCTCTGCAGGCCACAGCCTCGAGCACGTTGGGGCACCGAAGGGGGCGCCGCCGATGGGCGGGACCTGCGCAGCAGGTGACCGCCCATCGTCATGAGCGGCGCCCGCGGGAGCGCAGCGCCTTGCTCGCCGGGCCGGCCCCGCGTTGAAGTTCGCCCGCGACTTTCCTATACTCTGCTTCCCTCAGTGTCGGAATGGCGGAATTGGTAGACGCGCTAGGTTGAGGGCCTAGTGAGGGCATAACCTCATGGGGGTTCAAGTCCCCCTTCCGACACCACTCTTTCCCCTTTGCTCCGCGGCCGTCTGGTGGCGACCTCTCCGCACGCCCCATGCGCCGGCCGCCGCGAGCTCTCGTGGCCGCCGCGCCTCCTCGTGCCCGTGCCGACGTCCTTTGGGCGGCCCCGTCGGCACGCAGTCTACCCTGCGAACGGCAGCGGACCGGCGGTTGTGAAGCCGGAGGGCGGGGTATGAGCCCAGAGGAGCAGCATGACGAATCGGGAGGACCGATGAGCGAGACCCGCAACCTTAGAACCCCCGGGCCCGGCGACCTCGACGTCTGGCGGGCCGAGTTTGACGAGCTCGAGCTGCGCATGGATGCGCTGCGCCAGGCCTTCCTCGACGGCGTGCGCTCGTTCACCATGACGGACGAGTCGGTCGAGCGCATTCACGCACGGTTCGACGACCTCGGCGAGCAGCTTCACAAGATGCACTGCACCTACCCGTTCGGCGGCTGGCCAGGGCAAGAGGATTGCCGTTTCGAGCCGCCCGTGCCCTATGCCAGCGACGCACACAAACCGGCGGATGCCTGACGACGAGCACCTCGTAAGGCGCCCGGGCAGTCACGTCTCCGCGGCGTTCCGCGGCGGGGTCTGCGTGATTCGGTGGGGTAGCGGGCCCGACGGCGATCTGGCCGGCGATCTGCGCGCCGAGCTGGACTTTTGTCGGCAGTCCGGAGCCACCGACATCGTCCTCGACGTGGACTCCGGCACGACGCTGGGCGGCGCTGAGGTGGTCGCGCTGCAGGAGGCGGCGGAGAGCTTTCACCGCGCCGGCGGCGAGCTTGTGGTCGCCGTCGAAGACGCGACGGCCAGGACGGTGCTGACGCAGGCCGGGCTCGTGCCGCCGCCGCTGCCGCACCCCGCCGTCGAGATCGCCGCGGGCGACGAGCCCATCGCTCTGCCGGCCAAGCCGAGCTGGGAGCACGAGTTTACCTTCGCGGCGAGCACAGACGCGTTGCCCACGGCGCGCCGCAGGGTCACGGCATTCGCGGAGGTGGCCGGGCTGCATGGACCCGGTCTGTTTGAGCTCAGCGTCGCCGTGGCGGAGGCTCTCGCCAACGCTCTGCTGCACGGATCGCCCCACGGCGCCGACGACGACATCCGCGTGCGCTTCTTCTGCTACGACGATGAGGTGGCCGTCGAGGTTGCGGACGGCGGCGGCGGCCTCGACGCCACGCCGATCCGCGCGCCCGAGGCTTCGCAGAGCAGCGGCCGCGGCATCCATTTCATGCGCGCCCTGTGCGACGCCGTGCAGTTCACCTGCGGCCCCTTGGGCACGCAAGTTCTGCTGGTGAAGCGGCGAAGCTAGAGGAGTGCGGGCGGCCGGCGCTGAGACGCCTGCGGGAGGCGCCATGGCGGCTCAGTCTGAGCGGCAAGCGTTGTAGACTCTGGGGCGACGTTCTCCCTCACGCTCGACCGACAAGGAGGATGGATGGCTGATGAGCGGCTCATCCTGCTCGTGGAAGACAACGACGACGACATCGAGCTGACGCTGCGGGCGCTGACGCAGAACCACGTGGCCAATCGCGTCGAAGTGGCTCGCGACGGCGCGGAGGCCCTGGACTTCCTGTTCTGCCGCGGCGCGCACGCGGGCCGCGACCCGAGGGTTCTGCCGCACGTGGTGCTGCTCGATCTCAAGCTGCCAAAGATCGCCGGGATGGAGGTGCTCGAGCAGATCCGCCGTGAGCCGCGGACCAAGCGGCTGCCGGTCGTCATCCTCACGTCGTCCAACGTCGAGAGCGACCTGGCCAGGTGCTACGACCTGGGCGCCAACAGCTACATCCGCAAGCCCGTCGATTTCACGCAGTTCATGCACGCGGTCAACAGTCTCGGGCTCTACTGGCTGGTGCTGAACGAGCAGGCTCCCGCGGCGGAGCTCTGAGGCCGGCGCGGCGTCTCTGCCGGCGGGCGGGGTAGAATCGCTGCGACCAAGGAGACGCTGTGGCCGACCCGTCCCTCGAGAACCGCCTCTTCCTGCTCGACGGCAGCAGTCTTGCCTATCGGGCCTTCTTTGCGCTGCCCGAGAGCATCACGACGCGCGACGGCTTTCCCACCAACGCCATCTACGGGCTCAGCCAGATGCTGCTCAAGATCGTCACCGAGTATCGCCCGGCGAGCGTCGTCGTCGCCTGGGACGCTCGCGAAAAGACGTTCCGCCACGAGGAGTATGAGGCGTACAAGGCGCAGCGGCCGCACATGCCCGAGCCGCTGTCGCAGCAGTGGAGCCGGTTCCCCGAGCTCATGGAGGCCTTCGGCATCGTCAATCTGGTGAAGCCCGGGTACGAGGCCGACGACATTCTCGGCACGCTTGCCGAGGAGGCCAAGCGGCAGGGCGTGGGCGCGATCGTCGTCACCGGCGACCGCGACGCGATGCAGGTCGTCGACGACGACATCTGGGTGATGAGCACCGGCCGCGGCATCACCGACGTCAAGATCTACACGCCGGCGGTCGTGGTGGAGCGCTTCGGCGTGACGCCCGCCATGATCCCCGACTACATCGGGCTCAAGGGTGACACCAGCGACAACATCCCCGGTGTGCCCGGCGTCGGCGAGAAGACGGCCGCGGCGCTTCTGCAGCAGTTCGGCAGCATCGAGGCGCTGTACGAGCGCCTGGACGAGGTGAACAGCGCGAAGCGGCGCGCGCTGCTCGCCGAGCATGAGGGCAGCGCGCGCCTCTCCAAACGCCTCGCGACCATGGTGCTCGACGTGCCGCTTGAGGAGGACCTCGTCGAGCTGGTCGCGCGCGGCGGCTACCAGTTGCCGGTGGCGCGCGTCGACGCCGTCTTTGAGAAGTACGAGCTCCGCGCCCTGAGGCGCCGGCTGCAGGACATGTCCGGCTCCGGCGCGCGCTCCGCGGGAGCTCCGGCCGTCGTCGCTCAAGGCGGCGCGCCCGCGGACGCGCGCGCGATCGTGGTCGGCGGGCCGCCCGTGCATCTCGCCCACGAAGCGGACGTGGGGCCGCTGGCGGCGGCGCTCGAGCGCACCGAGACGGCTGTGGCGTTCGAGCCGCGGGAGGACGGCGAAGACGGCTTCGCCGTCGCCGTCCATTGCGGCGGCGCGGCCGTGCAGGTCGCCGCCGCCGGCCGCGACCGGCCGGCCGCCCTGTGGCTCCTCGCGGCGCACGCCGTGGTGCACGACGCCAAGGCGCAGCCGGGCTACGCGGCGGCGCCGTGCGGGCCGGCGTTCGATACCGCCGTGGCTGCGTATCTGCTGGCGCCGGAACTGCCCGAGAAGGAGCGCGGCGTGTTTACCCTTGCCGGCGCCGACGACGGTGCCGTGCTGGTCGAGGGGCCGCGCGCCGAGGCGGCCGCGGCCACGCGTGCCGTGCTCACGTGGCGCGTGGCCGCAGCCCAGCGCCCACGCCTCGTCGAGCTTGGCCTCGAACGGCTGTTTCGCGAGATCGAGCTGCCGCTCGTGCACGTGCTCGCGCAGATGGAGGCCGCTGGCGTCAAGATGGACCCGTACCGGCTCGGCGAGATCACCGCTCGCTTGCGCGACCGCGTCGACGAGCTGCACGATGAGATCATCCGTCTCGCCGGCGAGGACTTCACCGTGGCCTCGCCGCAGCAGCTCGCCGAGATCCTCTTCGTGCGTCTCGGCCTGCAGCGCGGCAAGAAGGGCAAGACCGGTTACTCGACCGACGCGCGCGTGCTGCGCGGCCTGCGCGACCAACACCCCATCATCCCGGCCGTCGAGGAGTGGCGCGAGCTCACCAAGCTGATCAACACCTATCTCGAGCCGCTGCCGGGGCACATCGACGCGCGCACGGGACGCGTGCACAGTACCTTCAAGCAGATGGTCGCCGCGACGGGGCGGCTCTCGAGCGTCGATCCCAACCTGCAGAACATCCCGGTGCGCACCGACCTGGGCACCGAGATCCGCGCCTGTTTCGTGGCCGACGAGGGCTGCAAGCTGGTGGTCGCCGACTACTCGCAGATCGAGCTGCGCCTTATGGCGCTGCTTTCGCAGGAGCCGGCGCTGCTGGGCGCCTATCACCGCGGCGAGGACGTGCACCGCGTCACCGCGGCGGCCGTCGCCGGCATCCCGCTGGAAGAGGTCACCAAGCGCCAGCGCGAGCACGCCAAGGCCACCAACTTCGGCATCATGTACGGCCTCTCCGCGTTCGGCCTGTCGGAGCAGGTCGACATCCCGGTGGAGGAGGCCAAGGCCTTCATCGACGCCTACTTCGCCAAGTACCCCAAGGTCCGCGAGTTTCGCGAACGTGTGATCGCCGAGGCCACGCGGGACGGCTACGTGACCACGCTGTTCGGGCGGCGCAGGGCCGTGCCGGAGCTGCGCTCCGGCACCTTTCGCCTGCGCTCGCTGGGCGAGCGCCTGGCGGTCAACACCGTGCTGCAGGGCACGGCCGCCGACATCATCAAGGTGGCCATGGTGACCGTGAGCCGCGAGCTCGCGCGGCGCAAGCTGGGCGCGCGGCTCGTCCTCCAGGTGCACGACGAGCTCGTCCTCGAGTGCCCCGCGGCCGAGGTCGAGGAGTGCGTGCCCCTGCTGCGCGACGCCATGTGCGGCGCCTACGAGATGGATCCGCCGCTCGAGGTTGAGGTGGGAGTCGGCGCCGACTGGGTGGCAGCCAAGGGCTGAGGCGGCGAGCCGTTCGGATCGGCACGCTGCCCTGTTGCCCTCGCGCCCGTGCTATACTGCCGTAGTTTCGGCCCGCTGCGGTCCGCGGGCTTTTTGTTGTCCTGTAAACGATGGGCCGCATCCTTGACCGGGAGGCAACGACACCACATGGCAGAGAAACCGATCGACACACGGCTCGCGGCGGCCAACGACCCCAGGATCGTAGAGGGCAGCGAAGGCTTCCTCATCGAGGTGGACGGCGAGATCGTCCCCAACTACGACCTCACCATGACGGTGTTCGGTGAGGGCGACATCGTCACCGGCAACGTGGTGCGCATCGACAAGGACGAGGTCCTCGTCGACATCGGCTACAAGTCCGAAGGCGTCATCCCGGTCAACGAGCTCAGCATCCGCAAGAACGTCAATACCTCAGAAGAGGTCACGCTGGGCGAGGAGATCGACGCCCTCGTCATGACCAAAGAAGACGCCGACGGGCGCCTCATCCTCAGCAAGAAGCGCGCCCGCTTCGAGAAGGCGTGGAAGCGCATCGAGGGCGCCTTCGAGAGCGGCGAGCCGGTCACCGGCACGGTCATCGAGGTCGTCAAGGGCGGCCTCATCCTCGACCTCGGCGTGCGCGGTTTCCTGCCGGCCTCGCTGGTCGACATCCGCCGCGTGCAGGACCTCCAGGAGTACGTCACCCAGGAGCTCAACTGCCGCGTCATCGAGATGAACCGCAACCGTAACAACGTGGTGCTCAGCCGGCGCGCCGTCCTCGAAGAGGAGCGCAAAGAAGTGCGCCAGCAGATCATCGACGAGCTCAATGTCGGCGACGTCGTCGAGGGCACGATCAGCAACATCGTCGACTTCGGCGCCTTCGTCGACCTCGACGGCATCGACGGCCTCATCCACATCTCGGAGCTCAGCTGGACGCACATCAACCACCCGTCCGAGGTGCTGCAGGTCAACCAGAAGGTCAAGGTCAAGGTGCTCGACATCGACCGCGACCGCCAGCGCATCAGCCTCGGTCTCAAGCAGACCCAGGAAGACCCGTGGCAGAAGATCGTGGCCCAGCACAAGGTCGGCGACGTCGTCGAAGGCCGGGTCACCAAGATCGTCGCCTTCGGCGCCTTCGTCGAGATCTACGAAGGTATCGAGGGTCTCGTGCACATCAGCGAGCTGGCCAACCGCCACGTCGAGCGCCCCGATGAGGTCGTCTCCGTGGGCCAGCAGGTGCAGGTCAAGATCATCGAGGTCGACTCCGACCGCCGCCGCCTGAGCCTCAGCATCAAGCGCGTCGACGGCGACAACGTGAAGCCTCTGCGGCCCGTGGCGACGCCGGAGGCCGAAGCCGAGGAGATCGTCGAGGCGGCCGAGCTTGAGGCCGCGGTCGAGGAGATCGCCGAGGCCGTCGAGGCAGCCGAGCTCGAGGCCGAGGTCGAGGAGATCGTCGAGGCGGCCGAGCTTGAGGCCGAGGTCGAAGAGATCATCGAGGCCGTCGAGACCATCGAGGAGGCCGAAGAGATCATCGAGGCGGTCGCCGCGGTCGAAGTCGCCGCCGCGATCGTCGAGGCCGAGATCGAAGCGGCCGAGACCGTCGAAGAGCTTGTCGAGGCGCTCGAGGACGCGGCCGTGGTCGAAGTCGCCGCCGAGATCGTCGCAGAAGCCGCCGAGGAGCTCATCGAGGAGCACGAGCCCGAGCTGGGCCTCAGCGACGACGTCTTTCCGGCCGGCGGCAGCGCCGACGACGAGGCCGAGGCGACCGACGAGGCCGCCGCGGTCAAGACCGAGGACGAGGCGGCCCCCGAGGCCTGAGCCCAGTCACGTGGAGGGCGGACGCGGCGCCGGC
>CAIOZS010000320.1 GCA_903862845.1 uncultured Thermoleophilia bacterium
AGGATGGTCGCGAGGATCGTGAGCCAAAGCAGGGCGATCTCGATGAGCGCGAGTCCGGCGCGGTGCTGGCCGAAGAAGATCAGCGACCAGGCGAAGTTGAGGATGAGCTGCGCCGCGAACAAGCCCAGCGCGAGGGCCGTACGCCGGTCGAGGCCCTCGCGCCACACGAGCCAGGCGGCGATGCCCATCAGCAGATAGAGCGCCGTCCACGCCGGCCCGAAGACGGCCGGGGGCGGTGTCAGCGGCGGTTTGCGCAACGCGTCGAAATACCTGACGAAGTCCCCGCCCGCGGCCACGGCACTCATGCCGCCAATCGCCTCCGTGCCGAGCACGGCGGCGATGAGACCCACGGTGTCGCGTCTCGAGGACATGGCGTGAGCCTACCCACGTCGCGCCCCTGCTAGACTCCCGCCGGAATCTGCCAACGACCCGGGAGGCTCAGGTCATGAGCGACGCAGCGCCAGGCGCAACCTACAGGACGGCACACATCGACGACCTGCCGTTCGAGATCGACGACGACTATCCGACCACCGAGTGGAAGCCGCTGCGGCGTTTCTTCGGCATCGGCTCGTTCGGGACCAACCTTGCCAAAGCGCGGCAGGCGAGCGACGTCCTGACGCACGATCACACCGAGCTCGTCGACGGCGGGACCCGGCACGAGGAGCTGTTCCTGATCATAAGCGGACACGCGACATACCGAGTGGACGGCGAGGAGATCGACGCCCCGGCCGGAACCTTTCTCTACGTGCCCGACCCCGGGACGAAGCGCGGCGTCGTGGCGCGCGAGGCCGGCACAGTGATGCTGGTGGTCGGCGCGGAGCCCGGCGCGGTGTTCGCGCCCTCCGAATGGGACACGGAGCCGCTGCCGGGCTGAGCTGCCGCGACTGCGCAGCATCTGCCGACACGGCGCCGCGGTCCGCATGCACGTGGCCGGTCTTCTCGATGGAGGCGACCTCGCGATCCTTGGCCTCGACCACCATGAGCACGAGCTCGTGCTCATGGTGGAGCTGTTCGGCGGGGGTGTCGTTCATCGGACCTCCTTCGAGGCGTCCTCCTCCGCATCTCCGCTGGGAGGACTCCAAACGGCGCGCGGCGATACGGACTCTGTCCCGCCGACGCGGCCGGCGAGCGGCGAGCCGCCGCGTCAGGCGGCCGCCTCCGGCTCGCACACGAGCTCGTCGTCGCCTGCTCCCTCGCGTCGCGCGAGCAGTGTCACCGAGTCGGGCACCACGTCCTGGCGCGGCGGGATCGCGATCGCGGCGATACCGGCGAGCGCCACCGCGACGGCCCCGGTCCAGATGGCCGGGACCATGCCGTTCACGAACGCCTGCGGCGAGATGTAGCTGCCGGCCGCCGAAAACACGCTTGCCAGCACGGCGACGCCGAACACGCCACCGACCTCGCGCACGGTGTTGTTCACGCCGCTGGCCTTGCCCTCTTCACTGCGTCGCACCGTGGAGAGCACCAGATTGGCGACCGGCGCGAAGTACAGCGACATGCCGACGCCGGCCATCACGAAGGCCGGGATCAGCCGCCCGTAGGCGACCGTCGGCGTGGTGACCACGGCGATCCAGGCGAGGCCGACAGCCATCAGCGCCATGCCGGCCACGAGCAGCGGCCGGGCGCCGATGCGGTCGCTGAGGATGCCGGCGATGGGAGCGATGAAGATCGGCATCGCCGTCCACGGCAGCGTGCGCAGGCCGGCCTGCAGCGGCGAGTGGCCCTGCACCACCTGGAAGTACTGGGCGAGCAGGAAGATCGCCCCGAACATCCCGAAGCTCATCAGCAGCGAGGTGACGTTTGCCGCCGAGAAGGCGCGCTTGCGGAAGAAGCGCATCGGGACCATCGGCTCGCGTGTGCCGAGCTCCCAGAGGACGAAGGCGCCGACGAGGACGATGCCGGCGCCGATGGAGCCGGCGACCCCGAGGCTCGTCCAGCCGTGCGCGTTGCCGCGCACGAGACCCCAGACGATGCCGAACAGGCCGGCGCTGGCGAGGCCGAGGCCGGGCAGATCGAGCGACCGGTTGGCACCTTTGGTCTCGGTCAGCCGCCGCCAGGCGATCGGCAGCAGCGCGAGGCCGATCGGAACGTTGAGCCAGAAGATCCACTGCCACGAGACGCCCTCGACGATGGCGCCGCCGACCACCGGGCCGATGGCGACCGCGAGGCCGGACACGCCGCCCCAGATGCCGAGCGCGAGGCCGCGGCGAGCCGGCGACACCGCCCCCGAAAGGATCGTCAAGGTCAGCGGCGTCACAATGGCGCCGCCGACGCCCTGCAGCGCGCGGGCCGCGATCAGCCAGCCGATGCTCGGCGCCAGGGCAGCCGCCGCCGAGCCCAGAGTGAAGACCGCAAGTCCCGCGAGAAACATGCGCTTGCGCCCGAACCGGTCGCCCAAGGCGGCGCCGGTCAGCAGCAGCACGGCGAAGGTGAGGGTGTAGGCGTTCACCGTCCACTCCAGCCCCTGCAGCGAGGCGCCGAGGTCGTGCTTGATCACCGGCAGCGCGGTGGTCACCACCAGGTTGTCCAGCGAGACCATGAACACCGCCACCGAGGTGACGACGAAGGTCCAGATGGTCAGTGCCTTGGTACTCATTCCGCTCATCTCCCTTACTCGATTCCTTCTGATAACTTAGTAGTCACTTACTTCTGACGACGAAAGAAACGCCCGGGAACGGCCACGAGCCGTCCACCCGGCCTTCTACTTCTGCAGTGCTTCCCCCGTGACGGGGCACATCATGCGCGCCCAGTCGGCGTCGACGCCGGTCAGGTCCATAGCGGCCACGACGTTCATCAGCATGCCCTGGGCGAGCCACTCGCGCACGGCCGCGTCGGGCGCCCCCGAGGCCGACCGCACGAAGCTCACGAGGCGCAGCATCTCCTCTCGCACGACGTCGCGGATCTCCTCGTCCTCACAGGCCGCGTAGGCCTGCATCTGCATGAGCAGGAGCCTGCGGTCGTCCAGCAGACGGTGGTACGCGAGCCCCATCTCCATCAGCACTGCCTCGGTGCCGGCGTCTTCGCCCGCCTCGGCCGCCGCGGTCCTGAACGCCGCCACGGTGCGCTCGAACGAGCGCCGTACGGCGGCGATGAAGAGCTCCTTCTTGGTGCCGAAGAGCTGGAAGAGGTAGGGCTGCGAGACGCCGACGCTCTCGGCGATGCGCCCCACCGGCGTACCGTTGAGGCCGCCGACGGCAAACTCGCGAGTGGCGGCCTCGATGATCTCCCGCCGCCGTTCGTCCTTGCTGATGCGTGTCGTGGCCCTCATGGTGAGCAGTGTACCATAAGTTAGTGGTCACTAAACAACCTCGCTTGCGCCGTGGCGTGACCGCTCAACCGTCATCAGTAGGTCTGCGAACAGAATGACCGCCTTGGGCCGTAGGTCCGCGGAGGGCGAGCGCACCATCGCGCGGCTGCTGTCGGCCCCGGTCACCTGCCGCCGGCAGCGCCGCTCCCGCTTTGCCTACCTCCGCGACATGCTCGCCGCCAAGACCCGCGGTGACCCCGTCCGGCTGCTCACGTGATTCGGCGGGGGACCGACTGAACGGTCACGTGGCGCAGGTGGGCCCGCGTGGCCGAGGGTTCCTCACGGGCGCTCAGCACCCCCGCGCGTCGAAGGTCCGAAAGAGCACCCGCTCTCAACGTGGCGGCCTCGTCGAGGAAGAGTAATGAACCGCGCAGCGGTCACAGAGGCTCCGCTGCGCCACGTGGCCGACGACCCATGGCCGGTCCGATGCTGCAAGACCTCGGCGTGGCCTCTGCCCGGCGGGCGCCTGCTGCATGACCCTGACTCCGCGATTCGCCGGCCGCCATCGACCGCGCCCTCCTGGCGGTTGACCGGCGCCGTTGGGTGCGCGGGGTAGAATCAGGTTCAGGACCGCGCCGCCGACGCCGAAGAGGATCCACTGCCAGTTGACCGCCAGCTTCGCGGCCGTGGCGTCTCGCGCCTGCTATTCTCTTGACACGCCGCCACGCACGGAGGATCACATGCCCGACAAGCCATACGAAGACGTCCAGATCGAGGGCCACCTCATCGACTCGCTGATGATGCCGCAGATCATGGACAACATCATGGATCTCGACGGAGAGTTCGAGATGCTCACCTTCGAGGTCGGGCGCATGAAGAACGACCCGTCGCACGCGGTGATGCGCATCTTCGGGCGCGACGCCGCGCACCTCGACGAGCTGCTCACGGCGGTCACCGAGCACGGCGTGGTCGCGGTGAGACCGCAGGATGCCGTGCTCGAGGCCTCTGACATGGACGGCGTCTTCCCCGACCGCTTCTACTCAACTACGAACCTCGAGACGTTCGTGCGCGTGGCCGGCGAGTGGATGCGCGTGCGGCATCCCGAGATGGACTGCGGCATCCGCGTGCACGAGGCGGGCGGCGCGGCTGAGACCGTGGCGATGAGTGACGTGAAGGCCGGCGACCGCTTCGTCACCGGCCATCGCGGCATCCGCGTGCTGCCGCTCGAGCGGCCCCGCGAGAGCCAGCCGTTCGAGTTCATGGCCTCGGCGGTCAGCAGCGAGAAGCCCAAGGCGCAGATCGTCCGCGCAGTGGCCCGCGAGCTGCGCCACGTCAAGCAGCAGGGCGGGCTCACCATCGCCGTCGTGGGCCCGGCGGTGGTGCACACCGGGGCGGCGCCGCACCTGGCCCGCCTCATCGAGGCGGGCTACGTCGGCGCCGTGTTCGGCGGCAACGCCGTCGCCACCCACGACATCGAGTCCAACCTGTTCGGCACCTCGCTGGGCATCAGCCTCAAGGAGGGGACGCCCATCCCCGGGGGTCACGAGCATCACCTGCGCGCCGTCAACACCATCCGGCGCTGCGGCTCTATCAAGGCCGCCGTCGAACAGGGCGTCCTCACCGGCGGCCTCATGCACACGCTTGTCAAGACGGGCACGCCATTCGTGCTCGCCGGCAGCATCCGCGACGACGGCCCCATGCCCGAGGTGATCACCGACGTGATGCAGGCGCAGAAGGTGATGCGCGGCTACGCTCAGAAAGCCGGCGCCTGCCTCATGCTCAGCACCATGCTGCACAGCATCGCCGTCGGCAACATGCTGCCGGCCTCGGTGCGCACCGTCTGCGTCGACATCAACCCCGCGGTCGTCACCAAGCTGGCCGACCGCGGCAGCTTCCAGACGGTCGGCATCGTCACCGACGTGGGCTTGTTTGTGGAGCAGCTCGCCGACGAGCTCGCCGACGGTGGTAGCTGATCAGCCGCTGCCCGGCGACGCACTGAACCGGCCGCCGGGCGATTTCCGACGACGCTCGGCAGCGCGACCAGATGCAGACGAGATTGCAAAGAGAGAGAGACCATGTGCAATCACCGCTTCACATGGTACGGCGTAACTAATGAATCGCGCGTGTTGGGCGGCTCTGGGGCCTTCGCTCCATCGTCTGGCTGACCGGCGTCCGCCGGGTCGGCGTGCAACTCCTGACACTGGTGGTCGTCGAGGCGGCCGAGGAAGGATCCGGAGACGGTGTGGGTGGTGGGCGTGGGGGTCTCCTTGGCTGCCAGTCATACGCTCTCGGGGCGTTCTTGCACGATACCGCAGAGGACGCAGGTACCGCGGGCTCAGGGCAGCTCCGGCAACCCGTCCTCCCCGAGCGGCCAGAACGGGTTGTAGGCGACTTCCCAGGCGTGGCCGTCGGGGTCGGCGAAGTAGCCTGAATAGCCGCCCCAGAAACGCGTCTGGGCCGGCCGCAACAGCGTGCCGCCGGCCCGCACGGCAGCGTCGAGGGCCTCATCCACCAGGTGCTCGCTCTCGACGTTCATCGCCAGGGTCATGCGGATCGAGCCGGGCGGCGCCGGCGTCTGGCCCGCCTCCTCGGCGATGCCCTCGAGCGCGTAGAGCGCCAGTCGCGAGCCCGCGTTCCGGAAGAACGCGACCGAATCCTCGGGTTCGCCGCTCAGCGGCCAGCCGAGCGCCTGGTAGAAGTGTCTGGCTCGCGGTACGTCCGCGACGCCCAGCGTCACGACGCTGACTCTGGCCTGGACACCCATCGCCACACCTCCATTTCTGCCGATGCGGCCAATGCTACCGCGAAGCTTCCCCATCCGACGGACCGGTTCGCCACCTCGCGCATATAATCGCGGCAGCCGCATCCGCGGTTCCCAACCTCATCGAGGGGTGTCATGAAGCCACGCGAGATCGTCCCCAACGTCCATCTCATCGGCGCCGTGGATTGGGACCGGAGGTTGTTCGACGCCCTCATCCCGCTGCCCGACGGCACCAGCTACAACGCTTACTTCGTCCAGGGCAGCGAGCAGAACGCTCTCATCGACACCGTGGATCCCGTGCACTGGCGCACGCTGTCGCGCCAGCTCGATCAGCTCCCTGCGCCGGACTACCTCGTGATTCACCACGTGGAGCAGGACCACTCCGGCTCGACGCCGATGCTTCTTGAGCGGTTCCCCGAGCTCACGATCGTGTGCAACGAGAAGTGCAGGGCGATGCTCATCGACCACCTGCACGTCGACGACGCGCGCTTCCAGGTCGTTGCCGACGGTGAGACGCTCAGTCTCGGCGACAAGACGCTGACCTTCCTCTTCACGCCGTGGGTGCACTGGCCCGAGACCATGAGCACCTGGCTGGACGAAGACAGGATCCTCTTCAGCTGCGACTTCTTCGGCTCGCACTACGCCACCAGCGACGTCTTTGCCGACAAGCACGAGGTCTACGACGGCGCCAAGCGCTACTACGCCGAGATCATGATGCCGTTCGGCGCTCAGGTGCTGAAGAACATCGAGAAGGTGACGCAGTACCCCATCGCCTTCATCGGCCCCAGCCACGGGCCCGTGTACGACGATCCGGGGTTCATCATCGAGGCCTACCGCGACTGGGCAGGCGGCGAGCCGCAGAACATCGTCTGCCTGCCGTACGTCACGATGCACGACAGCACGCGGCTCATGGTCGACTACCTCACGGCCGCGCTCACCGACCGCGGCGTGGCCGTCGAGCGCTTCGACCTGACGACGCTCGATGCCGGCGAGCTCGCCAGCTCGCTGGTCCACGCCGGCACGATCGTGCTGGGCACGCCGACGGTACTCACCGGGCCGCACCCGCTGGCCGCCTACGCGGCCTTCCTGGCCAACGCTCTCAAGCCGCGCGCCAAGTACGCCACGGTCATCGGCTCGTACGGCTGGGCCGGCAAGACCGTCGAGACGCTGGTCGGCATGATGCCCAAGCTCAAGGTCGAGCTCCTCGAGGCGGTGCTCGCCAAGGGCATGCCGCGCGAGGCCGACTACGCCGCTCTCGATGCCCTCGCCGACACCATCGCCGAGAAGCACAAAGGCTTGGCGCCGCGCAACTTCGCCGACTTCACCGTCTGTCGCACCGACCGCTGACGACGCGCCGCTGAGGCGGGCGCCGTGCTGACCGTCGTCCTCGGCCTGGGATCGGCGCTGGGCTACGCCCTGCACGACTTCCTGATGGTCAAGGTGGTGCGGGCGGCAGCCGTCTGGACGGCGCTCACCTGGTCGATGGCCGTGGGCGTCGCCATCCTGGTGCCGCTCGCGCTGCTCACCGACGGCCCGCCCAGCGGCTCCGTCGAGTGGCGGGCCGTCGCCTTCGCCGCCGTGAGCGGCGTTTGCGAGGCCGCCGGCCTGGGCTGCCTGCTTCGCGGCCTCGTCATCGGCAACCTGTCGGTGGTCACCCCGCTGGCCTCGCTGGCCGGCGGATTCGTCGCCGTGATCATGGTCGTCCGCGGCGAGCCGCTGCCGGCGCTCGCCCTCCTGGGGCTGCCGCTGGCCGTGGCGGGCGGCCTGATGGCGTCACTCGAGAAGGCTCCGAAGGACGAGGTGTTCGGGCCGGACGAGCACGCCGGCCGGGCGGTCGGCGGGGCGGCGCCGGCCCGGCGGACCCGTGCCACCGCCGGCGCCGGCTGGGCGTTGCTCTCGTCGGCGCTCTTCTCGGTCACCGTGCTGCTCTTCGTCGAGGCGGGCGCCCTGCGTCCCGTGGCGCTCGCCGCCTACGGCCGGCTGGGGACGATGGTGGTGCTGGTCCCGGTTGCACTCCTGCTCGCCGGACTTCGGCTGCCGCGTGCCCTCGCTCGCCGCGCGGCGTTCGCGGGGGTCTTCGACGCCGCCGCCTTCGTGGCGCTGGCGGCGGCGATCAGCATCGGCCCCGTCGCCATCGCTTCGGTGGTGGTCTCGCAAGGCGGCACCATGGCGGCGCTGCTCGGGTTGTTCGTCCTGCACGAGCGGCTCTCGCGCGTGCAGATCGCCGGCGTGGCCCTCACCTGCGTGGCGGTGGCGCTGCTCGCGACCGGGTAGCGCCGGGGCGGCAGCGAACGGACGCCCGGCGCTCCGGTAGACTCACGCCGTGCTGACCATCCTCACAGGCCTGTCCTCGGCGTTCTCCTATGCCGTCAGCGATCTCCTTTCGCAGCACGTCACGCGCAAGACGCGGGCGCTCATTCAGGTTGTCTGGGTCCTGATGACGGGCGTCGTGATCGTCCTGCCCGTCGCTCTGCTCGTGGACGGGCTGCCCTCGGGGGGCGCCGAGTGGCGCGCCGCCGGCTTCTCGGCGCTGGCCGGCGTGGTCTACTTCGTCGCCTTCGCCTGCCTGCTCCGCGCCCTGCACGTCGGCGATCTCGGGCTGATCTCGGCGCTCAACTCACTGCAGGGCGCGTATGCTGTGACGATCTTCGTGCTGCTGGGCGCACCGCTGACACCGCTGCTCGGCGGCGCGCTCGCGCTCTGCGCCTTTGGCGCTGTGCTCACCTCGGTGGAGGGGCGCGCCAAGACCGCGAAGGGCGCCGCCTGGGCCTTCGCCTCCGGCGCCCTCTTCGCCGGCGTCATGATCCTGTACAGCTACGCCGGCGACATCAGCTGGCTATCGCAGGCCGCCATCTCTCGCTCCGTCTCGCTGGCCGTCGCCGTGCCGGCCGTGCTGCTCACCGGCGGCTTGGCCATGCCGAAGGGCCTGCGCGCGAAGGCCGTCGGCGCCGGCGCGCTCGAGCTCTGCGGCCTTCTCTTGCTCACCATCGCTCTCTCGCTGGGCCCGCTCACGGTCGCCGGCGTCACCACGACGCAGTTCGGCACGTTCTCCGTGATCCTGGGATTCACGCTCTTGCACGAGCGCCCGCGCCGCCACCAGTGGGTCGGCATCGCCTGCACGATCGTCGGCGTGAGCCTGCTGGCGGCCATCGTGTAGGTGTAGACTGCGTTTCACCCTCCGGGGACCCGGCCCCACACCCGTGGGTCACCGCGCCGCGCCCGGCCGTTCGTGAAGGAGTCGAGAGCCCCATGACCGACAACCTCATCGACGACAGTCATCTCGGCAAGACCCGCGAGATGTTCGCCAAATGCCAGGAGGTCGTCTCCGGCGGTGAGTCCAGCTACGCACGCCTTATCGGCACCCGCCCCATCGTGATGGACCGCGGCGAGGGCGCCTACTTCTTCGACGTCGACGGCAACGCCTACATCGACTGGTGCATCGGGTATGGGCCGATGATCTTCGGTCACCGGCCCAAACCGATCCTCGACGCGATCATCGCGCAGATCTCGCAGGGCGGCATGCTCTATACGTTCCCTCACGAGCTCGACTACGAGGTCGGGCGCAAGATCGTGCAGGCGGTCCCCGGCATCGACCAGGTGCGATTCGCCAACTCCGGCAGCGAGGCCACGCAGGCGGCCATGCGCCTGGCCCGCGCCTACACGGGCAAGGACAAGATCCTCAAGTGGGAAGGCAGCTACAACGGCTTCCTCGATTGCCACGCTTTCAGCCACGTGCCGGCGCTCGCGGCGGCCGGCACCGAGCGCTTCCCGCGCACCCTGCCCTCGGGGGCCGGCATCCCCAAGGCCGTCGAAGAGACCATGATCATCGGCTGCTTCAACGATCTCGACAGCGCCGAGCAGCTCATCAAGCGCAACCGCGATCAGCTCGCGGCGGTGCTCAGCGAGCCCATCCTCGCCGACGCCGGCATCATCCCTCCCGAGCCCGGCTTCCTCGAGGGCCTGCGCCGCATCTGCGACGAAAACGGCGTGCTCCTCATCTTCGACGAGATCATCACCGGCTTTCGCGTGTCGCTGGGCGGCGCCCAGGAGCTGTACGACGTCATCCCCGACATCACCTGTGTGGCCAAAGCGGTCGGCGGCGGCACGCCGGGGTCGGCCGCCTTCGGCGGCAAGAAGGAGATTATGGAGCTTGAGGCCGAGGGCGTCGTGCTTCACGGCGGCACCTACAGCGGCAACCCCATGACCCTGGCCGGGATGAACGCCGCTCTCGACATCCTCATCAACGACCGCGAGCGCGTGTACGGTCACCTCAATACGATCGCCAACGCGATGGTGCGGGGCATGCGCGGCATTTTCGCAGAGAACGGCGTGCCTGCCTACATCAGCCAGGTCGGACCCATGTGGCAAGTCTATTTCGGGCACGAAGGCCCGGTCACCCGCTATCGACAGGCCCGGGCCAGCGACACCCGGTTCTTCGGCATGCTGCAGACCGAGTGCCAGATGCGCGGTGTGTATTTCCACAATTTCAACTTCGAACGTTTCTTCGCCTGCACCGCGCATACCCAGACCGAGGTCGACCGCAGCCTCGAGGTTATCGCCACGGCGACGAAGATCGTGAGGGATCGGCTGAGCACGCTTCCGCCCGGCGTCTGACGCCGGCGGCGAGACCCGGGCGACGGGGGCGGGAGGCCGGAAGGGCCTCCCGCCCCCTTCTTCGTCCCCTGCCCTTGTGCCGCCCAAGTCTGTATACTACCGCGGCTTCTATGCGCCATCGATGCATGAAGGGCACACGCCGGTGAATACTCTGTACGCCTGTCCAAGGCGACTGGGCTCATGATCGTCTTCGTCGCCCGGCTTTGGCGGTCAGGCCGATTGGCGAGGCGGCGCGTCACCTGCATCCGGCATGACAGAGGCGGCGCAGCATTGACCGAGTTGTCAGCCAACAACGCGATCGTGCGTGGCGGGTGCATGACTGCGCCGCGTTCTCCCACGAAAGTGACAGCGATGATTGGGGGACGGAGATGGCAGTGACGACGGCGAAGCCCGAGGTCTTCAGTCGCAAGACCTCGGGGCTGGTCAGGGTGATGTCGCCCTGGTCGGCGTTCATCTACAACTTCCTGGCCATGGGGATCATCTTCCCGTGGATCTACGTGGAGGCGCCGGTTCTCTTCCCCGGCGTGTCCGTGTGGATGGCCTGCCTGATCGGGATGCTCATCGAGCTGCCGATCGCGCTGGCGTACGTTTGGGTGGCCAGCGCCATGCCGCGCAGCGGCGGTGACTACGTGTTTCAGAGCCGCGTGCTCGGCGGCGCCGCGGCCTTCCCGATAGTGCTGAGCGGTATCGTGTTCTGGCAGGCGCTGGGACTGGCGCTGCTCGGCTGGCAGTTCGCCCTTCTCGGCCTCTCGCCGCTGTTCATGGGTCTGGGCGTGCACTACAACGATG
The DNA here is from genome assembly GCA_903862845.1 of uncultured Thermoleophilia bacterium. Lineage (GTDB taxonomy): Bacteria > Actinomycetota > Thermoleophilia > UBA2241 > UBA2241 > CAIXSE01. Next base: position 11,412 of record CAIOZS010000320.1, read on the forward strand.
CGGGCCTCATCAACGCCGCCGTCTGGGTGCAGTCGCAGACCGGCATCGTCGTCATCAGCCTCGTCGTCTCGGGACTCATGGCCCTCCTGACCATCTCTGGCCTGAAGAACTTCGTCCGCGTGCAGTACTTCATGTTTCTGTTCACTGCCATATTCATCGTCGTGATGATCGCGCAGTTCCTGCGCACGAGCCCTGCCTCGTTCGCGACGGCGATGAATCACTTCTCCGCGGTCGCGAACAACAACCCGAACTACTACACGTGGCTGCAGCACGACGTGAGCTCCACCGGCTACGACTTGCTGCCCAAGTTCGCAATCGGGGCCACGCTGCTCGCCGCCCCCATCGCCTGGATGAGCACGCAGTGGGCCACCTACAGCGTGGAGCAAGGCGGCGAGATCAAGGGCGGTAGGGTCTTCAAGAACCAGCTCTTCATGCTTGTGGGCTCGCTCATTGCCGTGGGCATCATCATGGCGGTGATCGCCTGGTCAGAGCAGCGCGCCGTGGGGACGGCCTTCTTCCACGCCGCCTCGGCCTCTTTCTACGGGGGAATCACCCAGTCGGGCAATGGCGTCGGCAACGTGCTGCCCTTTCCTGCCACGCTGGCCATAGTCATCTCGCCCAACCCGATCATTGTTGTCCTCGTGTGCCTCGGCATCATGATGTGCGCGATGCAGATGTTCTGCAATATCTTCATCGGCGCCACCCGCATCATGGTGGGCATGTCGCTCGACCGTGTGCTGCCGACCTGGGTCTCCAAGGTCAACGGCCGCACCCGCACTCCGGTCAACGCCCACATCGTGTACTGGATCATCGGCGTGATCATGATTCTGGGTTGGAACTACGTCGGCTTCTGGAGCAAGATGACACTCGGCATCATCTTCGCGCCGGGCTACGTGTTCATGTTCAGCGCTCTGGCGTCGGCGCTGCTGCCGTATCGCGCCAAGGCGCTCTATGAAGCGTCCCCCGGCGCGCACATCAAGATCGCCGGCATCCCGGTAGTCACGATTGTCGGTCTCATCGGCTTCGTCTTCGCCCTGGGCGTTGAGATCGCGTTCCTCGTGAATCCCAAGTACGGCCTGACCGGTACGGCGTCGTATGTCTTCCTCGCGGGCGTCTTCATCGCCTCCGTGGTGGGCTACTGGATCGGCCGCCAGTACCAGAAGGGGAAGGGCATCGACCTTTCCTACGCGTTCCACGAAGTGCCGCCGGAGTGAACGACTGATCCAGACGGCCACGAGGGCTGCAGTGTTCGTCGACGGGCCCAGAGGGATGCGAAGAGGCCCACCGCCTGAGGGCGGTGGGCCTCCTGCTGCTTCTCATGAATCGCGACGCCGGATCCCCGCGGAACCCGGCCCTGCTCCTACGCGAGGAGCTCGCGCATGTCACCAAGCACGGCGCTCGGCAGCTGCAGGTCCTTCATGGCGACGAAGCCGGGCGGCGCGTTCATCACTCTCGGGATCATGTTCACCAGGAGGGCGCTCGTCGACCAGCCGTCTTCGTGCACCAGATCGAGGCGCAGCTTCACGTCCGGCTTGCCCTTGATGCTCACCTCCACCCAGAACGGCGGCAGCTCGGAGCAGAGGTCGCCGACGATGTTCTGACGGATCACCTCTCTCCCGTCGATGAAACCGGTTGTCGTCTGCGAGAAGCCGCTGACGGTGCCTTTCTTGACCTCCAGATCGCCGACCTTGATGTCGTGCGGCGCGACGAGCCACTGGTTGTTCTCACGGATCTCGTCGAGGTGCAGGCCGGTGGCGGCGATAACCTGCTCGGGCGGCTCCGTGAACTCGATGTCGACTTCGCGTCCGAACTGCCGCTCGTACTCCTCGACCGTGAGCCCGAGGCCCATGCCCTTCCACACCGTGGGCCCGTACGGGTACACATCGCCGAAGGCTTTGATGTCGATGTGCTCGATGTCGCGGCAACCTGCCGTCGCGATGATCGGCACGGCGTCCGGCAGGAAGCCGGGGTAGATGCCGCTGCCGAGGATCGACACGCCATGCTTCCTGGCGGCCGCATCGAGCTTCATGGTGTGCTCCGGGTCTTTGCGAAACGGATAGGAGAGCACCTCTGAAGTAGAGATGACGTCGCACCCTGCCTCCAGCGCCGGCAAGACCATCGAGTACAGCTCGTCCAAACCGGTGACGGTGCAGAAGAGGCCGACGTCGGCCGCGACGCTCTTGAAGACCTCAGCGACGCTCTTCTCGACGATGATGCCCAGCTTCTCGGGCGACCCGATGACCTCACCGAGGTCCTTGCCGGCGATCGCGGGATCTTTGTCGCAGGCCGCGACGATCTCGACACCTTCCTTCTCGAGAAGCGTGAGGCAGAGCTTCCTGCCCATCTCGCCGAGGCCGACAGGCACAACGCGTATCGGTGCGCTGCGCACGCGTGTCTCACTGCCGTCGCTGAGGTTCTTGTGTTGGCTGCTCACGAGTGCTGACCTCCGATTTGGAGCGCTGGCGCGATTACGGAACCGCCTGCAAATCGCCGGAAACCGCGACGACGATCGAACGCCATGCCAATGCCATGATAGGCACGGGCACGCCGCCCCCGGCGCGGTCGCACCATCCTACAACGCGTTGCTTCGCGGCTTCTCGCCGACGGAGAGCCGATCGGCAACGTGTCGCACCAGCAGGGAACGGGCCTCTGGTTTGAATCCAGGTGCGCCCTTCGAGACCTCGGAGCGCGAAACAGAGATCGCGCCTTCGGCGGGGTTCCTGTCGTCGGCCACCCTCTTCGCTTAGGTCCTGGAAGCGCCGCGCCACAGGGATGAGCTTCTGGTCAGCTGCGGGTCGTATAGGATTTCGGAAGGCTTGGCTGGAGAGGCGCGCGCGACGGAAGGCGTTGTGCCTTCTTCCCAGGGATTCAGGCCGGCGCCGTGACCGAGTATCCTCTGGAGACCCTGAGCAGACAACGCCGAGTCGCCCGCGAGAACGGTGCGCTTGCCCCAGAAACGAGAGGTGAGAGCTGAAGTGGAAGAGCTTACGCAACGCGCTTCATGCATCCGCATGACAGTCAACGGCCGCCTGCAGAGCTTCCTGCTCGGCCACGACTTCGCGGCCACGCAGACGCTCGCCGACGTGCTGCGCGAGCGTCTCGGCCTCACCGGCCTGAAGATCGCCTGTGACGAAGGCGCCTGCGGCGCCTGCACCGTCATCATGGACGGCCGTGCCGTGCTGTCCTGCATGATCCTCGCCGTGGAGGCGGCCGGCCACGAGGTGCTCACCATCGAAGGACTGGCCGGCGACGACCCCGTCGTCAAGGCCTTCGCCTGCCAGTGCGAGCCCGGGCACGGGACCGCCTTGCAGTGCGGGTTCTGCACGCCGGGAGCCGTAATGACGGCCAAAGCCTTTCTGGACGAGAACCCCGACCCGACCCTCGACGAGGTCAAGGAGGCGCTCGCCGGCAACCTCTGCCGCTGTGGCTGCTACCAGGGCATCGCTCAGGCGGTCCTGGCCGCCGCCAGGGGGAGGGCTGGGACGTGACGCCCCAGCCGTTCGTGCCGCGCGACGCACGTCGCTACATCGGCACGTACCGGCCGCGCGTCGACGGGCCCGACAAGGCCGCCGGCAGGGCGGACTATCTGGACGACATCGCCCTCGGCATCCGCTTCCCGGGGCTGCTCCACGCCAAGGTTCTGCGCAGCCCCTTCCCTCACGCGCGCATCGCGAAGATCGACACCACCAAGGCCGAGGCGCTGCCCGGCGTGCACTGCGTGCTGACCTACGCCGATCCCGAGGTGGCGGCGCTCAAGCCGACCAACAACGCCTGGACCAGCATGAACACGGCCGGCTACCGGCAGATGTACTGGCCCAGCCTGCGCGACCGGCGCGTGCTGTCCGACCACGTCGCCTGGGCCGGCGACGAGGCCGGCGCCGTGGTCGCCGCCGAGAGCGAGGAGATCGCCGAGGAAGCGCTGAGGCTCCTCGAGGTGGAGTGGGAGGAGCTGCCGTTCGCGCTGCGCCCCGAAGACGCTCTTGCGGAGGGCGCCCCCATCATCCATCCGGAGATCAACGCCGCGAGCAATCTGTTCCCCGTCGCCGCGGACACGCTGGAGGACGTCTTCTACGAGCGCGGCGACGTGGAGGCCGGGTTCGCCGCAGCCGACGTGATCCTGGAGGTCTCCTCTCGCCACCACCGCGCCGATCACGGCTGCCTGGACACGCGCGGCTGCCTGGTGCGCTGGAAGGGCGACAAGCTCACGTGCTGGACGAACCTCTACCAGGCCGACCAGACGCGCATGCACATCGCCCAGATGCTGGACCTGCCGCTGAACAAGGTCCGCGTGGTCTGCCCGTGGGTCGGGGGGTCGTTTGGGCGCGGCAACGTCGGCGACCAGATCTTCTTCATCTTCACCGCGATCCTGGCGCGACGCACCGGCCGTCCCGTGCGCTTCAAGCACACGCGCCGCGAGGACTTCCACGACACGCGCAACGCCGTCGACTACTCAATGCGCATCGGCGCCACGCGCGACGGGCGGCTGACGGCGCTGTCCACGCACTCCCTCGGCGAGAGCGGCGCCTACGCGGAACACACCCACGCGGCCGTGAAGATGGTGCTGCAGCTCGACGCCCTGGAGGTCCTGCTGCCGCAGGTGCCGGCCGTGCGTCTCAAAGGGCACTCGGTGTACACGAACGCGATCCCGGGCGGCTGCATGCGGGGCATCGGCAACATCCAGCTCAACATGGCCCTTGGGCTCGCTGTGGACGCGCTCGCCGAGGAGCTGGGCCTCGACCCTATCGACGTGGCCCTCGGCAACTTCAGCCACGAATGGGAGGCGGTGCCGAACAAGAGTCTCGCGGCCGTCCTCCACGCGGGCGCCGAGCGCATCGGCTGGCACCGCCGCACGGCGCCGGGCACCGGCGTCGACCCTGGCGCCGGCAAGCTGCGCGGCTTGGGCTTCTCGTTCCACCATGCCTGGCACGCCGCCTGGCAGGAGGCGCCGCGAGGACGCGTGCAGGTCGGCATCACGCTGAACCCGGACGGCTCGGTGATCCTGCAGGCGCCACAGGTCGAGACCGGCGTCGGCTCCAGCACGTGCGCCGTGCTGGCCTGCGCCGAGGCGCTCGACTTCCTCGGCGTCACCGCCGACGACGTCGAGTGGGTCGCCACCACCGACACGGAGACGGGCCTGAAGGACATGGTCCAGACCGACAGCTCCGTGGCCTACCTGCACGCCGAGCTGATGTCGCAGGCCGCCGCCGAGCTCAGGACGCAGCTGATCCACATGGCGGCGCGCGTGCTCGAGGCGCGCGCCGACGACGTGGACATCGCCGGCGCGCAGATCCTCGTCGGCGGCGCGCCGTCCGGCACCTCGGTCACGGACGTCCTGCAGGCCGGCGACATGCTGCCGCTGCACGTCACGGTGACCGACGACATGCCGGCAGAGAAGACCGGCGCGCCGTACCTCGCGTCGTTCGTGGAGGTCGAGGTCGACGCAGAGACCGGCAAGGTCGAGATTCTGCGCCTGGTCGTCGTGCACGACGCCGGCACGGTGATGTTCCCGGCGGGCGCCGAGGCGCAGCAGATCGGCGCCCAGGTGCAGGCCATCGGCGAGACCTTGTACGAGGAGATCGTGTACGACGACGCCAGCGGTTTGCCGCTGAGCTTCGACTGGATCAACTACACGATGCCGACGATGCTCGACATGCCGACCGTCGAGCCGGTGCTGCTCGAGGTGTGGCGGGGCGCCGGCGAGTACGGTGCCTGCGGTATCGGCGAGTCCGCCATCACCTGCACCCCGAGAGCGATCCTCAACGCCATCTACAACGCCACAGGCGCGCGCATCAACGAGATCCCCGCGAAGCCTGAGAAGGTCCTGGACGCGCTGGCGCGTCGCGCGGAGGGCCGTGCCGGCGTCGACGAAGAGCTGACCGTCGCCGTCCGGCGGCGTCTCGACGCCGCGGACGCCCTGTCGGCCGCCGCGGCCGCTGCGCCGAACGGCTCGGAGGCCGCGGCCGCTGCGCCTGAGCGTCCGCAGGCGGCGCCGGCGCGCGCGG
>CAIOZS010000321.1 GCA_903862845.1 uncultured Thermoleophilia bacterium
AGCTCGGCTGCGTCGCCTCAGAGAGAAGTCCGGCCTCAGTCAGCAGCAGGTCTCCGCGCGCAGCGGCGTGGCTCAGGAGTCGCTGAGCAGGCTTGAGAATGGTCGTCGCGACCCGAGGCTCGAGACTCTGCGGAAGCTGGCAAGGGGGATGGACGTGACGCTGCCGGAGCTTCTGCAGGGCCTCTCTTCCCCCCCCGGACTGGACAACGCCGAGGGGTGGAAGACGTAGCTGGGAGGCTACCGGTCGCGGTACTTCTCAGCGAACGTCAGAAAGCGGTAGACGTCGCCGAAGTCGGAGGCCAGCCCCAGCGACACGCGGATCGTGTTGGGCACCTTGCCGGTCGTGTCCTCGATGCGGCGCTGGCACTGCATCAGCGTCACGGCCGCGGTGGGGTCCGCGAAGCACGCCGCCATCTCGTCGCGGGTGATCTCGTGGGCCACCTCGCCGTCGCCGGGATTGCAGAAGCAGCCCGTGCGCACCGAGATCAGCTCGTCGGCCGCGGCCTTCTCGACAGCGTACACGTCGAAGGCGCGGCCTACAGGGTCCACGATGTGGAGCGCGATGGTGGCCCCCCGGCGATCCATGTCCTGGGGGCCGAACACCTTGATGAGCGGCGCGCCATTGCTGTGGCGCAGGCAGTGCGCCTCCTCGAGGAACCAGCCGGCCAGCGCGGAGACGCGGCGGTGGATCGTGGGCACGCCGACGGCCGCGAGGTGCTCAAGGCCGATCGTGATGGCCGGCAGGCTGAGGTAGTCGAGGGTGCCGTCCTCGAAGCCGGTGGAGCCCGGCGCCAGCCGGTACCAGTCCTCTGCCTGCACCGAGGCGAGCGTGATGGTGCCCCCGGCGAACCACGGCCGCCGCAGCTTGGCGAGCTTTTCGCGGCGCGCGATCAGGCAGCCGACCCCGGTCGGGTAGCCAAAGAGCTTGTAGAACGAGATGGGCACGAAATCCGGCCTCACGACTTCGAGATCGATGGGGTTGGTGGGCGCGTAGGCGGCGCAGTCGAGCAGGACGTCCCAGCCGCATTCGTGCGCCTCGTCCACCCAGGCGAGCGGGTGCTGCACGCCGCTGAAATTGGACTGCGCCGGGTAGGCGAACAGCCGGTCCTCAGCGGGCCGCGTGCCGCCCAGGACGGTCTGGAGCTGCTCCTCCTCCACGCGCAGATCGGACCCGCGCACGGGGACGTAGGTGATGGTCGCACCCTTGACGTGCGCGAACTCGCGGATGCCGTTCACCGAGTTGTGGTTGTCGTAGGTTAAGCAGAAGACGCCCCCGGGACGAAACGGGTACGACTCGCCGACGAGCTTGAGGGCGCCGCTGGCGTTGGCCGTGAAAATGACCTCGTAGTCGGCGGCCGAAGCGTTGAAGAAGCGGCGCACGGAGGCGCGGGCCTGGTGGACCAGCGCGGCCGACGCCATCGAGGTGGGGTTGCCCGAGTGCGGGTTGCCGAGGACGTGGTCGCACAGCAGCTCGTAGTGGCGGCGGACCTGCGACTCGGCGTAGAGCCCGCCGCCGGTGTAGTCGAGGTACGTGTGGCCGAGCCGGTCGAGGCGCGCGTAGTCGCGGGCGCGCAGCTCGTCGACGGCGGCGGTCCCCGCGTACCCGGGGTACCGCCGCAGAAAGTCACCGCGCGCCTGCTCGAGGCGCTCAGCCGGGTAGCTCGAGGTCTCGGTCATGCGTCTACGCGCCGGTGAAGGGCGACGCGAGGTTCCCCGCGGCGTCGAACGGCAGGCGCCGGCGCGCCGGGTCGACGACAACGGCCGGGGGCGCCGGCAGTTGAGCCAGGCAGCCCGCGGACACCCAGAGACGGGCGACGTCCAGCGTGTTCCTCGCGTAGACGACGCGCACGTCGTCGGGCGTCGTCGGTCTGATCGTGGTCAGCAGAGCGAAGACGGCGTCGCGGTCGCCGGCGAACACCAGAGGGATCCTGACGTCGTCGGGCGAGCACGACGTGAGGCCGTTCACGGCCGTCGCCGGGCCGTCCATCTGGTCGACCAGGCGCGTGGTGACGGCGTCGGCGTTGCCCACGCCCGACGCGTTGCCCCCGCTGGCCGCGGTGAGGCCGCGCACGAAGATGCGCAGCACGCGCGGCCGCTCGCGACGCGTCGACCAGGAGATGACGTTGCGTCCCGTGACGTTGGGGTCGAGCCCCACGCCGCTGATGTCCTTGCCGATCTCGTCGAGGATCAGCAGGTCGATGTCGTCGAGCGGCAGGCCGGGGAGGTGCCGCCGGGCCAGCTCGAGGAGCGCGCTCTCGGTCTCCTCGAGCTCCTCCGCCGGCACGACCCGCACCACCGCCGTGCGGTGGTCCTCGTTCTCGACGAGCGCCACCCCGAACACGACGTTGACCCGATCGAGCAGCGCGCGCGCGGCGGCCGGGACGGTCTCGGCCATGCCGCGCACCACGCCGAGCCGGTGGTAGTGCTCCGCGCCGGCCTGGTTGCCGAGGCCGATCACGAGCTGCTTCAGAAGGCCGCTCTCGATAGGGCCCACGAACTCCGTGTGCGGCTTCACGCGGTTGACGAGGACGATGCCGTCGGCCTCCCAGGCGAAGCGGTCGAGAAACAGAGGGATGCCCTCGACCTCGCCCAGCGACACGACGTCCATGGTGGCGCGGACCGGCGCGCCGATGGCCGCCTCGGTGACGCCGAGATGCGCGAGCACCTCGGCCTGGCCGGCGGCGGTGGCGCCGCCGTGCGAGCCCATGGCCGGCACCACGAAGGGCGCGAAGCCGGCCGCCGTCAGCCGCTGAACGATGCCGCCGGCCAGCACGGCGACGTCGGCGATGCCGCGGCTGCCGATCGCCACCGCGATGCGGGCGCCGGGAGCGAGCGCAGAGAGCGCCTCTTTGGCGCGCGGCCACTCACCCTCGAGCGCCGCGAGCACGTCGACCGCCGGCAGAACGTCGAAGTTCTGCCGCACTGCGAACATGGCCGGCAGCTCAGACTCGTCTCCGGCGACAGGTCCCACCACGAACGGATACGTCATGCCAACCTCCAGGCTGCACTGCGGACGTCAAGCTTACCGCGAAGCGCCTGCGGCATTCGCGGCAGGCCGCCACGCCCCCAGCCGGCCGTCCTGCGGCGCGGTCGGCCGCGCATCGCCGGCCGAGGTATAATCCCCCGGCGGCACACGCGTGCCCCCATCGTCTAGCGGCCTAGGACACCGGCCTTTCAAGCCGGCGGCACGGATTCGAATTCCGTTGGGGGCACCACTTCTTCTCCTCTCACAACCGGGCGTGACAATTGGCTGGACGCCGCGTGCCTGTGGCGTCGGTACTTGGATGGGCGGATCAAGGAGGAACGATGCGTCATCCCAGGCTCGTGGTGCCGATCGTCGTTGCGGTGATCTTTGCCGCGATCGCCGTCGCCGGTTGTGGTCAGAGCTGGACCAAGGTGACGGAGCTCACCGGCGGTACGACCGCCTCGGGAACGAGCAGCCGCACAGCGGAGTTCCAGCTCGACGGCTCGGTCCGGGCCACCTTCCACGCGTCCGGCGGGTCCGGGACGATCGTCGCCTACCTGATGCCGAGTGGCGCCCCCGACGACCTGGAGGGCCGGGTCGTCAGCGGGCAGCAGTTCCTCATCGGCGGCGGCGACGGGCAGTCAGGCACGATCGACGACGTCCACGGCAGCTACTACGTGACGGCCACCGGGATGTTCGAGCCCTGGTCTCTCACCATAGAGAAAGCGCAGTGAGCCGGGCCGAGTCAGGTAGTCGCGGCGAAGGCGTCCAGCGTGCCCATCGGCCACCTCCGCCGGGGTAGCGCACGAAAGACGTGGCCGCTCCGGCCGGCCGTCACGGCACGAACGCCATCACGCTGAGCGGCGTGCCCGAGCCGTTCTTGAGGCGCAGGATGCCGAGCACGAGTGTCGTCCCGGTGGCCGGCAGCTGGTCGAGGTTGCCGAGGCACTCGATGACGATCTTGTGAGCGCCGGTCGCCTGCGTGTTGGTCGCATAGCTTGTGTCGAGGCCGGGATCCACGCCGTGCGTGTCGATGCCCACGCCGGCGATCTGCCGATCGCTGAGGAGCCACTTGGTGGTGTCTCCCGCGAAGCCGGGAAAGTGCAGGTTGCCCTTGCCGTCGATGTTGAAAAAGGCCTTGGGGTCGCTCCACTTGTCCTGCCAGCCCGTGTACATGATGACGAAGGTGCCGGGGGCAAGCTGCCCGTGGGCGGCCTCCCAGTCGAGCACGTCCTGCCTGCTGAGCTGGTAGTCGGGGTCGGCGGCGCACTTCACGCGCACGTCGATGACCGCCGCCGGCACCACGAGCTGCTCCGGCGAGTAGCTGGTGATTGACCGCTTGTCGCCGGCGATGAAGCTGTTGGGCGCGTTCATATGCGTCGCGCTGTGCTCTCCGATCGTGAAGCTGCGCAGGTAGTAGCCGTCCTTCTTCATCGTGGCGACGGTCTTGAACACCACCTTGGGGTCGCCGGGCCACAGCGGGATGCCCGGGCTGATCACGTGCTGGAGGTCGATAACGCGGGAGTACGTGATGGTCTTCGCGCCGGCGGCGGCCGCGGGGCTCGGCGAGGCCGCGCTCGACGGCGTCGAGATCTCAGCGCCGAAGGCCGCGGCAGAAACCGCCAGCGCGGCAGCCGCCGCGCAGACGGCGACGCGACGAAGTGCCCGTGATGACATGTCGGTCCCCTTCCGTGTTGGACTGCCCGCAGTATGCGGCCCCCGGCCGCACGGCACAACGGCGCCGCTCACGGCCTGAGCCTCGCCGTCAGGTCTTCGCGCTGCCCTGCTCCTCCGACTTCGCCGGCTCGGGGGTCGTCACCGCTCCTTCCGTTCCTCCCTGGGCACTCCCGGCCGGAAGCCCATCCACAGGCGCAGCTTGTCGATGCTCCGCTGCAGAAGCCCATCGATGCCGGCCGGCGAGAACGCAAGGACGACGAAGAGCAGAGCGCCGAGCACCACAAGCCGCCACACGACGGTGTCGCGCAGCGCTTCGCTGAGGATGGTGACGACGAAGGCGCCGATGATCGGGCCGCGCACCGTCCCCAGGCCGCCGACGACGACCATGATCGCGAGGAGGCCCATGGGGCCGAGCGCGATGAAGCTCGGCGTGATGCCGTGATAGAAGGTCGCGTACAGTCCGCCGGCGAGACCGGCGATGAGGCCGGAGACGAGGGTCATCATGACGGCCTGACGGCGCCGGCCGCTGCCCCTGCCGAGCGGTGAGCCCATCGTGCGCTGCGCGAGGAGCATGACCGCCACGGAGAGCACGAGCGTGAGCCAGAACGAGGCGCGCAGGCTCCAGGTGGCCGAGAGATTGTCGAAGAGCCCCTTGACGCCCGACAGCCCGAACCGGCCGCCGGTGAGCCCGGCGGGGTCGGCGATGATGAGCAGGCGCACGACTTCCGCGCCCGCAAGAGTCAGCAGAGCCGCGAAGATGCCGCGCAGGCGGATCACGGGAAGCACGATGATCGCGGCGGCCAGACCGCCGGCGAGGACGCCGGCCGGCAGGGCCAGCCAGGCCGACACGCCGAACGTGACGGTGAGGAGCCCCGTGACGTAGCCGCCGCTCGCGATGATCGCGAGCTGGCCGAGGTTCCAGATACCGCTGCCGAGAGTGAGGTTCCAGCTCTGCGTCATCAGGCTGGAGAGCAGGATCAGGATCAGCAGGCTGATGACGTAGTCGTTGCGCCACACGAGCGGGACGATGGCCAGCGCGATGACGACGACGATCGTCGGCACCACGCGGATCTTGGCCCTCACGGAGGCAGCCGGGGTCATCTCGCTCACAGCCAATCCTCCTCAGGCTTGCCGCACAGCCCCGAGGGGCGCTGATGAAGGCCGCGTAGATGGTACCGCAGATGCCGGCCAGGCCGCCGGTTCATCCGAGGCATGCGAGACAACCGGCTCGGGAATGATGAGCGCACTTCCCGCCCGCGACCAAGGAGACACCATGGCTTCAGCCAAGATCGACAGCGGCATCTGCGGCTTCTGCACGACCGTCCGCACGACGATGGAGGGCCGCGCCGTGAGGCTCGAGTTCGACACCACCTGCGGCTACGTGGAGAAGCTCGCCGAGCAGCTCGTCGAGGTCGACCCGTACCGCGAGATCAGCTACCGCGGCGAGGGTCCGGTGACTCTGCGCCTCGCCGCCGAACATCTGGTGCACCCCGCCTGCCCCGTCCCGTCGGGGATCCTCAAGGCGATCGAGGTGGCGTCCGGCCTCGCCCTGCCCAAGGACGCGAGCATCAAGCCGCGCAAGGAGTAGGCCGCCGAGGCGCTAGTCTGTCAAGCGAAAGCGCCACACGGCAAGCGCGAAGAGCGCCGCCGACCAGGCCAGCGCGACGCCGAAGGCGGGCAGCACGTCGGCGACGCCGAACCCGCGCACGATGATGCCGCGCAGACCGTCGAGGATCCAGGCCGTGGGCAGCAGATGGCCGACGGCCTGGAAGGCCGGCCCCGTGATCTCGAGCGGGAACCAGGCGCCCGAGAGAGCCGCGACGCTCATCGACACGAGCACCGTGGTGGCCACCATCGCCTGCTCGCTGGTGAGCACCGCGGCGAGCAGCAGGCCCAGCGTCGAGGCAAACAGGGAGAGCGCGACCATCATCAGGAGGAGCGCCGCGGGGTCGCGCAAGTAGTCGACGCCGAACAGCAACTGCCCGGCGCCCATAAGGATGATCTGCTGGACGAAGGTCAGGGCGAACATCCCCACGGCCTTGCCGGCGATGAGCTCCCAGCGGCGCACGCGTGTGGTCATGAGGCGCATCAGTGTGTAGTTACGCCG
>CAIOZS010000322.1 GCA_903862845.1 uncultured Thermoleophilia bacterium
GCCGCGTGGCCGCTGCGAACTGTGGCCACGGCGGCGCTCGTGCTCCTCGCCGTGAGCTGGCTCGTGCCGTACCTCTCGGCGAGGGACGAGAGCGCGGCGTTCGCCGCCGCCGGCGACGGAAACACTGCCGTCGCCCTGAGCCGTGCGCGCGCCGCCGCGCGCCTCGATCCGCTCGCCGTCGACCCGCTCATCACCGAGGCGCTGGTGCTGCAGCAGCAGGGGCGCAACGGCGAGGCGCTGGCCGCGCTCGAGAAGGCGGCGCGGCTGCAGCCCGACAACTACGAGGTGTTCTACCAGCAGGGCGTCCTGCTGCTGCAGGCGTTCGGCCGCAAGCAGGCCGCCATCGCCGCGCTGCAGCGCGCTCTGGCGCTGAACCCCTTGGACGTCGCCAGTCGCTTCGAGCTGGAGCAGGCGACGGGGCGCTGACCCCGGGCGGCGCATGGCCGCTCGCTCGCGCCGCCGGCCGCCGACCTCGCCGCCGGCCGCCGCCGGCCCCTATGGTAGACTTCCGCCGGATGCTCGCGCTCCCGGAAGCTACACGGAGGTGCCCCCCACCATGGATCCTGCCGCCCCGATCGGCATCGTCGGCACAGGGTATGTCGGGCTCGTCTCGGCGGTCTGCTTTGCGCACCTCGGCCATCACGTGGTGTGCATGGACGTCGACGCGGCCAAGATCGGGCGCCTGCAGCAGGGCGACGTGCCCATCTACGAGCCCGGCCTCGACAAGCTCATCGACGACAACACGTCGCGGCTGTCCTTCACGACCTCCTACGACGAGCTGCTGGACGCCTGCCACGTGCTGTTCATCGCCGTCGACACACCGCCGTCGCCGTCGGGCGACGCCGACCTCTCGCGCGTGCAGCACGCGGTCCGCGAGATCGCGGCGCGCGGCGGCGCGCGCCTGCTGGTGATGAAGAGCACCGTGCCGGTCGGCACCGGCGAGAAGGTGGTGGCCGACCTCCAGGCGCTGGGCGCCGCCGGCATCACCTATGCATCCAACCCCGAGTTCCTTCGCGAGGGCGCCGCCATCCAGGACTTCCTCGAGCCCGACCGCATCGTCATCGGCGCCTCCAGCAAGGAGGACGGCGATCTGGTCGAGGCCCTGTATCGCGGCATCGACACGAGCGTCGTGCGCACCAGCGTGCCCACGGCGGAGATGGTCAAGTACGCGTCCAACGCGTTTCTGGCCACCAAGATCTCGTTCATCAACGAGATCGCCAACGTGTGCGAACAGGTCGGTGCCGATGTGCGCACCGTGGCCCGCGGCATGGGCCTCGATCACCGCATCGGGCCGCATTTCCTGCGGCCCGGCATCGGCTACGGCGGCTCCTGCTTCCCCAAGGACGTGCAGGCGCTCAAGCAGCTCGCCGGCAACAGCGGCTACCACTTCCAGCTTCTCAACGCCGTGATCGAGGTCAACGCCCTGCAGAAGCGCCGCGTGCTCGGCAAGCTCAGCGGCCGGCTGGGCAAGCTTCGCGGCAAGACGGTCGCCCTGCTCGGGCTCACCTTCAAGCCGCACACCGACGACCTTCGCGAGGCGGCCTCGATCGTCCTCGCGGGCCGCCTCGTCAGCGAGGGCGTCAACGTGCGCGCTTACGATCCGATGCTCGACGCCGGCGACCATCCTTTGTTCCCCGGCGTCACCATCATGGGCGAGCCTCTGCAGGCGCTCGAAGGCGCTCACGCCGCCGTGCTGGTCACCGAGTGGCCGGAGCTCGCGCGCCTCGACTGGGCGGCCGCGGCCGCCGTCATGAGACGGCCGCTGCTCATCGACGGGCGCAACTTCATCGACCCCGCCGTCGCGGCGGCGGCCGGCCTGGAGTACGAGGGCATCGGCCTCGGCGACCTCGGGCCGGCGCCTTCAGGCGCCTGACAACCGGCTCTACGTGAGCACCGATCACCGCATCCCCACCCAGGCGATCATTCTCGTCGGCGGCGAAGGCACGCGCCTGCGCCCCGTCACGTCGCGCGTGCCGAAGCCCGTGGCCCCGGTCGTCGAGCGCCCGTTTGTGGCCTACATCCTCGACGATCTCGTGCGCCACGGCGTGCGCCGCGCCATCTTCTCCACAGGCTTCCTCGCCGCCGCCATCGAGGCGCAGATCGGCGACGGCGCCGGCTACGGTCTGCGCGTCGACTACGCCGTAGAGTCGGAACCGCTGGGCACGGCGGGCGCCGTCGCGAACTGCGCGGACATGCTCGACGACGGCAGCTTCTACGTCTTCAACGGCGACGTGCTCAGCGACGTCGACCTCACGGCGCTCGCGGCGCTGCACGCCGGCAAGGGCGCCGTGGGCACGATCTTCCTGACCCCGGTCGAAGATCCGCGAAGATACGGCCTCGTCGAGCTGCGCGAGGACGGCAGCGTCGCCAGCTTCCTCGAAAAGCCGGGCGAGTGGCAGGGCACCGCCCTCATCAACGCCGGCGTCTACGTGCTGGAGCACGAGGTGCTCGAGATGATCCCGCGGGGGCGCCTGTTCAGCATCGAGCGCGGCGTGTTTCCGCGCCTCGCCCAGGCGGGGTCGCTGTACGGGTACGTGGACCGCGGCTACTGGCGCGACATCGGCACCCCCGAGAGCTACCTCCAGGCGCACTTCGACATCCTCGAGCGCACCGTCACCACGGCCGTGGCCGACATGCTCGGCGAGCAGTACCTGTACGTCGCCCCGTCGGCCGACATCGACGCGCGCGCGCGCCTCGTGCCGCCCTGCTTCATCGGCGAGCGCGCGCGGGTGGAGGCCGGCGCCCGGGTCGGCCCTCTGGCCGTGCTCGGCGCCGGCGCCGTGGTTGCGGAAGGCGCGACGATCCTCGAATCGGTGATCCAGGCCGGCGTGGTCATCGGCGCGCACGCGCAGGTGGAGCGCAGCATCGTCGTGCGCGACAGCAGCATCGGCGCGGGGACGCAGCTCCACAGCGCCGTGATCGGCGAAGGCTGCCACGTCGGCGCGGGCAACCGCCTCGCCGGCGGCATCTGCGTGTACCCCGACACCACGCTTCCCGACGATTCCATCCAGTTCCACGAGCAGCTTCGCGGCAGGGAGGGTTGATGACGATCCCCGACGACATCTTCAAGGCATACGATATCCGCGGGCTGTACCCGCAGGAGCTCGATGAGGAGGCCGCCGAGCGCATCGGCTGCGCCCTTGCGCAGCAGCTCGGAGCGACCCGGCTCGGCGCGGGCATGGACCCGCGCCCGTCGTCCACCGGTCTGCTCGAGGCGTTCGCCGCCGGCGCCGCCGCCGGCGGGGCATCCACGGTGGACTTCGGTCTCGTGCCCACCGAGATGCTGTACTTCGGCGTCGCCTCGCGGGGCCTCGACGGCGGCGCCATGATCACCGCCTCGCACAACCCGCCGCAGTACAACGGCATAAAGCTCGTGGGCGCCGGGGCCCTGCCGCTCAGCGGCGAGTCCGGCATCCCTGAGCTCAAGCAGCGCAGCCAGGTGCTCGCCGAGCTGCCGGCGCGCAGCGCCGGCGCCGGCTACGAGCGCCTCGACCTGTACCCGGCCTACCTCGCTCACCTGCGCGCTCTCGTCGACGCCGAGTCCTTCAAGCCCTACCGCGTCGTCATGGACGCCGCCAACGGGGTCGCCGGCAAGCTCGCCCCCCTGCTCTTCGACGGCACTCCCATCGACCGCGTCGAGATGTACTTCGAGGTCGACGGCACCTTCCCCAACCACGCCCCCAACCCGCTGCTCGAAGAGAACAGCCGCGAGATTCGCGCGCGGGTCGTGGCCGAAGAGGCCGATCTGGGCATCGCCTGGGACGGCGACGCCGACCGCTGCTTCTTCATCGACGAGCACGGCCAGTTCGTGCCCGGCGACTTCGTCACCGCGCTGCTCGCCCAGGCGCTGCTGCTAAGGCACCCCGGCGCGGCCATCCTCTACGACCTGCGCGCCAGCCGCGCCGTGCCTGACGTCATCAGCGCGGGCGGCGGCGTGCCCCTGATCAACCGCGTCGGGCACGCCTTCTTCAAGCAGCGCATGCGCCGCGAGCCGGTGCTCTTCGGCGGCGAGGTCTCGGGGCACTACTACTTCAGCGACAACTACAACGCCGATTCGGGCTTCATCCCGGCGCTGCTCATCCTCGAGCTGCTCTCGCAGAAGGGCGCCACAATGGCCGAGCTGCTCGAGCCGCTGCGCAGCAAGTACTTCATCAGCGGCGAGATCAACTCCACGGTCGATGACGTGGACGCCGCGCTGGCGCGCCTCGAGGCGCGCTTCGCGGACGGCGAGATCACGAAGCTCGACGGCGTCTCAGTCGACTACGAGCGCTGGCACTTCAACGTGCGCGCCTCAAACACGGAGCCGTTGCTGCGGCTGAACCTGGGCGCGGATTCGCAGGAGCTCATGGAGGAGAAGCGCGACCTCGTCCTCGGCGTGATCCTTGAGCACTGACCCAGCGTCCGTGACGGAGCTTGGGCCGGCGCGCGTCGCGGCGCTCGACAGCAGCGACATGCTCGGCTGGATCGCCGGGCTGCCGCGTCAGCTTCGCGAGGGCTACGACGCCGCCCGCGAGCGCCTCGCCGGCGCTTTCTTCGGGGCCTTCCCGGCGATCCCGCCGGCCGCGCCCACAGGGCTCGCCGTCTGCGGGATGGGCGGCTCCGCGATCGGCGCCGACCTGGTCCTCGCCTGCCTGCCGGATCTGCCCGTGCCGGTCACCGTGGTGCGCGGGTACGCTCTGCCTGCCTGGGTGGGGCCCGAGACGCTGGTCGTGGTCGTGAGCTACTCGGGGGAGACCGAGGAGGCGCTCGCCTGCGCGACGCAGGCGCGGGCCCGCGGGTGCGCTCCGGTGTGCATCGCCTCCGGCGGGCGACTCGCCGCTCTTGCGGAGGCTGAGGGCCTGCCGCGCGTTCTCGTCACCGGCGGGGGGCAGCCGCGCGCCGCCGTCGGGAAGCTCTCGATGGCGCTGCTGGCCACGCTGGAGGCGGCGGGCCTGTGCCGCGAGCACGCCGGCGACGTGCGCGGTGCGGCCGTGCAGCTCGAGGCCGGCACTGCGGACCTCGGGCCGGGCTCGGTCGATGCGCACAACCCGGCCAAGACCCTCGCGCGTCGCCTGGAGAAGAAGCTCACGGTGGTCTACGGCGCCGCAACCACCTCGCCGGTCGCCCGCCGCTGGAAGGGCCAGATCAACGAGAACGCCAAAGCGCCGGCCTTCTTCAACGAGCTGCCGGAGCTCGATCACAACGAGATCATGGGCTGGACCAGCCAGCCGCACGTGACCTCCGCCACCGTCGCGCTGTTTCTCAGCGACCCGTCGGCCGACGAGCGCCTGACGCGCCGCGTCGCGCTCACCGCGCGCGAGTACGAAGCGCTCGGCGTTGCCACCGAGCAGGTGGCGGCGCGCGGGGCGTCGCCGCTCGCGCGCCTGTTCTCGCTGGTCCAGCTCGGCGATTACGCGACCTTCTATCTCGCCCTCCTGTACGGCGTCGATCCGACGCCGGTGGCGGCGATCCAGAACTTCAAGGCCAAGCTCGCCGGCGCCGCCGGCGCCTGAGCGCGTGCCCGGCGCCGCCGTCACGCTCGTGCTGACCGCCGACGAGCCGGCCGCGCGGCGCGCCGCCGAGGCGCTCTTCCCGGCCGCCGAGCTGCGCATGCTGACGCGGCAGGACCTGCGGCCGGCCGCCCCGTTCGCCGGCCGCCTGTTTGCGATCCTCGGCGCGCAGCCGGCGGGCAGCCGCGTCGGGCTTGTGGTGCCGGTCGTGTGGCGCGGGGCAGCCGCCTACGGCGGCTCCGCCGCGCCGGCCAGGCCCCCGGCCGGCACGCTTCTCGCCGTCGCCGACCACGTCAACCTGGAGCTGCGCGGCCCGCTCACCGGCCGCTGGCCGGCCGGCCTGCCGCGCAGCTTCCCGCCGCAGACCGGCATATATCAACCCGCCGACGTTCGTGCCTGCGGCGGGGCTCGGGTATACTCGTCCGGCATCGTGGTGGCGGGCGTCGCTAACGCCGGGCGGCTCACGCCGTTCGAGGCCGGGGCGCTCCGTGAGGCAGGCGTCTTCGTCGTCTCTGACTCCGTGGTCCCGGCCGCCATCGTCGCTGCGTACTACGGTCTTACGTTGGCCGCCTGCGGGGTCCCGCGGGCGGACGCTAACCACGAAGAGTGAGGGTCTCTTGGCTTCCGACCACGACATCAAGGATATCGGTCTTGCCCCCCAGGGCGTGCTGCGCATCGAGTGGGCCGACATGCACATGCCCGTGCTCAGGGCCATCCGCGAGCGCTTCGAGAAAGAGAAGCCGCTCGCCGGCGTGCGCGTCGGTGCCTGCCTGCACGTCACCACCGAGACGGCCGGCCTCATGCGCACGCTCGTCGCCGGCGGCGCCGACGTGGTGCTCTGCGCCAGCAACCCGCTGAGCACGCAGGACGACGTGGCCGCGGCGCTGGTCAAGGAGTACGGGGTGCGCGTCTACGCCATCAAGGGCGAGGACGAAGCCACCTACTACGCGCACATCAACGCCTGCGTCGACCACCGCCCCAACATCACCATGGACGACGGCGCCGACGTCATCGGCGTGCTCCACGGTTCACGTCCCGACATGGCCGCCGACATCATCGGCGGCACCGAAGAGACCACGACCGGCGTCATCCGCCTCAAGGCGCTCGAGGCCGAGGGCCGGCTCATGTTCCCCATCGTGGCGGTCAACGAGGCCAACACCAAGCACATGTTCGACAACCGTTACGGCACCGGCCAGAGCACCCTCGACGGGGTCATCCGCGCCACCAACATCCTCATCGCCGGCAGCACCGTGTGCGTCGCCGGCTACGGCTGGTGCGGGCGCGGCCTCGCGCTGCGCATGAAGGGTCACGGCGCCGACGTCATCGTCCTCGAGGTCGACCCGCTGCGCGCCCTCGAAGCGGTCATGGACGGCTACCGCGTCATGCCCGTCGCCGAGGCCGCCAAGGTGGCCAAGCTGTTCGTCACCGCCACCGGCGACATCCACGTGCTGCGCGGTGAGCACTTCGCGGTCATGCAAGACGGCACCATCATCGCCAACACCGGCCACTTCAACGTCGAGATCGACATCCCGGCGCTCGAGGCGCTCTCCGTCAAGAAGCGCACCGTGCGCGAGCTCGTCGAGGAGTACACCATGGCCGACGGCCGTCGCCTGTACCTGCTGGCCGAAGGCCGGCTGGTCAACCTTGCGGCGGCCGAGGGTCATCCGGCGGCCGTCATGGACATGAGCTTCGCCAACCAGTCGCTGAGCGCCGAGTACCTGGTCAAGAGCCACGCCACGCTCGAGAACAAGGTCTACGTCGTGCCCAAGGACATCGACGACGAGATCGCCCGCGTCAAGCTCGAAACCATGGCCGTGCAGTGCGACACGCTCACCGCCGAGCAGGCCAAGTACCTCGCCTCATGGGACCAGGGCACCTGAGCCCGGCGCGACGATGACGGGCGAGCGGGCACAGCGCGGCGTCGCCGCGGCCGCCGGCGAGCACGGCGGGGTGCCGGCGGACGTTTCGCGTCTGCGCGTGCGCACCGTCGAGATCCTTCCCGGCGAGGTCATCCTCATCGACCAGCTCGCGCTCCCGCACGCGGAGCGCTACGTGCACTGCGGCAACTGGCAGGAGGTCGCCGCGCGCATCACCGACATGACGGTGCGCGGCGCTCCGGCCATCGGCGTCACGGCGGCCGGCGGGCTGGCGCTCGCGGCCGCCGCGGCCGCCGTCGCGAGCCCCGCCGACCCGGCCGCTTTCCGGGCCGCGCTCGAGCAGGCCGCGAGCGGCCTGCTGGCCACGCGGCCCACGGCCGTCAATCTGCGCTGGGCCGTGGACGAGATGCGGCTCGTCTGGACGGCGTGCGCCGAGCCCCCGGCCGCGTGCGCGGAGCTGCTGCTCGCCCGCGCCCAGGCCATCCTGCAGGACGACATCGCGCGCTGCCTGCGCATCGGCGCGCACGGGTCCGCGCTCTTCAAGGCCGGCGACACCATCCTCACGCACTGCAACGCCGGCGCCCTCGCGACGGCCGGCTACGGCACCGCTCTCGGCGTCGTTCGCGCGGCATCTGCGCGGCACGGCGGCATCTCGGTGCTCGTCGACGAGACGCGCCCCTGGCTGCAGGGCGCCAGGCTCACGGCCTGGGAGCTCGGCGTCGAGGGCATCCCGTACCGCCTCATCAGCGACAACATGGCCGGGCATTTCATCCAGCGCGGCGCCGTGGACGGCGTCGTCGTCGGCGCCGACCGCATCGCCGCCAACGGCGACACGGCCAACAAGATCGGCACGTACACCGTGTCGGTGCTGGCCAAGGAGCACGGCGTGCCGTTCTACGTGGCCGCGCCGCTCTCCACGGTCGATCTCACGGTGAGCAGCGGCGCCGGCATCCCCATCGAGGAGCGCGCCGAGGCCGAGGTCACGGCATTTCACGGCTGCCAGGTGGCGCCCGACGGCGCGCGCGCCTACCACCCGGCCTTCGACGTGACGCCGGCCGCCAACATCACCGCGTTCGTCACTGAGGCCGGCGTGCTGCGGGCGCCGTTCGCGCGGTCGCTGGCCACGGCCTGCGCCGGCGGGAAGTGCGAGTCGTGAGCGCCGCCCCGCCCGTAGACGGCGGCTCGCCGGCCGTCCCGCTGCGCGCCTACATCATGGCCGCCGGCCTGGGCACGCGGCTGTATCCGCTCACGGGGCTCACGTCCAAACCCATGGTGCCCATCCTCAACCGGCCGGTGCTGGAGCATCTGCTCAACCTTCTCCGCCGGCACGGTGTTCGCGAGGCGGGCGCCAACCTGCACTATCACCCCGACAAGATCCGTGACTACTTCGGCGACGGCTCCGCCTTCGGCCTCGACCTGCGCTACAACCTCGAACGGGAGCTGCTGGGCACCGCCGGCGGCGCCCGCGCCTTCCGCGAGCTCCTCGGCGGGGGCACCTTCGTCGTGGTCAGCGGCGACGGGCTCACCGACATCGACCTTACGGCCTTCGTGGC
The DNA here is from genome assembly GCA_903862845.1 of uncultured Thermoleophilia bacterium. Taxonomy (GTDB): domain Bacteria; phylum Actinomycetota; class Thermoleophilia; order UBA2241; family UBA2241; genus CAIXSE01. Next base: position 8,920 of record CAIOZS010000322.1, read on the forward strand.
GGCTCATCGGCGCAGCGGAGGCATCGCGTCGCTGGCCGTGAAGCAGGTGGACGAGCCCTCGCTCTACGGCGTCGTCGTCCACGACGCCTCGGGCCGCATCACGGGCTTTCAAGAGAAACCCGCCGCCGCCGACGCGCTCTCCGATCTCTGCAACTGTGGCATCTACGCCTTCGAGCCGGCGATCTTCGACTACGTGCCCGCCGGCGCCTTCGTCGACTGGGCGAAGGACGTCTTTCCGGCCTTGCTGGCCGCCGACGTACCGTTCTACTGCTGGCGGCTCGAGGGCTACTGGAACGACGTCGGCAATATCGAGCAATACAGGCTCAGCAACTTCGACGCGCTGTTCGGTCGCGTCGCGCTCGAGGTGCCGGGTCGCGAGATCCGGCCCCGCGTGTGGGTCGGCCAGGGAACGCAGATCGATGCGGGCGTGCGCATCGAGCCGCCCGTGCTCATCGGCGCGGGCTGCCTCGTCGAGTCAGAGGCGGAGCTCATCGGTCCGCTGATCGTCGGCGACGGCTGCGTGATCGAGCACGGCGCGGTGCTCGAGGGCATGATCCACTGGGACGGCGTCAAGACGGGGCGCGATTCTCGCCTGGCGGGCAGCATCCTCGGTCGCAACGTCGTGGTGCATCACGAGGCGGTCGTCCACGAGGACGCGGTGATCGGCGACCGCACCGAGGTCGCGCCCCGCGCCAAGGTGGCGCCGGGGGCGCGCTTCGAGCCGCGCTCGTGCGTCGGCCCCGACGGCTCCTGCGGCGACGCGCCGCCCACCTGAGAGCGGCCGCGCGTGACCGGCATCGTGGACGGTCTGCTCGACCTCGCGCTCCCCAGGCGCTGCGTGCTCTGCGGAGCGGCCGGCGGCTGGCTCTGCGAGCGGTGCGCCGCCGAGCTTCACCCGCTGCCGGTGCAGCATTGCCCGCGCTGCGGCGCCCCCGGCCCGTGGTCGGCGCCCGGACAGAAGCATCGCGCCGGCCGCCGCTGCCCCGAGTGCGGCGGCCGCGACCTCGCCTTTCGCTCGGCCGCGGCCGCTTTCACCTACGAGGGGCCGGCCAAGGCGCTGATCACCGCCTGCAAGTTCCGCGCCCTGCGCTCTCTGGCCGACGACATGGTGGGGCGGGCCTCGCCGGCCTTCGCGGCGGCGCCCGCCGTCGACCTCGTCACGTGGGTGCCGGGTCACCGCGACCATCAGATGGAGCGCGGCTTCAACCAGGCGGAGCTTCTGGGGCGCGGGTTTGCGCGCCGCGCCGGGGTCCCCTATGCTCCGCTGCTCCGCCGCGTCCGCCATGGGGCCCGCCAGAGCGGGCTCGACCGCGCCGGGCGTGCAGCCAACGTTCGAGATGCGTTCGCGTTGCGGGAGGAAGGGAACGGGGTACTAAGAAAGCTAAAGCGAGTGATGATTGTTGACGACGTATACACCACAGGTGAAACGTTGGATCATTGTGCAGGAGTGCTCGCTCACGCAGGTATCGAACCCCACGTCTTCACGTTCGCACGCACAGTTCGCGCGACGCCCTCTCAAGCATCGCTAGACCACGCCGTCCAGAAGGAGCGATGTCCATGAAAACCCAGATCAAGGGTCGCAACGTCACCGTTACCGATGCCCTGCAGGACTACGCCAACGAGAAGATCGAGCACGTCCACAAGCTCTTGCAGGAGCGCAAGATCGACGAGGTGACGCGGGTAGAGCTCGAGCTTAGGGTCGAGAAGAACCCCAGCATCCCGGAGCCGTGCATCGCAGAGGCGACGGTCTTCACGCGCGGCCCGGTGATCCGCGCGCGTGAAGCGTCCACCGACATGTACGCGGCCATCGATCTGGTCACCGACAAGCTCACGCGACGCGTGAAGAAGTACCACGACAAGATGCACGGCAAGACTCGGCACGGGCACGACAAGCCCGCCGTCGAGGTCGAGCCGGCTCCCGAGCTCGCGCCGGTGGCCGCCGCGACCGCCCTGGCCGACGAGCTCGCCGGTGAGCTCGCGCACGCCGGCGACAACGGCCGCATCGTCAAGACCAAGCAGTTCGCGCTCAAGCCGATGTCGGTCAACGAGGCCACCCTGCAGCTCGAGCTGGTGGGTCACGATTTCTTCGTGTTCACCAATGCCGAGTCCAACCGCACGAACGTGGTGTACCGGCGCAACGACGGCCACTACGGGCTCATCGAGCCGGTCGAGAACTGAGGGCCGCAGGCCGGCCGCTGCGCGTCCGGCCTGCGCAGCGTCAACCTCTCGGCGCGCGCCGGTGCGACGCCGGCCGCGCGGTGTGCGACAATGACCGCAGAGCGTTAGCGAACGAATCGGGAGTGCCGCGTCCGTGATCAAGATCGTCGACAAGCTGCTGCGCGCCGGCGAGGGCCGGCGCCTCAAGTCCCTCCACGCGCAGACCGCAAGGGTCGCTGAGCTCGAGGCCGAGGTCGCCGTTCTCAGCGACGAGGAGCTGCGCGCCAAGACGGCCGAGTTCCGTGAGCGGCACGACAACGGCGAGCTGCTCGACGACCTTCTCTACGAAGTCTTCGCCGTCGCCCGTGAGGCGGGCAAGCGAGCGCTCGGCATGCGGCCCTTCGACGTCCAGGTGCTGGGCGGCATCGTGCTTCACGACGGCGACATCGCCGAAATGAAGACCGGCGAGGGCAAGACGCTCGTCGCCACCATGCCCATGTACCTCAACGCGGTCGCCGGCCACGGCGCCCATCTCGTCACCGTCAACGACTACCTGGCCAAACGCGACGCCGAGTGGATGGGCGAGGTCTACCGCTTCCTCGGCCTGCAGGTCGGCGTCATCCAGGCCAATATGACGCCTGCGGAGCGCCGCGCGCAGTACAACGCCGATGTCACCTACGGTACCAACTCCGAGTTCGGCTTCGACTACCTGCGCGACAACATGACGATGCGCCGCGAGCACATGGTGCAGCGCGGGCATCACTTCTGCATCGTCGACGAGGTCGACTCCATCCTCATCGACGAGGCGCGCACGCCGCTCATCATCAGCGGCGCTCCCGAGACGGCCGCCGATACGTATCGTCAGTTCGCGCGCGTCGTTCCTCGCCTGCATGCCGGCGAAGATTACGAGGTCGACGAGAAGCAGCGTACCGTGGCCGTCACCGAGAGCGGCGTGGCCAAGGTCGAGCGCGCCCTCGACGTCGACAACCTCTACAAAGACACCAACGGCGGGCTGGTCAACCATTTCATCCAGGCCCTGCGCGCCGAGGCGCTCTACCACAAGGACGTCGAGTACGTAGTGCAGAACGGCGAGGTGCTCATCGTCGACGAGTTCACCGGCCGCATTTTGGACGGTCGCCGTTACTCAGAGGGCCTCCACCAGGCCATCGAAGCCAAAGAGAAAGTTCCGATCCGCGAGGAGAACCAGACCCTCGCCACCATCACGCTGCAGAACTACTTCCGCATGTACGACGTCCTGTCCGGGATGACCGGCACGGCCAAGACCGAAGAAGACGAGTTCCGCCAGATCTACGGCCTCGAGGTGGTGCAGATCCCCACCAACGCACCGATGGTCCGCAACGACGAGAACGACTTCATCTTCACGACGGCCAAAGAGAAGTTCGCGGCCGTCGTCGACGACATCGTCGCGCGCTACGAGAAGGGCCAGCCGGTGCTCGTCGGCACGGTCTCGGTGGAGGTCAGCGAGATGCTCTCGCGGCTGCTCGAGCGGCACGGCGTGCAGCACAACGTGCTGAACGCGAAGCAGCACGAGCGCGAGGCCGAGATCATCAAAGACGCCGGCCAGGCGGGCGCGATCACGATCGCCACCAACATGGCCGGCCGCGGCGTCGACATCAAGCTCGGCGAGGGCGTCGTCGAGGCCGGCGGCCTCTACGTGCTCGGCACCGAGCGCCACGAGAGCCGGCGCATCGACAATCAGCTCCGCGGCCGTTCCGGACGGCAGGGCGACCCCGGTGACACGCGCTTCTACCTCTCCGCCGAGGACGAGCTCATCCGCCTCTTCGCCGGCGACCGCATGTACCGCATCCTCAGCCGCCTAGGGCCCAAGGAGGGAGAGCCCCTCGAGGCCAAGATGCTGAGCAGCGTCGTCGAGAAGGCGCAGGTCAAGGTCGAAGAGCTCAACTTCCTGCGCCGCAAGAACGTTCTGAAGTACGACGAGGTCATGAACGAGCAGCGGCGCGTCGTCTACGACCAGCGCCAGCGCATCCTCATGGGCGAGGACTTCGGCGAGCAGGTCCGCGAGATGGTCAGCGAGCTCGTGGAGGGCACTGTGCGCGTGCACCTCGAGGGCGAACAGTTCTCCGAGGAGTGGGACCTCGACTCCCTCTTCGTCGGTCTGCGGCAGATCTACGACCCGGCCTTCAAGAAGAGCGCCATCGATCTCAGCTCCGCGACTCTGGCAGAAATGATCGACCTCGCCGTCGACGACGCGCTCGCCCAGTACGACGAGCGCGAGCGCCTCATCGGCGCCGAGCAGATGCGCAGCGTCGAGCGCGCCGTGATGCTGCAGGTCATCGACACGCGCTGGAAGGACCACCTGCTCGACATGGACTACCTGCAGGAGGGCATCCACCTGCGCGCCCTCGGCCAGCGCGACCCGCTCGTCGAGTACAAGGGCGAGGGGTTCGACCTCTTCCAGGACATGATGGAGGGCGTCAAGTCGAGCACCGTCACGACGCTCATGAAAAACAGCCCCGAGGATCTGGCCGTGTTCACCGCCGTCACCCTCGAGGAGCCTCTCATGAGCCTCAACTACACGAGCGGCGACGACCTCATCACGCAGACCTCGTTCACCGGCGCGGCGCTGGCCGCCGGCGAGCCGGCCGACGGCGGCTTCGCCGACGCGCCGCCGCGCAACGTGGCCGCCGCAGGCGGCAAGCGTGGCGGCGCCACCACCACCAGCACGCGCCCCGTGGCCGTGCAGCAACGGGTCGTGTACGACAAGGTCGGGCGCAACGACCCGTGCCCCTGCGGCAGCGGCAAGAAGTACAAGAGGTGCCACGGCGCCTGAGCCGCCGCGCGGCCCCGCCCACGTCCCGCGCCTTCCCCGCCGCCGCCCCCGTCCCGCCGGCCGGCCGCCCGGCGAGCGCGCCGGCGGCCCCGGCGGCCCCCGCGCGAGGTAGTGCGAAAGGGGAAGACAAGGATTCCTTGACTGTCGCGTCGCGCACGGACGTCCGCAGGCTCGCTCGCCGGGGAGGAAGACAGGGATCGGCGGACATTCCTTATCTGCCCTCACAGTACTACCCCGCCGCGGCTCCGGCGAACGGGCGGGCGGCCGCGCGCGGCGCCGCCGGCCTACGGGACGATCGGCCCGGCCTCCAGAACGCGCGCGCACTCGTCGGGCGGCAATGGCCTGCTGAACAGGTAGCCCTGGAGCGCGTCGCAGCCTTCGTCACGCAGAAACTCGCGCTCGCCCTGCGTCTCCACGCCTTCGGCCACCACGGTCAGGCCCAAGCGGTGGCCGAGGGCGATGACCGAGGCCGCCACCGCGGCGTGCTCCGGCACGCTGAGCAGGTCGCGCACAAAGGAGCGGTCGATCTTCACCGTGGCGATCGGCAAGCGCACGAGGTGGCTGAGCGACGAGTAGCCGGTGCCGAAGTCGTCCAGGGCGATGCGCACGCTCCTCGTGCGCAGGGCGCTCAGGATACGGCCGGCCTGCTGCGGATCGCGCATCGCCGCGGTCTCGGTGATCTCGAGCTCGAGCTGGCGCGCCGGCAGCCCCGAAGCCTTCAGCGCCGCTCTCACGGTCTCGGCCAGCGAGGCATCGTACATCTGCCGGGCCGAGAGATTGACGGAGATGCGCAGCGGCCGCCTGAGGCTTCGGCTCCACGCCCTGGCCTGGGCGCAGGCGGTGCGCAGGACCCAGGCGCCGATGGGGACCATGAGGCCGGTCTCCTCGGCCGCGTCCATGAAGTCCGGCGGTTGCACGAGCCCGTTGCCCGGCCGCTCCCAGCGAAGCAGCGCCTCGAGACCGATGATCGTTCCGCCGGACGCCTCCACGATCGGCTGGTAGTGCAGGACGAACTGCTCGCGCTCGAGGGCACGGTGCAGCTCGCCTTCGAGGGCGAGACTTCCGGCGCGCTCGTCGTTCATGCCCGCGTGAAAGAACTGCCAGCCGTTGCCGCCCTGGCTCGAAGCGCGCCGCGCCGCGACCTCCGCGTTCTCGATGAGGTCCTGGGGATCGGCGCCGTCGGCCGGATAGACGGCCACCCCGATGCTCAGGCTGAGGAAGAGCTCGTGGCCGTCGATCTCGAAGGGCAGGGCGAACGCCCCCACGATCTTCTCGACGCTTGCGGACGCCTGCGCCGGGCCGCCGACGCCGGCGAGCAGAAGCCCGAGCTCGCTGCCGGCCAGACACGCCACCGTGTCCTCCGTGCGCATGGTGGTGGTGAGCCGCTCGGCGGCGGCCGCGAGCAGACGATCGCAGGTGTCGTGGCCCAGCGTGTTGACGAGGCTGGTGAACCTGTCGATCGCCACCGCGGCCACGGCGAACCCAAGGCGTCTGCGCTGCGCGTGAGCCAGCGCCTGCGCGATGCGGTCGAGGAGCACCGATCGGTTGGGCAGCCCGGTGACGGCGTCATGGAGCCGCAGGCGCTCCATCTCGTCCTCCGCGCGCCGCTGCCTGGTGCGGTCCGACACGACGGCGATGGCGCCCGCGGGCTCGCCTTCGGCCCCGAAGTGCGGCGACGTCTTGAGGGCGATCCACAGGTCCCGCCCGGTGGTCGCCGTCGTATAGGGGCCCTCATAGACGCCGTTGCCCCCGGCGATGGGGCGTCGCAGAGCGTCGAGTGGCCGGGAGTCGGGACTGGTCGCGAGGCCGAAGCCGATGAGCTGGTCGCGTGAAGCTCCGACGATCTGCGCGAACGATTCGTTGCAGTCGCGGATGACCAGGTCGGCATCGTAGAGGAGCACGCCGACGGGGGCCTGCTGGAACAGGGTGCGGTAGAGGTTCTCGGACTCGCGCAGCGCTGCCTCGGCACGTCGCAGCTCGCTGACGTCCGTGGTGAAGCCCTCGAGGTGCAGGAGCGTGTCGTCGGCGTCCAGCACGCCCACGCCGCGCTCCCACACCCACTTCAGGCGATCGTCGGGCATGACCAGACGATACGTGATGGTCCACGGCTCGCGCCGCGCGAGGGCGGCCGAGACCTCGTCCGACACCTGGTCGCGGTCCTGGGGGTGGATGATGTCCGCATAGGCTACGGCGCCGTTGCCAATGAGCTCGGCAGGCGCGCGCCCCGTGAGCCGCAGGCAGCCGTCACTCACGAACACCATCGTCCGCCGGCGGTCAGGCGCGCAGCGATAGGCCATGCCGGGCAGGTTGTCGAAAAGGGTGCTCAGCATGCGCTCATGCTCCCCGAGAGCGTCCCGGGTGCGGTTCCGCTCCGTGAGGTCGAGGGCGAACGCGACGTTGAGCTCGCGGCCCTGGAAACGCAGGAGGTTGGCGTGGACCTCTACGTCGACGAGCGCTCCGTCCTTGCGACGGTGGACGTCCGCAAGGACCGCGGCGCCCTCGCGTTGCAGGGTGCGCCAATGGTCCGGCCACAGTTCCATGTCAAAGCCCGCGGTGATGTCGTGGAGCGTGAGGGACAGGAGCTCGCGCTCGGTGTAGCCGAGCGAGCGGCAGGCCTCCCGGTTGGCGCGCACGATGCGCGCCTGCTCGTCGAGAATGAAGATCGCTATGGCGGCGTGCTCGACGGCGAACGACGCCATGGCGTAGTCGTCATCAGCGTGCCGGCGCGCGCGCTCGCGCCGCTCCGTGCGGCCTGTCTCGGCCATCGTCCTCCTGGGGGCGGGATTTGACGGTAGTCTACCCGCAGCCTCGCCGAACCATCCCGCCGCAGGCGCGGCATGCGCGCCTGTGCCCGCGGGATGAGCATTCGTTGGGTGCGTCCCGCGGCTGAAGCATGATCGCGTTTGGGGTAGACTACGGCGGTCATGAGCCCCGCCGCCTCAGAAGCACTCGCACAGCTCGACTCGCTCCGTGAGCGTCTCAAGGAAGCCTTCGGGCGCCTGGGATGGCTGCGGAGCTATCTTTGACCCCGCCAAGCTGACAGCCGACCTCGAAGCTTTCGAGGAGCGCATGCGGGCGAGCGATTTCTGGGACGACCAGGACGCCGCGTCCAGAGTCTCCGCCGAGTACAGCCGCGTCAAGCGCCGGCTCGAGGACTTCGCCGTGCTCGAGGGCCGCTTCGCCGACCTCGAATCCACCGAAGAGTTGCTGCGCGAGGAGGCGAGCGGCGACGCCGTCGACGACGAGCTCCTGCAGGAGCTCGTGAGCGGCGTCGCCGCGCTCGAGGCCGACCTCCAGCGCGGCGAGGAGCTGCGCTTCTTCGGCGCCAAGTACGACGAGGGCGGCGCCATCATGACCATCCATCCCGGCGCCGGCGGCACCGAGTCGCAGGACTGGGCCGAGATGCTGCTGCGCATGTACTTGCGCTGGTTCGAGCGCCGCGGCTTCAAGGTCGAGATCAACGACTCGCAGGAAGGCGACGAAGCCGGCCTCAAGAGCGCGACGCTCACCGTCGAGGGTGAGAACGTCTACGGGCTGCTGCAGGCGGAGCGGGGCGTGCACCGCCTGGTCCGCATGAGCCCCTTCGATTCGGCCAACCGTCGCCACACCAGCTTCGTCTCCGTCGACGCCTCACCGCTGGTAAGCGACGACGTCGACGTCGAGATCGACGACGACGACCTGCGCATCGACACCTACCGCTCGAGCGGCGCCGGCGGGCAGCACGTCAACAAGACGAGCTCCGCGATCCGCATCACGCATCTGCCCACCAACATCGTGGTCCAGTGCCAGAACGAGCGCTCGCAGCTCCAGAACAAGACCGTGGCGCTGCACATGCTCAAGTCGCGCCTGGTCGAGCTCGAAGAGCGCCACCGGGCGGAAGAGCTCGCCCGCGAGCGCGGCGAGGTGCTCAACGTCAACTTCGGCAGCCAGATCCGCAGCTACGTGCTGCATCCCTACCAGATGGTCAAGGACCTGCGCACCGGCTACGAGGTCGGCAACGCCCAGAGCGTGCTCGACGGCGACCTCGACGGGTTCGTGCACGAGTACCTCGTGTGGCGCGCCGGCGGCAGCGCCCCGCGCAAGTAGCCGGGGTCGCGCCGCCAGGACGCGTACCAGGGGCGTCAGCCGGCCGCCCCGACGGCGCCGAGCACCATGCCGGTCAGCGCCGCCTCGACCTCATCGAGCGTCTGCTCAGGCCTGAACACCAGCCAGTCCAGCGCGGCCGTGGCGATCATGCCGAAGACGGTCGAGGCGGCCGCCTGGGCATCGAGTCCGGCGCGAAACGCGCCGGACTCGATGCCCTCGGCGATCACGCCGGCGAACACAGAGACGTACTGCTCGCGAAGCAGGCGCAGATCCTGCTGCCAGTCGCCGTCCACGCGCCACATCTGGCTCATCACCAGCTTGCTGAACGCCTGATCGCGCTGGATGTAGAGGAGCTCGGCGTGCACCAGGGCGCGCAGAGCCTCAGCCGGTCCCTGCGCGCCCTCGATCTCCGCGCTGAACGATGCGGCCAGCCGCTGCAGGCCGTCCTCGAGCAGGGCGCTCACGAGGTCGGCTTTGCCCTTGAAGTGGTAGTAGACGGTGCCTTTGGCCACCCCGGCTCTGGCGACGATCTCGTCCACGGTCGTCGCGGAGTAGCCGTGCTCGCCGATCAACTCGATGGCCGCCGCGTAGAGCCGGTCCAGGGTGTCGCCGCTCCTGCGAGTCACCGTCGTCCTCCCGTCGCTAAGACTCTTCCCGGTCGTCACAGGGCGAGCACCGGCTTGAGCCGATCCATCGTCCACACGCGCCGCCGGTGGGCCGTCAGCATCGTCAACACTACCGCACCGGCCGCGTAGCCGAGCAGTATCAGCGCGTCGATCGCGAGCGCAGACAGGCTGCCGCCGGAGATCGCCTGGCGCAGGCCGGCGACCACGTAGGTCATGGGCAGCGCCGGGCTGATGACCTGGAAGAAGCGCGGGACCGTCTCGATCGGGAAGGTCCCAGCTGAGGAGGTGAGCTGCAGCATCAGCAGCACGATGGCGACGAACTTGCCGGCGGTGCCGAGGGCTGCCGAAAGCAGCTGCAGGATCGCGGCGAAGGCGAGTGCGGCGACCAGCGTGAACCCGTAGAGGGCGATGGTCTCGACCGGTCTCAGCCCGAGGCCCAACTGGAGCACCAGAAGCATCACGACGGCCTGCAGCCACGTGATGGCGACCGCGGGCCACAGGCCGGAGAGCGCGACGTAGGGGTCGGGGAGGGTGGACGCCAGGGCGCGCCCCGCCAGCGGGCGCACCAGGAAGTACGTGATCAGTGCACCGACCCAGAGCGCGAGCGGGATGAAGTACGGCGCGAAGCCGGTGCCATAGTTGGGCACGGGATGGTCGCGACGGGTGGTGAGCTTCACGGGTGCGCTCATCATGGCAGCCCGTGCCCGCTGCGCCTGGGGCGAGAGCGCCGGCACGGACGAGGCGCCCTGAGCCAGTTTGCCGGCCAGGGTGGCGCCGCCTGTGGCGGCGCGCTTCAGGCCGGCGCCCAGGCTGAGGCTGCCGGCGGCGAGCTTGTCCAGGCCGAAGGTGAGGGAGCCCGAGCCGGCGCCGGCTTGCCTGACGCCGGCGGCGAGCCGCGAGCTGCCGGCGGCCAACGAGCGCGTGCCCGCGGCGAGCTGCTGCGTGGCGCCGCTCGCGGCGGTGACGCCGCCGGCCAC
>CAIOZS010000323.1 GCA_903862845.1 uncultured Thermoleophilia bacterium
GAGCTGGTTCTGCGCGTAGGTGTGCAGCATGTCCGGCCTGTTCTTGACCCAGAAGTCGAGGCTCGGGTCGTCTCGGGTCGTCGGCCGGCTTGCCGTACCCCGGGCGCTGCAGTCTCGTCTGCGGATTGCCACACGGCTGACGCGGGAGGCCCGCGGTCGAGGCTGTCGACGGTTGCCTCTCCGTCGACATCGAACCGGCCAAGAGCGGTGGCCGCGATCAGCGACGCTGCGCGAGGTCGCCGCCGTCACGTTGCTGACGAGTGGAGGAAGCGCGCAGCGCTCGCGGGTGCCCTCGGGCCCACGGCATTCCTGGTCGCCGCATGCGCACCGGGCCGTGCCGCCTGAGCAACAGGCCCGAACCTGACGCCAGGTATCAAGCCGCCTGGTGCGGCCGCACCGTGAGGGGCTCGTCAGGCGTGATGGTGAACTCCAATCCCAGGACCTGGGCCACGCGATGAAGGGTGGTGACGGTCGGCAGCGTCTCGCCCGCCTCCCAGCGTGCCAAGGCAGGCTGCTTTATGCCCAGCCGTTCCGCCATCTGACGCTGGGTAAGACCGGCCTCAAGCCGCGCTGCGATCAGCGCGCGCCGAAACTCGTACTGCGGACGCAGTTCCTGCCGCGCGGCCTTGAACGCGGGGTCAGCGGCCTCCATGTCGGCCAGGCCTTGCTTCCAATCCATCAGCCCATCCTCTCGGTATAGTCGGCCATGCGTCGCTTCGCTGTCCTCAGCTCCGCCGCCGGGATCTGGGACGTCTTCTTGCTGAACGCGTGAAGGAGCACCAGCCTCTCGCCTGTGGCCGCCACGTACAGCACCCGGTGCTGCACTTGCCCGCGCACCCGTAGTTCCCACAGCTTGTCGCCGACGCTGCGCACGTGCGGCATGCCCAAGGCGAGCCCGAAGGTCTCGAGAAGGTCGATGCCGACCGTGACGCGCGCTCTTTCGTGCGGGGCCAAGCCGCCCAAGTAGTCACGCACCGGGCAGCGCCCGGCCGCAGTGGTGTAGAGAGTGACGGTCCATCCGGCCACGGGCGCAGTATAACACCAGTGTTATCGAGTCGCGAGGACAGAGCCACTGGCTACGGTCCATCGCGGAGACGCAGGCGAGGGACCACGAACAAGTGACCGAGGTCCAGCGATTCGATCGTCCTGACCAGCGTGGCACTCGTGGCAGAGGACGTCGTGCACCCCCCGGATCTCTCTCGTGAGCAGCGTGCTGCGACTAAATGAAGGGCGGCCCGCTACCGTGAACTCTATCCGCATGCGTCTGTGGTGCTCGTGGCGTTCGAGCTTCGTCACCCCGCCTCGGGGCCACTGTCGGCTGCAGCCGTGGCCCGGGCGAAGAAGGTGCTCGCCCCCGACCTCCCGCTGCTGCGGCAGGCCAGCCTGACCACACTACGGGCGACGTCGGGCGCACCTCCTGAAATCTCGAGTGAGCAAGTTCCCAAGTTCACGAGTCGCGACCTGACGACTGCCGTCACGTTCGGCGCCGAGTCTGTGGTGGTGGAAACCACAGCCTACGACCGTTACGAGCGTTTGCGTGCGATCGTCGCGCTCGCCCTTGAGGCGCGCGAGTCGGCCGAGCCGATTGATGGCATGGAGCGACTTGGGCTGCGGTACATCGACGAGATTCGAGTTGCCGACACCCTGTCGGCCCACGAGATGTGGGCAGACTGGGTCGATGGCAGCCTCCTCGGCCCCGGGCCTGTGGGCTCTCGCCTTGGGCTACCGGCTGCAGAGTGGCAGGGCCTTGTCAGGTTCGACGCCGGGCCCGGGCGCTCGATCGTGCTGCGCTACGGGCCTCGAGAGGGGTACGCGGTCGACCCCGGCGGCGACCTGAAGCGTCCCATGGCGGATTCCGGGCCCTTCTTTCTCCTCGACATTGACAGCTTCTGGACGCCGACCGGCGAGATTCCCGAGTATGACTCCGGCAGGATCTTGGCCGTTGTTGACGAGCTCCACGCGCCCGTCAGCCAGCTCTTCGAGAGCCTGATCACGGAGCGGCTCAGGAGTGAGGTGCTACGCAATGAGGACTGACCTGGCCACCAAGCTCATGCTCGCAGAGCCGCGCATAGACGTCGGTACGGTTGGCAGTGAAGTCGCTCCCGCGCCCGCGGTGTCGTCAACGCGGACCGCCACGCGGATCCTAACGGCGGACGTCGGAGGGAATCGCGACCGGGCTCGACTCCTGCAGCGCGACTTCGACGACCTCCATCAGCGCAGTCACGAGGTGGAGTGGCGCACGCTGGCTGCGGACCGTGCTCGCTCAGGCACGACGGCGCTGCTGGATGAGTTCGCCACAATGGGCTTCGCGTGGCGCGACGTGGCGAGGCTGGTCGGGGTGAGCGTCCCAGCCGTGCAGAAATGGCGGCGTGGCGAGGGAGCAACCGGCGAGAATCGAGCGCGTCTGGCCAACTTGCTGGCGGCTTGTGATCTCATATCCGCGCACTATCTTGTCGAGGATCTCGCAACGTGGTTTGAGGTGCCTTTGGTCGTTGGCGTGCCCGTCACTCCGCTCGATCTGTACGCGGCCGAACGCGTTGACCTGGTCTTCGAGCACGCGATCGGCAACGTGGACCCAGAGCGGCTGCTCGGCGCGTTCGACCCGGACTGGCGCGAGCACTACCGCAGTGTGTTCGAGGTCTTCCGCGCCGAAGACGGTGCACTCTCCCTCAGGCCCAGGGACCAGCGGTAGAGATGCCGCACGACCTCGAGACGCCGCCTGGTGAGCCAGGGCGGTGGGCCGAGCAGCTCTATCGTGCGTGTGGTGATGCCATCCCGCGCTGGCGACCCGTGTTCACCGGCGACGTGTTCGACGCCGTGCCGCTCACGACGTCCTCGGGAACCACGGCTGGCCGCACTGTCATGGTGCTCCAGCACCCGTGCGCGATGCGCACGGACGGAGTGAATCTGGCAACTCGCCTTTCAGCGCCGCGTGCACTACGACACCCGCGTCGTTGTCCCGACCCACGACATCCAGGCGGTTACAGGGGGTGTCTACGAAGAAGCGGACGTCATTGAAGACTGGTGCGAAGCTGCATCGTTGGCAGGTATCGAAACGAGTCTGGCCACCGAAGACTGCGTCGCCTGGCTTCGAGCGGACCTTGGCGACGGACTCATGCGTCAACGGCTGCTTGAAGACCAGCAGAACCGGAGTGGCATCCGCCGAGCAGCTCGGGCAGAGACGGTGAAGCGCTACGGTCTGGGGCGTTGACCTGGAGGCCGGTGAGCTTCGTGAAGCTTGACGGCGCCGGTGTACGGCACGATGTGGCATTCCACGAGCCGCGCTGTAGAGCTCTGGCGATGCGCGGCGCGAGTCGCGCACCCTCTGCGTTGACGGGATCCGGCGCCGGCAGCAGGTCTGGGGGCCACAGCGGCTCGCTGCCGTCGCGGGCAAGGAGCTCCTCCAGACCACCTTCACCTGGGATTCGGTTGATGGTGGGCGGCACGCCCACGGAGTCGTCAAAACCGTCGAGCAGCGGCTTGGGATCAAATCTGGCGAGCCTGACTGATCGTGGCGCCCTCGACCTGTACGGCGAGCTGTTTGTGCCGGCGGATCGCGCGATGGGGCATCACGTGAGGTAACGCATCCGTCCGGTGCGCCGGGTAGGATGGGCACAGTGCCTGCGCAATCATCACGCGGAGGAGGGGGTTCGATGGCCATCGATCTTGATCGAGAAGCTGAGACGGTGCGTGCCAATGGCGTGCGCCTGCAGGGTGAAGGCTGGCTCAGCGAGACATGCGCGCCGTCCCGGGTGGCGGCCTACGTGGCGGCCAGCGAACGGGTCGAGGCCCTCACCCCCATTGAGGTCATCGACATCGTCAAGCAGGGCCTCGACGTGGACGTCGCCGCGGGCAATGCCGCCGCCGTGCGCGACCTCGCCCGCGACGTGTTGCTGAAGCGCGCCCAGGCGTAGCCCCCGCAGAGCGGGGCGAGCGCCGCAAGGTGCGTTGCGCATTCCGCTCCAAGCCGAGCACTGATTCCACGGGCAAGCCGAACACACTGCGGCTGAACAAGCAGGTGCCCGAAGGAGTCGATCACGTCGTCGAGCACCCGACCTGGCTCAGCGGCGCAAGAGTCCGCGTCACGGCGCTCCGCATTCCCAATCGTCGAGATCCGCCGGCAGCCGTTCGCCATGCATCCGAAGGCGAACGCGACCTGCATGGCGCCGTGCGGTCTCGCCGGCAGGCTGCCGGTGCGGGTGACGGAAACGGACCGCGCGGTTGGGCTCCGCCGCGGCGAGCGAGGAATCAGTGTTCGGCTTGGGCGGAATCGGCAGGTGACGTTTGTTCCCGTACCTGGCCGGTATTCAACGTCAACCCAGGGCGTCTTGTTCGCCGCCGGCTCTTCGCGGAGACTCACTCGGGATGACTACCGTGCCGCAGATGAAGTGGGTCCGTGGCCTCAAGAACTCCTTCCCCGGCGCCGACTGTGTCGCGGGCCGTGCCGACTGGC
>CAIOZS010000324.1 GCA_903862845.1 uncultured Thermoleophilia bacterium
CCTGACTGGTTCTTTCTGCCTGATGGGCCGCTTGCCGTCAGGCGCTCGGGACGCTTGACGAATCTACTGTACGTCCTCTCCCTGTCTGTCTGCCGACCGGTCACATGGTCCTACGATCTGTTGTTCTGCAGGACCACCTGCCAGGCATTCGCCTGTGGTGCCGCGACCGTCAAGCGTACGTCGGAGGCGAGGGTCGCGCGCGCCTGCCCGCGCCCGAGCGACACGCACCGCGGCCGCTCACGTACCCCTCAAGGACGCGGCAGCGGCCCGGCTGCGCGGCATGATGCCCTACAGCACACTCCAACAGAACACCCAGGTACAAGCCTCCCCCTCGTGCGTGGTCCCGCAGCCGCTGCCCCCGGCGATGGCCGTGAGCTCCTCGTCCGAGAGGGCGATCTTGCGGCTCTCCTCGTCGCTGAGCCCGAAGCTGCGTGCTTCGACGAGCTCCTTGAAGGTGAAGTCGTAGCCTGCGGCGTGGATCAAGGCGAGCCGCTCCGCCGAGGTGTTCGCCGCCTTGACGCTGGCCACGAGCGCTTTGTCCGTGGCCAATCTGCTCAGGTAGATCTTGGCATCCTCGACCGACATGCTGTGCCTCCCCTCTCGTGGTTCCCTGACTGGCTCTCTCTGCCTCAGCAACCCTTCGCAATCAGACGTTCGGGATGCTTGACGGGACTCGTGCACCTCGTGTCCCAGCCCGCATGCCGACCGATCACATAGTATGACGATAAGTTATGATTTACAAGAGCAGATGCCCAGACCGTCGCCCACGGCGCCGCGACGGTCGGAGGGCGTGCACAAGCCTCCCACGCTCCCAGCGGCCGAGCGTGAAGCGCACCTGACCGCAGCCGCCCGGCCGCGGGCCGCGGGCCGCGGGCCGAAAGTGCTCTAACCTTCGGGAAGCCACTCCCGAGGAAGCCGGAGAGCGGCGCTGAGCCCCAGCAGCTTGGGCCTGGAGGCATGCTTGCGCACGTTGGGCGATCATGCGTGATGAGTAGGGCCGAGGGCGGCGCCCGACTGAAGAGACTCGCTCGTTGCCCCGCGCGCCCCGAGCGACTACCCTCTCTGCCGGCGGACGGGCCGCGGGGCGCCGGGATCTTCGGCGGCGAGCAGGTGCGAGGAGAGCTGATGAAGGAGACGACAAGCGCGAGCGCGAGCGCGACGAAGACGCTGGAGCTGCGCGCGCCTGTCAGTGAGCTGATCCGGCGGCGCTACTCGTGCCGCACGTACCGGCCCGAGCCCATCGCCGCCGCCCAGCAGCGTCGGCTCACCGAGCTCATGGCGGCCCACGTAGCGGGGCCGCTCGGCGCGCAGGCGCGCTTCGCCCTCGTGGCTGCGGCGCCTGGCGACGACAGCGCCCTCCGGCGCCTCGGCACCTACGGCTTCATCAAGGGCGCGACCGGCTTTGTCGTCGGCGCCGTGCGTCGCGCGCCCCGCGACCTCGAGGACTACGGCTACCTGCTGGAGCAGATCGTCCTCTTCGCGACCGACCTCGGCCTGGGCACCTGCTGGCTGGGCGGCACGTTCACGCGGGGCAGCTTCGTGCGCCGATTCGGCGGCCTCGCGCGCGACGAGACGATGCCCGCCGTGGTGTCGCTCGGCCTCATCGGCGACGACGGCGGCGAGCGCATCCGCGAGCGCGAGGAGGGCAGCCGCAGGCTGCCCTCCTCGGAGCTCTTCTTCGCGCGCCGCTTCGGCGAGCCGCTCGACCTCGGCGCCGTCGGCGCCTACGCGCAGGCGCTCGAGGCGCTGCGCATGGCGCCGTCCGCCACCAACAAGCAGCCCTGGCGCCTCGTCCGCGACGGCGATGGCGGCGGCGAAGGCGGCGGCGCCTGGCACTTCTACCTGCGCCGCAGCAGGGGCTACGGCAAGGGCAGCGCGCTGTTCAGCGTGCTGCGCATCGCCGACCTGCAGCGCGTCGACATGGGCATCGCCATGTGCCACTTCGAGCTGGTCGCGCGCGAGCGCGGGCTCGCGGGAAGCTGGGTCGTCCGCGACCCCGGCATTCCGCTCCCCGGCAAGGACACCGAGTACACCGTCACCTGGGTCGCTGAGTAGGGGTTCGCCGGCGCCGGCGACGCGCGGCCGTCTACCGGGTCGCGTCTCCGCTCAGCGCATCGACCAGGCCTTCGAGGTTCGTCACGGTGACGTCCACCCCGCTCGCGCGCGTGCGGTGCGGGCGCTCCACGTCGGCGCACACCACGTAGTTCTCAGCGCCGGGGTACTTCGCGCGAAACGCTCTGATGCCCGGCACTCTGCTCACACTGCTCGCGCGCCACTTGCACTCGATGGCCACTGGTGAGCGCTCACCCCTGGGCACGACGAAGTCGACCTCTGGGCCCTTCTTGGCACGCCAGTAGCGGATCGTCAGAGGGTCGAGCCGTGCGTCCAGCTCGTTCAGCACGTAGTGCTCCCACAGCCGCCCCAGATCCTCAGGACGCCGCTGGCGCCAGTCGCTCGCGAAACGCACGAAGCCGGTGTCGAAGCCGTAGACCTTGGGCGCCGACACGATCTCGGTGGTCGCCCGGGAGGAGAACGGCCTGACCACCTGCGCGACGCCCGTCACGTCGAGCACGTCGAGATAGCTGGCAACCGTCGCGCGGCTCACGGTGCACGCTTCGGCGAACGATGTGGCCTCGAACATGCCTCCGCTGCGCGCGAGCACGAGTTGGACGAAGCGCACGAAGGCGCCACGCTGACGCAGGCGAAAGAGCTCCTGCACGTCGCGCGCCCAGTAGGACTCGAGCCATTCCGCGTAGTCGGAGTCAGGCACCGAATCGCCGCCGAGGTAGAAGCCGGGAAGACCCCCCCACCACAGGCGATCCTCAAGGAAGCCGCCGAAGGCCGCGCGGTCCGCCTCGACCATCGGGGTGAGCCATACGACGGCCTTGCGGCCGGCGAGGCTGTCCGAGAACTTGGCCGTCGCTGCCAAGGTCGACGAGCCCGTGGCGAGGACCTTCGTCTCGGGAAAGTGATCGGCAGCGATCTTGAGCAACCGCGCGGGATCAGCGAGTCGCTGGACCTCGTCGAGGACCACGCGTTCGCCGCGCAGAACGCTCCAGAAGGCCTCCGGGTCCGCCGTCTGGCGCAGTGTCCCGGGTAGGTCGCAGTCCAGGTAGACCGTGCCGCCGAGCGACTGGCAGAGGCACGTCTTGCCGACGCGGCGGACGCCGCGCAGCCACACGATGCTGCGACGGCGCCAAGCGCTCTCCACGCGATCGATCCAAGACTGGCGATTCACCATATGCACGTATGATTGCATATAGTGGCCCTATATGCAATGATACATTACATATGGTGACGATCTCCCGGGAGGCGCCGGGCGCGGGGGCGCGGGCCGGCTCAGCGCGCCCCCTCCGGCACTGCCCGCCGCACGATGCCGCCGGCCCTGCTCACCGCCCAGATGTCGGTCTCGCTCACGGCCACGAGCCCGCTGAGCCCCTCGGCGACGCCCGAGCCCTGGGCGGCCCAGGTCTCTCCCCCGTCCGCGGTCACGAACACCGTGCCGTCGTCGGCCGCGATCCAGCCCGCGTCGCGGTCGAGGAAGTCGACCGCGCTGAGGTTCGCCGCTCGCGGCAGCGTCTGCGGCGTCCAGGTGCGCCCGCCGTCGACGGTGCGCAGCACCACCGGCGCCCGGTCGGGGGTCTGTGCGGAGAGGCTCGCGCCCACCGCCCAGCCGTGCGAGCCGTCGACGAAATCCACAGCCGTGAGGGTCGTCTGAGTGCCCGAGGCCTGCGGCCGCCACGTCCCGCCGCCGTCGCTCGTCTTGAGGATGCACCCCTTGTCGCCGACGGCGTAGCCCACGGCGCGCGTCGCGAACGACACGCCGAACAAGGTGCTGACGGTCCGCGAGCGCTGCTTGCGCCAGTGCACGCCGTCGGTCGTCGTCAGGATGCGGCCCTTCTCACCCACAGCCCAGCCGCGGGACGTGCCGACGAGGTCGACGGAGTACAGAGCATCGCGGCCGCTGCGAGACGCATTGACCGTGCGCCAGTGCGCGCCGCCGTCGGCGGAGCGCAGCACGAGGCCGGCGTCGCCGACGGCGTAGCCGACTCGGCGGTTCACGAAGTCGACGGCAGACAGCGCCGCGCCCCAATACCCCGGCGAGAAGCTGTCCTCCTTCCAGGTCGCGCCGCCGTCGGCGGTGCGCAGCACGAGGCTCGACGGCTCGCCGGGGCCGTAGTAGGCGCCCACGGCCCAGCCATTCTGAGCATCGACGAAGTCGACGCCGCTGAGCTCGCGCAGGGCCAGCGGCTTGCGGCCGGTCCACGTGACCCCTCCGTCGGTGGAGCGCATGACGGCGCCCGTCTCGCCCACGGCGCAGACGCCGGTCGGCGAGCTGAAGGCCACGCCCGCGAAGACGCCCTCCAGATACTCGCCGTCGAAGTGCGAGCTCCAGGTGGCGCCCCCGTCGGCGCTTGTGGCAACCATGCCACAGGGCTCCAGCTCGGTCTCGTCGGGGTAGTACCAGCCCGTCGCCGCGACGTGACCCTCGCTGTCCACGTCCACGCTGGTGAAAGTGTTGCTCCATACGTCCAGGGTCGCGCGCGGTTTCCAGGTCGCGCCGGCGTCGGTGGTCTCGAGGATGCCGTCGCCGGCCACCCAGGCGCGGGACGCGCTCACCACGCAGAGCGCGGAGAGGTCGACCTCGGGGGCCGCGTCCTGAGACGTCCACGTGACGCCGCCGTCCCCGGTGCGCAGGATGCGCCCTCCGTCGCCGACCGCCCAGCCCGCCGATGCGTCGGCGAAGCCGATGGCGCGGAGCTGCTGGGCGTCCCAGATCTTCTGAACGGCCCACGTGGTACCGCCGTCGATGGTGCGGTAGAGGACGCTCGCATAGGTGCCGTCGGGATCCGCGGGCCAACGGAAGCCGAGCGCCCATCCCACGGTCGCGCTCACGAAAGAGACGTCGCGCAGGTCGTCGGCGCCGATCGTCATGGCGCTCCAGGTGAGTCCCGCGTCCGTGGTGCGCACCACCGTGCCGTGGTCACCGACCGCCCAGCAGCGCGCCGCGCCGGCGGCGTCCACCGCGTACAGGGAGACGCGCGTTCCCGAGGCCTGCGACGACCAGGTCGCGCCACCATCGGCGGTGAAGAGGATCGTGCCCCCGCCGCCGACGCTCCAGCCGGCGGACGCACCGGCGAAGGTGACGTCGTTCAGGCCGTTGCCCTGCGGCAGCGGCCACTGCCACTCCCAGGTCCCGTCGCCGGTCGAGATCCACGCCGCTGCCGGCCGCGTCGCCGGCGCAGCGCACGCGACCAGCACACACAGAGCGAGCCCGAGCAGAAGCACCGTGCGCGATCTCATCGTTCGACCCCCGTTCGAACCGCCGCCATGAACTGGGCCAACGCCCGGACGACATGACATCCCGGACGTCCATTCGCTCAGTCACGATAGCACCTCGGCGACGCCCACCGGCGTTGCCGGGAAGGCAAGGCAAAGCGCTGCGCCTGACAAGCAGTGGGCCGAGAGCGGCTCGCTCGACGCCCCCGTGGAGTACCTCTGCGAGGTCGCGCACGAACGAGCGCGCGACCTCGGCCTCCCGGCGCTCTACTCCAGGGGAGGCTTGGAAACGTCACCGATCCGAAGGGCAGCGTGAGCCTTCACTTCGAGATCGAGCACGAGCGCGTTGCTGAGCTCTGCCGCCGCAATCCCATCCGGCGCCTCGCCTTCTTCGGCTCCGTGCTGCGCGACGACTTCGGCCCGCGGAGCGACGTGGACGTGCTGGTCGAGCTCACGCCCGAGGCCCAGGTCACCCTTCTCGACATGGTCCGCATGCAGGATGAGCTCAGCGCGATCATCGGTCGCCGCGTCGACCTGCGCACCAAGGGCTTCCTCAGCCGCTACTTCCGTGACGAGGTGGTGGCCGCCGCCGAGGTCGAGTTTGTCGCGTAGCGCAGACTGGGTGCGCCTGCGCCACATGCTCGACGCCGCACGCGTGGCCATTGACTTCGTGTCAGCGCGTGACGCCGGTGATTGCGACTTTCACCCGATCGAGCTGCTGGGACTCGAGAAGCTCGTCGAGAACATCGGCGAGGCCGCGGGCCGGCTGTCCCCGGCTACCAGGGAGCGCATGCCGGAGATTGCATGGAAGCAGATGATCGGCATGCGCCACGTGCTCGTGCACGACTACTTCGACGTCGACCTCCTGCGGCCGCACCTCGACAGTCTCGCGTGCCATAATGGCCGCATGGACGCGGATCTTCAGCGTGGGCTCGAAGCACTCGCCGCTGAGCACGAGCTGCTCGCGATCTATGTGTTCGGCAGTCGCGCGCAGGAGATCGCATCGCGAGCAGCCGGCCACCCGGTGACTGCGGCGCATCCCGAGTCGGACGTCGACGTCGGCGTCGAACCGCGGCGCGGCCGCACTCTCTCCGCGCAGGACCGGGTCCGCCTGATGCACCGGCTCGAGACACTGCTCGACGCGGAACGTGTCGACCTCGTGATCCTGCCCGAGGCCAACGCGTTTCTGGCCGCCGACGTGGTGCGCGGCGAGCTCCTGCTGACCACCGACCTCGACGCCGAAGCCGAGGTACAGCTCTACTACCTGCGCCGCGCCGCGGACCTCGCGCCCCTGCTTCGCGGGCAATGGCGCGAAACGGTGGGGAGCGACCTGTGAGCCCGTCGAAGGTACGCGTGGCGACCGTCGTGCAGAAGTCGACCCTTGTGGACGACATGCTGCGCGGCCTCGCCACCCTCCCGCTCACGAGCCTCGAGGCGTTCCTCAGCGACGGTCGCAACGCGGCCGCCGCGGAATCGTATCTGCGCCGCGCCCTGGAGGCGCTGCTCGACCTCGGACGTCACATCCTTGCCAAAGGGCTGGGCGAAGGTGCCCTCGAGTACAAGCAAATCGCGCTCGCCCTTCGACGGGCGGGCGTCGTGGACGAGGCGGACGGCCACATCCTCCTCGAGATGGCCGGCTATCGGAATCGTCTCACGCACTTCTACGACGAGGTGACCACGCCGGAGCTGTTCGACATCTGCGCGCAGCGCAGCAGCGAGATCCGGCAGGTGCGCGACTCGCTGCTGGACTGGCTGCGCCGACATCCGGAGCTGGTCGACGGCGAGCTGTAGCAGGAGCCGCGCCCGGCGGCCTCTGGCCGATCCCCCGCGTGCGCCACTCCGTCGCGCACCACCTCACGACGCCGGACCTCAGTTCCGGCTTCGCCGGCGCGGATGAGATACGGTTCGCCCGAGGTGAAGGGCCGGCTGACAACGGGCGGGAGCGATGGGGCGGGCGCCGCAGGCGCTCCCGCGGGCTTGTCCGTGGGCTCGTCCGCCGGCGGCGAAGCGCTCGCCCGCGCGCGCCTGCCCATGCTGGCAGTGATCCTGCTCGGCACGCTGGCAGGGATGAAGACTGCCGATGCCTCCATCGCCAGCATCACGCTGGTCAACGTCTCTGAAGCCTTCCACCTTTCGGCCTCCCTGCAGGCGTTCGCGGCGAGCATCGGTACGCTGGCTCTCGCCGCCTCGGCCCTGCCGCTCGGCGCGCTCAGCGACCGCATCGGCCGGCGCCGCGTCCTGACGCTTTCACTGCTCACCATGCTGGCCGGCGCGCTGCTCGCCACGGTCGCGCCGGGCGCGCTCGTGTTCATCATCGCGCGTGCCGTCACCGGCGTCGGGCTCGGGGGCGTGTTCGGCTGCGCCTTCGCCATGGTCGCCGCCGTCGCGCCCGGCAGCCTCACCCCTCGCGCCCTCGGCATCTGGAACGCGACCATCATGCCGGCGGCGCTTGTCATGCAGCTTCTTGGCAGCGTGCTCGCCGAGATCGACTGGCGGCTGGCCTACCTGACGCTGCCGATCCTCGCGCTGCCGTTGCTCTTCGCCAGTCGCGCCGAGCTGCCCGAGACGGCGCGCGAGTCGCGGCGCGGCAACCCCGCGGCGCTCATCGCCATCGCCACCGCCATCCTCGTCTTCCTCACCGGGATCAGCATGCTGGCCAACAGTCCCGGCGCCGCCGGCGCCTGGGCCTGCATCGCCGCCGGCCTCGCGCTGTTCGTCGTCTGGGTCGTGCTCGAGAAGCGCTCCAGCCACCCAACCTTCCCGGTGAGCCTGCTGCGCAAGCCGATCTTCATCGCCGCCGTGATCGCCGGCATGCTCTTCAACGTGGCGCTCGGCCTGCTCACCCTGCAGCTCGCCAACTTTTGGGAGTACCTGCGCGGCTACGAGGCCGTCCAGGTCACCGTGGGGCTGCTGCCGGTCACGGTCGTCGCGGCCCTGACATCGCTCGCCGCGGGCCGCTGGCTTGCGCACGGCGCCAAGGCGTCCTGGCTCATGCCCTTCGGCCTCGCGGTGTGCGCCGCAGGCTTCTTCACGCTCCTGCCGGCCACGGCGCACAGCCCCTACCTCGTCTTCCTGCCGGCACTCGTCCTGGTCCCCACTGGCATCTCGTTCGTCACCGTGCCGCAGTCGCAGGTGTTCGTGGCGCAGGCGCCGCCCGGCTTCACCGGCGCCGTGACCTCCTCGCGGATCACCTTCGGCCAGCTCGGCTACAGCGTCGGCATAGCCCTCAGCGTGGCGCTCATCTCGATCGGCGCCAACATGGACTTCCCCCATCTGCTGAGGGACGCGGGAGTCAACCCAGTGCGCGCCGGCACGGTGCTCGCCGACGTGCAGATGTACGCAAGTCTTCACGACGGCAAAGACGTGCCGGCGGCGCGCGCCGTAGTCCAGGCCTCGGCCAGCGCCTACACCGCCGGTTTCCGCCTCGTGATGCTGGTGTTCGCCGGCGCCTGCCTGGCCGGCGCCCTCGTGATCGTCCTGCTGGCCGTGGTCGGGCGGCGGCGCGGACCGTGAGGGCAGCGCG
>CAIOZS010000325.1 GCA_903862845.1 uncultured Thermoleophilia bacterium
GCGCCGCTACGACGCCGTGGCCCGGCGCGTCGTGGAGTCGCACGGCGGGACGGTCGAGAAGTTCATCGGCGACGCCGTCGTGGCCGTGTTCGGCGTGCCGGCGGTGCACGAGGACGACCCCGAGCGGGCGGTGCGCGCCGGCCTGCGCATCGTGCAGGCCCTCGCGGGCCTGACCCTCCCCGACGGCTCAGCCCTCCAGGTCCGCATCGGTGTGAACACCGGCGAGGCTCTCGTGCGCCTCGACGTGACTCCCGGCTCCGGCGAGGGCTTCCTGACCGGTGACGCCGTGAACGTCGCGGCGCGGCTGCAGGCGGCGGCGCCGCCCGGCGGCGTCGCCGTGGGCGCCACCAGCCACGAATACACCGCCAACGTCATCGAGTATGAGGAGCTCCCGCCGGTAGTCGCCAAAGGTAAGGCAGAGCCGATACTGGCGTGGCGGGCGACGGCGACTCGCGCCCGTCGCGGGATCGACGTGCACGCCGGCGACCTGAGCCCGCTGGTCGGCCGCGAGGTCGAGCTGTCCTACCTGACTGCCATCTTCGAGAAGGCAGCGGCCCAGTCTTCTTCTCAGTTCGTTCTCATCGTCGGCGAGCCGGGCATCGGCAAGAGCCGCCTGGTCCGCGAGCTCCTGGCCATTGTTGACGCCAGACCGCAGATGACCACGTGGCGCCAGGGCTTCTGCCCGCCCTTCGGCGAAAACATCACCTACTGGGCGCTTGCGGAGATCGTCAAGGGTCACGCTGGCATCCGCGACACCGACGACGGCCCCGCACTCGAGGCGAAACTGGACGCCGTCCTGCCCTCCGGTCCGGACCGGGAGTGGTTCCGCCAGCGTCTGCGGGCACTCCTTGGACTCGCTGCCCCGGAGGCTTCGCGCGAGCAGAACTTCGCTTCATGGCTGCGCTTCTTCGAGGATCTGGCTGCCAGCGAGCCCACCGTCCTGGTCTTCGAAGATCTGCACTGGGCGGACGAGGCGCTGCTTGACTTCCTCGAGTACCTGACGACGCACTTGGCGGCGGTCCCTTTGCTGATCGTCGGGACGGCGCGACCCGAGCTGTTCGAACGGCAGCCGGGCTTTGCCTCCGGCTCCGGCGCGACGCGGATCGGCCTCGGGCCGCTCTCACGCGGCGAGACGACGCGACTGGTGACAGGTCTGCTCGGGGAGCCCGATGACCGGGCCAAGGCGGTGCGTGAGGTGGTCGAGCGCTGCGACGGCAATCCGTTCTACGCGGAGCAGTCGGCGCGGCTCCTGACCGACTCGCTCCTGGGAGTGGCGCTGCCCGACTCCGTGCACGCGGTCATCGCTGCCCGTCTCGACACGCTGCCTGCGAGCCAGAAGGCGCTGCTCGGCGACGCCGCCGTGATCGGCAGCGCCTTCTGGGACGGGGCTGTGGTGGCGATGGGGCCGCGCGATCCGCAGGAGCTGGAGGGCATGCTGTCCAGCCTGCTCGAGCTCCATCTGATCCGGCGGATCCGTGAGTCCTCGATGGACGGCGAGTGCGAGTTCGCCTTCGTGCACGCGCTTGCCCGCGACGTCGCCTACCGGCAGCTGCCGAGAGCCGCGCGGGCGCGGAAGCACGTCGCCGTCGCCGCGTGGCTGGAGCACCAGACCGGCGCGCGCGCGGCCGACCTGGCCGAGGTCCTTGCCTATCACCTCGCGACCGCGTTTGCCTTGGCCGAGGCTCTCCAGGACGACGGTCTTGCTGCCGAGATCCGCGCGTCCGCGGTGACCTGGCTGCGCGCGGCCGGAGACCGGGCGCAGTCGGTCGACGTGGCCACGGCACGGCGGCACTACGAGCGTGCCCTCGAGATCGCCTCGGCTGGGGACGCGGCCCGCGCGCGGCTCCTCCTCGGCCTCGGGGAGATGCTCGTGCTCGCCGGAGACTACGATGCCGCGGCGGCCGTTCTGGAGGAGGCAGCGTCGCACTTCACGCAGCAGGACGACATGAGCGGAACGGTCAGGTCATTGCTGCGTCTGCACTTCGTGCTGGCCGCCTCGGGTCGCCCGCGACCTGAGCTCGTGGCGCAAGCGCTGGCTCTGGCGCGGTCACGCCCACCGTCTCCGGAGCTCGTCGATGCCCTCGATAGCTGGGCCTGGAATCAGTACCTCACAACCGGCAACGCGCGGGTGGGTCTCGACGCCATCGACGAGGCTTTGGCGATCTGTGAGGAGCAGGGATTCGATGTGCCGGCGTCTGTTCTCGCGACGCGAGGCGGCCTCCGCTGCGCACTCTGGGATGTGGGTGGTCTTGTCGACCAGCGCCGCGCGGTGCAGATCGCCCAGGACACCTCGGAGAGAGGATTCGGGTTTGAGCTCAGCAGTTGCATGTGGAACTGCGCGGTCACAGTCTACTGGGTGGAGGGTCCGAAGGCCTCAGACGCAGTCCTCAACGACTGCATCGACCTCCTCGAGCGCCGGGGCATGCTCGCCGACGCCAGGTTCATGCGCAGCATGGGGTTTGAGTCGCGTCTCATGACCGGCGACTGGGCCACTTTGCCTGAGGACATCGTGAAGAGCGAGCATGATCTCCCGGAAGCCCTCGTGCCGCAGAACGCGCGAACCCTGAAAGCGATCCAGCTCCTCGTCGGCGAGCGGGTCGGGCGGCTTGATGTGTTGGAGGAGGCGCTTGCGTCGCTCGAAACACTCAGGTCCTCGTCCCCTGCTGCCAGTCCTTGGGAGGATGCTTACGACGCTGTGCCTTCGGCTGTGGGCCTGGTGGCGTTGGGACGGACGGAGGCGGCCGTACGCTGGCTGACCGAATGGGCGACGACGCCGCGACCGGCGAGCACTGTGGAGTACGCCTGGATGGTGCCCGAGGCCGTGCGTCTGGCGCTGCGCTGCTCGGGCCTCGAGCTGGCGGAACGACTGGGGGACAGGGGAGACGGCCTCCTGCCCGTTCAGCAGCATGTGATGGCGACCGTGGGTGCTCTCCTTGCGGAGGCGTGCGGCGCGCACGAGTCGGCGGCGGCCGGCTTCGCCGACGCCGCCGCCCGTTGGCGCGACTTCATGGTGCCCTACGAAGAGGGACACGCCCTGCTCGGCCAGGGGCGCTGCCTGGCGGCGCTCGGCCGAGCGCCCGAGGCGGCGGCGCCGCTCGCCGCGGCCCGCGTGATCTTCGCGCGGCTGGGGGCGAAGCCCGCGCTGGCGGAGACGGACGCTCTTCTGAGGCATGAGTAACGTGGTCACTTGCCCCTACTGCGGCGCAGGGAACGCGCCTGGTTCTAGGTTCTGCATGGCGTGCGGCGCCTCGCTGTCCGCGCCGGCCCCAAGCGCGGAGGAGCGCAAGGTCGTGACCACCCTCTTCTGCGACCTCGTCGCCTTCACCGCCATGAGCGAGATCGCCGATCCCGAAGACGTCGACGCGGTTCTCCGCCGCTACCACGCTGCCGCCCGCAAGGTGATCGAATCCCACGGCGGCACCGTCGAGAAGTTCATCGGCGACGCCGTGGTCGGCGTGTTCGGCGTACCCGCCGCGCACGAGGACGACCCCGAGCGCGCGGTGCGCGCCGGGTTGCGCATCGTGCAGGCGCTCGAGGGCATGACGCGCCCCGACGGCTCGCCCCTCCAGATCCGCATCGGCGTCAACACCGGCGAGGCCTTAGTGCGCCTCGATGTGACGCCGGGCTCCGGCGAGGGCTTCCTGACGGGTGACGCCGTGAACACTGCCGCCCGGCTGCAGGCAGCCGCGCCGCCCGGCGGCGTCGTGGTCGGCGCCACCACCCACGCTCTCTCTTCTCGCACCATCGTCTACGAGCAGCTGCCCCCCGTCATCGCCAAGGGCAAGGCGGAGCCCGTACCCGCCTGGCTCGCCGTGGCGCCGGTCGCTCGCACGGGCTCGGATCCCTCGCGCCTGAACAGCGCAAGCCTTGTGGGGCGCGACAGCGAGCTCGCGTACGTGTGTGACGTCTTCGCACGCGTCATCGCCTCCTCACTTCCTCAATTGACCGTCGTCGTTGGGGAGCCGGGTATCGGGAAGTCCCGCCTCGTCGCGGAGCTCGCCGCCTACGCCGAGGCGTCGCCCACGCTGGTCACCTGGCGCCAAGGCCGCTGCCTTCCCTACGGTGAAGGCGTCGCCTTCTTGCCGCTCGCCGAGATCGTCAAGGCGCACGCCGGCATCCTCGAGAGCGACGACCGCGCGACGCTCGCGGACAAGCTGGAGCAGGTCCTGCCCGAGAGCCCTGACCGCCCTTGGTTCCGCAACCGCCTTCTGGCACTGCTGGGCGAGAGCGCGCCGGAGGCCGCGCGGGGAGAGAACTTCGCCGCCTGGTCGCAGTTTCTGGAGCTTGTGGCGGAGCGCGAGCCGCTGGTGCTCGTGTTCGAGGACCTGCACTGGGCCGACGAGGCCTTGCTCGCGTTCGTCGAGCAGCTCGTCGATGCGGCCGCCGATGTCCCGCTGCTCGTCGTGGCGACGGCGCGGCCGGAGTTGTTCGACGCGCACCCGGAGTTCGCGGCGGCCGTGCGCTCGGCAGGTCGTGTGAACCTGGCGCCGCTGCGCGCCAACGACATGGAACGCCTTGTGGAGGAGCTCCTCGGCGCTCGCGACGTGCCGGCCGACGTGCCGGCCGCCATCCTGGCGGGCGCGGCCGGCAACCCGTACTTCGCCGAGGAGTCGGCGCGCCTGTTCCGCGACCGGGGTTCCCTGGGACGGCTGCCGGATACGGTGCAGGCGCTCATCGCCGCGCGTCTGGACGCGCTGAACCCGGATGCAAAGGCTGTGCTCTCGGACGCCGCCGTCATCGGTCTCACGTTCTGGGCCGGCGCCGCCGAGGCGGTCGGCGGCCACGAGCCCGGGGACATTGCGGGCATTCTCCGCGAGCTTGCGGCGAAACAGTTCATCCACCGCTCGCGCACGTCGACGATGGCGGGCGAGAGCGAGCTCACGTTCTGGCACGCTCTCGCCCGCGACGTCGCCTACCAGCAGCTCCCGCGCGCCGCTCGCGCGCGCAAGCATGCCGCCGCGGCAGCGTGGCTGGAGCGCGTGGCCGGCGAACGCGCCGAGGAACTTGCGGAGATCATCGCGCACCACTATGTCAGCGCTCACGAACTGGCTGTCGCGGCCGGCGACGAGGCCGTCGCCTCCGAGACGCTGGACCCGGCGCTCGACTACCTGGTGAAGGCCGGCAGACGCGCGCTGCTCTTCGACCCGACTGCCGCGAAACGTCACTTCGGCAAGGCGCGAGACCTGGCTCCTGCAATTCACCCACGGTGGCCGCGCATCCAGCTGGGGTGGGCCGGGGTCTGCGCGCTTGACTTCCGGATGCGAGAGGCCGACGTCTTGCTCGAGGAGATCATTCCGGCGCTCAAGGCGTCCGGCGACACGCGCGGCGCAGCCGAAGCGATGGAACGGCAGGTCGCCTGCCGCGTGTATACGGGCGGCGACATCAGCGGGCTGAGCGATGCTGCCGTCGCGCTTCTCGAGGCCGGGGGACCCTCGCGCGACCTCGTAGAGGCTCTCTCCTCGCAAGCCTTGTGGAGCTACCTGGGTCCGGCGGGCGACCTCGAACGGACCGTGAGTCTCTGCGAGCGGGCCATCGAGATGGCCGGCGACCTGGGCATGCCACCACCTGTCGGCGCGCTGAGCTGCCGCGCAATGAGCCATATTGAGCTTGGACGGGAAGACGCCCTGGGCGAGTATGAAGCGGCGATCGCGGAATCCAGGTCTCAGGGCCTCAAGGGCGACACCGCACTTCTTCTCTACAACTACTGCACGTCGGTGCTCGCCGTGAAGGGCGCGCGGCAAGCGCTCACTGCGGTCGATGAAGGCCTCGGATTCTCGCGTGACGCGGACATAGCGTACTACGTTGCTCCGTTCCGCATGTTGCGCGTCGAGATGCTGATCCATGTCGGCGAGTGGGAGGTCGCTCTCGCTGAAGCTGATGGCCTGGCGCCGATCCTGATGGCCGCCGACGCCCGCCAGGACCTCCTTGAGATGAGATGCTGGCTCATCGCGCTGCTTGAGCGTTGCGGCGAAACCGAGCGAGCCCGTGCGCTGGCGGATGAGATCACGGCAGAGGCCAAGCGCATCGTCCCCGTGCCGTACGTGCGCACACTGGCGCGTCACGCTGCGGTGATCGGGCACAGTCCGCGCAGCGCGCCGTCGGCTGTGTGGGCGGCGCTTACGGATTGGGCGAACGAGCCGCCAACTGTCGGCGAGCCGAGCTACGTCCTTCTGGTCCCAGACGTGGTGCGAGCCACCATCGCCCACGGCGATCTGGGGCTGGCCGAGGCCGCGTGCGACAACGTCAGGCCTACGCTGCCGCACTACAGGCACGCCATCGCCAGCGGCCGCGCTGTGGTGGCGGAGGCGCGCGGCGAGCATAAAGCGGCGGCGGCCGGCTTCGCCGACGCCGCCACAGGTTGGCACAAGCTCGCCATACCCTATGAGGAAGGGCAGGCGTTGCTCGGCCAGGGGCGCTGCCTGGTGGCGCTCGGCAGAGCGCCCGAGGCGGCAGCGCCGCTCGCCGCGGCCCGCGAGATCTTCGCGCGGCTCGGGGCGAAGCCGGCGCTCAAAGAGACCGATGCGGTGCTGGCGGGCTCGCAGGAGTGGTCAGGCGGCGCCGCATGACGTCCCATTCCGCCGGCGGCCTTCACCGTCCGTCTCGCGAGGCACGATCATTCCGTGGTCCGATCGGGTCGACGGCGAGGTGCACTCCATGACGGCAGACGAGCTCGTGAGGGAAGTCCTCGCGCTCGACGCGAAGGCCCGCGCATCCATGGCTCACGAGCAGCTGTGGATCGAAGAAGCGCAGCGCCGCAGCGCTGAGATCGACGCCGGCACCGCCGTCACCGTCTCGGCGGACGAAGCTCTCGCACGCGCTCGGGCTCGCAGGTGACCGTGCGGCCGCTTCGCCTCTGTGAAGACGCCGACTTCGAGTTGAACGACACCGCGGACAACTTCGATCGAGAGAGCCCTGGTTTCGGCTCAGCCTTCCTCGACGAGGTCGACGGCGGGTTCGACCGAATTCGTGCCCGTGTGCGGCAGCCAAGGTGGCACGCCGGATCGGGAAGTCGGTGCTCGCCCGGTTTCCGTACACGCACGTGTACGAGGACGACCTCGAGTGCACGGCGTGGGCGGCTGGTCTCGTGCGGTCCGTTGACGGGCCGACGCCCCCCGACGGCCC
>CAIOZS010000326.1 GCA_903862845.1 uncultured Thermoleophilia bacterium
GAGATCGAGGCGGAGTTCGGCAGCGTCGTCCTCGCCACCGGCTTCAAGCTCTTCCCGGCCGACGCCAAGCCGCAGTACGGCTTCGGCCGCTACAAGAACGTCATCACCGGCATGCAGATGGACCGCCTGCTGGCGCCGACCCGGCCCTACAACGCCGTGCTCCGCCCCAGCGACGGCCGGGTGCCGGACAACATCGCCTACGTCATGTGCACAGGGTCGCGCGACGACACCGTCGGCAACCCGCTCTGCTCCAAGATCTGCTGCATGTACTCGGTCAAGCAGAACCAGCTCATCATGGGCGCCCTGCCGCTCGCCGACGTCACCGTCTACTACATCGACGTGCGTTCGGTGGGCAAGGGCTACGACGAGTTCTACCAGCAGGCCAAGGACATGGGCGCCAATTTCGTCAAGGGCCGCGTCTCTGGCATCACCGAGACCGACGAGGGTAACCTCGTGCTCCGCTACGAAGACATCGAGAACGGCAGCACGCTTGCCGAGGCCGAGCACGATATGGTCGTGCTTGCCGTCGGCGTGCAGCCCAACGCCGAGGCGCAGCACCTCTTCGAGGACGGCGCCCTGGCGCTCGACGACTACTACTACGTCGGCGAGGCCGACGAAGACCTCGACCCCGGCCGCACCAATCTGCCCGGCGTGTTCGTCGCCGGCTCGGCCGCCGGGGCCAAGGACATCCCCGATTCCATCCTCCACGCGGGCGCCGCGGTCGCACAGGCCGCCGCCCACCTGGAACGAGCGCACGTGAACGAAGAAGCGAAGGTGACGTCATGAGCGGCCGCAAGATCGGCGTGTACGTCTGCCAGTGCGGCGGCAACATCAGCGACTACGTCGACGTCGACAAGGTCGTCGCCGCCGTGGAACACGACCCGGACGTCGTGGTCGCGCGCTCGGCGATGTTCACCTGCTCGGATTCGACCCAGCAGGAGATCATTGAGGACGCGCACGAAAAGGGCCTGGACGCACTCGTCGTGGCCTCGTGCTCGCCCAAGCTCCACACGGTCACCTTCCGTGATGTGGCGAAGCGCGCCGGCATGAACCCCTTCCAGTACACCCAGGTGAACGTCCGCGAGCAGTGCTCGTGGACGCATACCGACGATCACGACGGCGCGACCGAGAAGGCGGTGCGCCTGGTGCGCGCCGGCATCAACCGCACGCGCCTCACCGAGCCGCTCGAGCCCATCGTCGTCGAGACGACGCCGCAGAGCCTCGTCGTCGGCGGCGGCATCGCCGGCTTGCGCGCGGCCCTCGGGCTCGCCGAGATCGGGCTCTCCGTCTTCCTCGTGGAGAAGGAGCCCCAGCTCGGCGGCTGGGTCGCCGGCTTCGGCCATATGTATCCGCACGGCCGCAACGGCGCCGACCTGGTCGCCACGCTCGAGCAGAAGGTTCGCGCAAACCCAGCGATCACCGTCTTCACGAACGCCGAAGTGATGAGCAAGTCCGGCAGCTTCGGCAACCTCCAGGCGACGATCGCCGTGCAAGGCGAGCGGCTGGAGACCATCACCGTCGACGTGGGTTCGATCGTCGTCGCCACCGGCTTCGACACCTACGAGCCGGCCGCCGGCGAGCTCGGCTACGGCATCGACGGCGTCATCACGCTGCCCGATTTCAAGAAGATGGTGGACGCGTCGGCCGGCCCCCTGGAGCACAACGGCCGGCCGGTCAAGACCATCGCCTACATCTACTGCGTCGGCTGCCGCCAAGGCGAAGACGTGGAAGGCGGCCACACGTACTGCTCACGGTACTGCTGCACGGCCGCCGTGGACGCGGCGCTCGAGGTGGCCGCCAAAGGCGACCCCGGCCTGCGCCAGTACCACCTATACCGCGACATGCGAACCTACGGCAAGTACGAGCTGCTGTGGAACGAGTCGCGCGAGAAGGGCTCGCTGTATCTTCGCGTGCCTGACGACGAGCCGCCGGCGGTCGAGAAGCTTCCTTCTGGCGGCCTCAAGGTCACCACCAGGGACCTGCTCACCGGCGGCGAAGAAGTGGCCATCCCGGCCGACCTCGTTGTACTCGTCACCGGCATGGTGCCGCGCGAGAACGGTGAGCTGGTCAGCGTGCTCAAGCTCCCGGTGGGCAACGACGGCTTCTTCAACGAGATCCACCCGAAGCTCCGCCCGGTCGAGACGATCGTCGACGGCGTCCTCATCTGCGGCGCCTGCCAGTCGCCCAAGAACTCGGCCGAGGCCGTCGCCAGCGGCCTCGCGGCCGTGACCCAGAGCGGCGCCATGCTCAAGCGCGGCTTCGCCGAGCTCGACCCCATGGTGGCGCTGGTCAGCGCCGACGCCTGCACCTGGTGCGGCAAGTGCTTCGACGCTTGCCCCTACGCCGCCATCGAGCAGATCGAGGAGGGCGACAGAGCGGTCGCCGGCGTCATCAGGACCGCCTGTAAGGGCTGCGGCGGCTGCGTGCCGGTGTGCCCCACCGACGCCATCGACCTGCAGGGCTACACCGACGCTCAGATCAAAGCCATGATCGACGGCCTCCTGGAGGTGAGCTGCTCATGACACCGACCACCGGCGGCACGAAGATCAAGGACGCGGATCCGGGGAACCGCAGCGTGCGCGAGATCATCCGCGACGAACAGGTCATGCGCCGCCACATCCTGGCGGCACTGGAGGACGGCCCGCTGACGGTGCCCGAGATCGCGACGGCCGTCGAGCGTCCGTCCCACGAAGTCATGTTCTGGGTGATGGGCCTGCGCAAGTACGGCTGGCTCGCAGAGATCAAAGAAGTCACCGATGAAGGCTACTTCCGCTACCAAGTGGTGGAGAGGGAGGGCTCATGACGGCGCTCGTGAACCCCGGGCTGGCAGAGGAGCTCGAACGCTCCGACG
Organism: uncultured Thermoleophilia bacterium; assembly: GCA_903862845.1. Lineage (GTDB taxonomy): Bacteria > Actinomycetota > Thermoleophilia > UBA2241 > UBA2241 > CAIXSE01. Next base: position 2,852 of record CAIOZS010000326.1, read on the forward strand.
AGTTCAACGCCGACGCCTGCATGAACTGCGGGGTGTGCTCCGCCATCTGCCCCATGGGCGTCGACGTCCAGCCGCGCAAGCTGTTCCGCTACGTGCTCCTCGGCATGGAAGACCGCGTGAAGGCCGAGGTCGAGCCCGTCTTCTCGTGCCTGCTCTGCAAGATGTGCGAGGAAAACTGCCCGTCGGGCGTGCACATCGCCGAGAACGTGCGCACCTTGCGCCATCACATCGTGCGCACCGTCTTCGGCATCGGGAGGGGATGACCATGCCTCTCCCGACCGGCGACGTCATCGGCATTCTCGCCGACAACCTGCGCCTCAGGCGCTCCGTACTGCCGCTGTCCGCCAAAGTGGCGACCAAGTGGACGGAAGGCCTCGGCCTGCGGCACGGCGGCGACACGATGCTCTACACCGGCATGATGTACCAGCTCATCCCGTACATCGAAGGCCTCGTGAAGGCCGAGATCAAGTTCGGCGACTCGTGGCTCGCCAAGTACACCGGCCTCGGCCGCAAGGTGAACCGCGTCGTCAACATCTCGGCGTTCATGGCGCGGCCTTCGGCAGCGGAGCGCGCCGTCTACGACCAGGTGCCGATCAACGTCGTCCACCTGCTACGCAAGGCCGGCGTCGAGTTCGGCGCACTGTTTGAGGACGACCTGTACTCGGGCGCCCTGGCCTACGACCTGGGCGCCGACGAAGTGCTCCTCGAGCACGCTCGGCGCGTCCACGCGGTCTTCAGGAAGCGTGGCGTGAAGACCGTGATCACCATCGACCCGCACACCACGACGATGCTGCGCAGCGTCTACCCCAAGATCCTCGAAGGCTACGACATCGAGGTGCGCAGTTACCTCGAGGTGCTGGCCGAGAAAGGGATGGCGCCGAGCATGATGCTCAGCGGCGACGTGGCCATCCACGACTCATGCGTGTTCGCCCGCTACGAAGGCATCGTCGACGAGCCACGCGAGCTGCTGGCGGCCGCCGGCGTCACCATCCGCGACCCGGAGAACACGGGTCGCCAAACATGGTGCTGCGGCGGCCCCGTCGAGTCGCTCTACCCGGCCAAGGCGGCCGCCAACGCCGAGAAACGCGTCGCGCAGCTCCGCGCCGCGGCGCCCGACGCCGTCACCATGTGCCCCATGTGCTTCGTCAACCTGAGCAGCGCGGCGGGCGACACGATGCGCTTCAAGGACATCTCGCAGTACCTGCGCGAGGCCTACGCGTCCTAAGGCCGGCGCCGCCGACCCGGAACTGGACAGCACTGGAGGTGCTGAGATGGATACGACCAAGAAGACGATCATCTTGTTCAGCGGCGACTTCGACCGCGTCATGGCGGCGTTCATCATCGCCAACGGCGCCGCCGCCATGGGCGACGACGTGACAATGTTCTTCACCTTCTGGGGCCTCAACATCCTGCGCAGGACCGAGAAGGTGCAGACGAAGGACAAGAAGAGCACCCTGCAGGCGATGTTCGGCAAGATGATGCCCAAAGGCACCCGCAAGCTTGGCCTCTCCAAGATGAACTTCGCCGGCATGGGCGCCCCGATGATGAAGAAGGTCATGAAGGGTGCCGGCGCCATGACGCTCGAGGAGCTCGTCGATTCCGCCCGCGAGCAGGGCGTGAGGTTCATCGCCTGCACGCTTTCCATGGACATCCTCGGCTTCAAAGAGGAGGAGATGATCGACGGCCTCGAGTACGCCGGCGTCGCCGCGTACCTGGGCGAGGCCGACGAGGCCAACGTCAACCTGTTTATCTAACAGGCTCGTGACAGCAACGGCGGCGGCGCTCCTCGCGAGGAGCGCCGCCGC
>CAIOZS010000327.1 GCA_903862845.1 uncultured Thermoleophilia bacterium
AGGCTGCCGGCGACCTCGTAGCGCAGCTTGTGGAACTGGTGCAGGCGCAGCAGCTCGCGCTCCACGTCACCCTGGCCCAGGAGGTACATGTGCCAGTCCGCGCTCTCGATGATGGACCGGGCGCTGGGGTTGATCTCTGCCAGTGCGTGAAGCACGTACAGGAAGCTCTCTTCGGGCAGATGATAGGAGGCGAACTCCTTGACCGTGGTGCCCTTGAGCAGGCCGAAGTCGGCGGCGATGCGCAGCAGACCGGATGCGACGCGTTCGGTGGTGCGCTCCGTCCAGGCGCCCGACCACTCGATGCCCTTCCTCTTCTTGAGCGACTCCAGATAGGCGGTGATGTCGTCCGGGCGGAGGCGAAACGCGCCCTCGGTGAAGCGCGGACACAGCCACGTGACAAGGAAGTCGCGAACCAGGAACTCGTCGCGCGTCATGTGCCAGAGCAGGATGGGCTTCCAGATGTGCATGTCGCAGCCGGCCTGAGCGAGCCCGACCAGTGGGCGGTCACGACTGGCGGGGTCGAAGCGGCGGTTGATCACCTTGGCGACGTTCAGGCTCCAGTTGGCGCGCGCACCCAGGACGCCCGTGTCGCGCATGCGGGTGAGGTTCTCTCGCTTCGTGAGCGCGAAGTCCCACGCGCGAAAGGCGGCATAGGTCTCCTCGATCAGGGAGCCCTTGACGATCGTGAACGACGAAACGACGTTGGCGCGCGTGGCGGTCATGCGCCGGCCTCAAGGCGCGCATACGGGATGAGCAGGGCGCCGCGCTCACTGCGCGCGAAGGCTGCCGCGAGCAGGGTGATGACGTCATCGTTGGGCTCGTGGACGCCGGGCAGGGCGATCGAGCGCCCCTCTGACGACTTGCGAAGCCTCGCGACGGACTCGCGCGTGCCGGCATCGATCAGCTCGAACTCCGCCAGCTCGTCGAGCAGGTCAGCGCCTGAGAGCGGCTGCAGGCGCTCGAAGAACGGCATCCATTCCTCGTAGTGATCGAGCCAGCGGTGCCACTCGTCCTCGAACTGGTCTTCGAGCTCCGCCGGGAGATGCCACAGCGTCATGCAGCCGGGCGGATCGAAGATCTCGGCGCACCGCGTCCGCGCGATGGCGAACACTGCGCGTGCTTGAGCAAAGAAGTGAGTACGAGGGAAGCCCCGCTCGAGCACCACCGCGCCGCGGCGGCCCAGCATGCCGTTGCTGTTCCACCACCTGGCGAGGTCCATCTCGCCGTGACGGGCGACGATGAGGCGCAGCTTGAACAGGCGAGCGAGGTCGACGTCAGAGGTACCCAAGCGTCTCCTTCGACCGCCGATCATGTCCCGCGACCCGATAGCAGGTCAGCTGCACGAGTGGCCCCTCTGCTGACGCCCTTGTGACGGTGCCCAAGGCTTTCGTTGGGCGCATCTGGTTGATGCCGCCACCTCAGGGCATCGACTTCGTCAACCTTACCACCGCCATAGGACGGAGAGCACGGGCACTATGACGGCTCCAGTGTCGGGGCTTGACCGAGTCGCCCTCTCCCGAAATCATTCAGCCATCAAATACAGAGTCGCGGCCGATGATGGCCTATTTGCAGGGAATTTGCTGCAACCAACGTCCAAGCAGCCAGCACAAACCGCACGAGCCGTCAAATAGCGCGCGGGACAGCATCGGATTCTGGTTGGCCCACCAAGGCACGTACTTCATGAACTTCTTCGACGCATCGGGGTCATGAGGGCGAATCCTCCCAGCTTCAACGGCCTCCTTGATCAGCCTCGAGGCCGTTGCCGAGTTCTTTGCCGCTATGCCAAAGCGCTCTCTCACCGACGAGTTCGTCAGGAACTCGGAGTTCACGCTCTGGAGAGCCGCATGGCCTGCTCCGACGCCTGCCTGCCGCACCTGATTCTGGGGGTTGGCTCCGTCCCCGCGAATCGGAAAGGACCCGCCATCACGGGGATCCCGTGGTTCAGCTCGTCCATTGCGACGGGCGACGTGACGTGCGTCGGGAGACAGTCGAACGGGTCGGTCAAGTCATTCCTGCACCCCAGCCTAGTTTGCCGGCGTGGCTGCGTCTACGGTGACAATGAGCGCACCACTGCCAGTCAGGCGGCGCATCCACCGAGTTCGAGTTCACGCGATTCCTACCCCCAGCAAGGCGCACGCGGCTACCAGGCTCGCCGAACCGCATCCTGACTGGACACCATCCGCGGTGTCGGCGAACGGTCGTCGGCAGCGACACCTGGCAAGACGTTGACCTGCGCGCCGCGTGCTCAGCCCTTCGGCGTCTTCTTCGGGCCGTCGTAGTCGTCGACCCACTCGAGTGGGTCCCCGCCGGCTTCCTCGAGATACTCGGTGATCGCGTGACCGATGGTCGAGAAGAAGTTCTTCTTGCCGATCTCCTTGAAGGCCCCGTAGCTGCGCAAGCGGTCTTTGACGGGCCCCTTGAGCTCCGCGAAGGCAAGCGTCACATCGTCCGCGGCGAGGTCGTCCATGAGGTTGCGCAGGGATTCCGCGCCCGTCGTGTCGATGTCGGTGATCGGCTCGCCGGCGATGATGACGTGGCGCACGGGCTCCCCGCGCTCGGCGACGTGCTTCTTGACCGCCCGCGTGAAGTGCTCGGCGTTGGCGAAGAACACCGGCGCGTCGAAACGGAAGATGATCATCCCCGGCACTTGGCGCGCTTCGGGGTGGCGAGCCACGTCGTGGTAGCCGTGGCGGCCACGGACGCGACCGAGGGTCGCGTCGTACGGCCGCCAGACTCTCTGGAGGAACGCCAGCAGCGAGAGCACGATGGCGATCACGATCCCCTGCAGCACGCCCACGATCGCGACGCCCAGGAGGGCCGTGAGGCACAGCACGAGCTCGGAGCGCCGCACGCGCCAGAGCCAGCGCATGGTGGCAAGGTCGAAGAGCGACGTCCCCGCGACGATCACGATGGCGGCCAGCGACGCCTGCGGCAGGTAGGTGGTCAGCCCGCCGGCGAAGAGCAGCAGCAGGATGATGGCAAGTGCGCCGACCACACCGACGGCCTGGCTCTTGCCGCCGGCCGCCTCGGCCACGGCCGTGCGCGAGGCGCTGCCGCTCACCGGGAAGCCCTGAAAGAACCCGGCCGCGAGGTTGGCGGCGCCCAGCGCGACGATCTCCTGGTCCGGGTCGACCTTGCGGCCGTACTTGAGGGCGAAGGTGCGCGACAGCGCCGAGGTGTCGGCGAGCGTGATGAAGGCCATGCCGAAGGCCGCCAGCGTGAGGCGCCCGATCTCGCCCAGATCGAAGACGGGAAGGGCGGGGGCCGGGAAGCCCTTCGGCACCGGCCCGACGACCGCGACTCCGTGGGTGACGAGCCCGAACGCCGCCACCGCCACCGTCGCGCCGACGACGGCGATGAGCACGGCGGGCACTTTCGGGGCCAGAACCTTGAAGCCGAAGAGCAGCGCGAGACAGGCGAGCCCGATCGCCAGAGCGGCCGCATTGGTGCGCCCGTCAAGGATGCCGACGACGAGCTCCTTGAGCCGCGCCGGCGTGCTCTCGGCGCTGACGCTGAAGCCGAACAGCTTGGGGAGCTGGCTCACGACGACGACCACGGCCACGCCGTTAAGGTAGCCGACGCGCAGCGGTTTGGAGAGCAGTTCGGTGATCACGCCGAGGTGCGCCAGCCCGGAAACGACGCAGATGACGCCCATGATCACGGCCATCGCCGAGGCCAGGGCGATGGCCTTGGCGGGGTCACCGCCGGCGCCGACCAGCGGCAGGATCGTCGCCAGGATGAGCGGCGCCAGGGCAGAGTCGGGGCCGAGCACGAGGATGCGCGAGGGTCCGAACACGGCGTAGGCGAGCAGCGCCGTGACCGTAGTGTAGAGGCCGGTGACGGCGGGCAGTCCCGCGAGCTCGGCGTAGGCCATCCCCTGCGGCACCAGAAGCGCCGTGACCGCGAGGCCGGCGACGAGGTCGCCGCGCAGATCGCGACGGCGGTAGCTGCGGAGCGTGGCGAGACCCGGCAGCCACCGCATCAGAGCGGACGGCGGGGTAGTCGAGGCTTCGATAGGCGGGGTGCCGGCCATGATGCGCCATCCTACCCCGAGCCGGCGACGTCGCTGAGCGGCGGTGAAGCCATCATGCCTGTTCCACCGCCCGGGGAGTTGAGTGGTGGTGGGCCGCGTTGGGATCGAACCAACGACCTTGGGATTAAAAGTCCCCTGCTCTACCGACTGAGCTAGCGGCCCGGAAGAGGGATTGTACCACCGTCGCGGCGAGCCTCAGGGTACGCGGCAACCTGAGGGTAGGGACCGATCCATGCCGTGCGCTGAGCCGCCCGAGCGTGGGTTTCTGACCCTCAAGTCAGCCCTTCCAGTCGTCCTTGAGCAGGGCGAGCTGCACCTGGTCGTCGCGCGGCGGCAGGCTGCCGTCGGGCAGCGGCTCCGCGCGGCCGGCGCGGTCCTTCCCCAGCTCCACGGCAAGGAAGCCGCGCAGCAGGCCCTCGCGGCGGAAGCCGAGCTTCTCGGCGAGGGCCTGGGACGCGGCGTTGCCCGGGTACGTGAGGATCTCGAGGCGTTCCACGCCGACCTCCTCGAAGGCCCAGCGCACGAGGAGGCGCGCCGCCGCCAGGGCTGCGCCCCGGCGTCGCGCCTCCCGCTTCACCCAGTAGCCGATCTCTGCGGCCTGGCGTTCGGCGAAGAGGTCCAGGCTGATGCTCCCCAGCAGCTCGCCGGTCTGCGCGTCGGCGACGGCGAGGCGAGCCCGGTCGCCGGCGGCCAGGCGTCGCCGGCTCTCGATCACGAACTGCTCCGCGTCGGCCAGGCTGTACGGCTGGGGCACGAGGTGGATCCAGTGGGCTACGTCGGGGTCGTCGCAGGAGTGCCGGACGGCCGGGATGTCGTCTGGCGCGAAGGGCCGGACGACCACGCGGCCGTCCTCGAGCCGCGGGTCGGGAAGTAGGACGAGCGGCCCTCGCAGATCGCCCGGCACCATGGCGAACAGCACGTCGTCGGCGCGCCGCTCGCGCGCCGTGAGGTAGCCACGCATCACGCCCTCGCGGCGAAAGCCGGCCGCCTGCGCGACGCGCTGCGAGCCGATGTTATCGACGTCGGTGGTCAGCTCGAGGCGTTCCAGCTCGAGCTCGTCGAAGGCCCAGTCGCGCACCAGCCTGACGGCCGCGCTCATCACGCCGCGGCCACGCGCCCAGGGCGCACACCAGTAGCCGATCTCACCGGCCTGACGC
>CAIOZS010000328.1 GCA_903862845.1 uncultured Thermoleophilia bacterium
CGCCCGCTCGGGGTCGTCCTCGTGCACCGCCGGCACGCCGAACACGGCCACGACGGCGTCGCCGATGAACTTCTCGACCGTCCCGCCGTGCGACTCCACGACGCGCCGGGCCACGGCGTCGTAGCGGCGCAGCAGGGCGTCAACGTCCTCGGGGTCAGCGCTCTCGCTCATGGCCGTGGAAGCGACCAGGTCGCAGAACAGCGTGGTGACGACCTTGCGCTCCTCGGCTGCGGCGGCGGGCGCCGCCAGCCGCGCGCCGCACGTTGAGCAGAAGGCGGAGTCGTCGGTGGCCTCGAAGCCGCAGGCGGGGCACGCGATCATGCGCCGGCCCCCGGCGCGAGGCCGGCGTCTGCCAGCACCGCGTCGGTCTCGGCCAATGCCGGCCTGGCGCCGAGCCGCGCGAAGATCTCGCGGGCCGCGGCGAGCGGTGCTGCCGCCTCGGGCGCTCGGCCGAGCGCCACCAGGCAGCGCCCCTGGCCCAGCAGGGCGCGCCCCTCTTCGTACGGATCGCCGAACTCGCACCAGAGGGAGGCCGCGGCGGCGTGTGCCTCCGCGGCCTCGTCCACGTCCCCGCGGTGCTCGAGCAGCGCCGCCCGGGCGCTGGCGAGCCCGCGCTCGTGCATCGGTCCTTCCCCGGTCGTGACCTCGATCAAGCGGGCGGCCAAGGCGGGGTCGCCCGCGCCGAGGGCGACGCGGACGGCTTCGGCAAGACACCAGGCGTAGCCTGTGGCCGCGCCGGCATCGGGCACGGCGACGCATTCGGAGAGGAGCGCGAGAGCCCGAGCGCCGTCGCCGAGCGCCTGTGCGGCCTCGGCGCAGGCGAAAAGGGTCTGGATCGTGTCCTCAGGCAGCTCGCTTTGGCGGGCGGCCCCGAGCAGCCCCGCGGTGGGCGCGGCGGCGATCGCCTCGCCGCCGCGCCGCGCCAGGATCTGGAGCTCGTTGGTGCGAACCGTGACGAGCATCCATGCGAAGTCGGCGCGCTCCAGGACGGGCCTCAGCGTCGCGACCTCGTCCAGCGCCTCATCCCAATCACCCGTGCCCGTCAGGTCCTCGATGAGCTCGGCGCGAAAGCTGAGCACGAACTCCTCGATGCCGTGGCGCTGCGCGTACTCGAGGCCCTCGCGGTGCACTCCGAGCACCTCGCGAAAACCATGATGCAGCGCGAGCCCCATCCCGAGGTTGCTCTGCAGCACGGCGACGTCGCGCCCGAGCCCCTGCCTCTGGGCCTCGGCAAGAGCGCGGCGCAGGTCGTCGATGCCGCCGGCGTCGCCGCCCAGGCAGCGCGCCATGCCGCGAAAGCCGAGCGCCCGGGCCGGCAGGTCGAGACCCAGCTCGCCGGCGACCGTGAGGGCGCGCTCCGCGCTCGCCACCGCGGCGCGCCAGTCGCCGCACATGGTGTGCTCGACGGCGCGCTCGGCGAGGACCGCGACCAGCTCCGGCGAGTCGGGCGTGCCCTCGAGCAGGTGCTCCGCGTCCGCGACGACCGCCTGCGCACGCGGGTCGCCGAGGTCGTTGAGTGGTCCCCACGAGCGCGCCAGCGCCGCGGCGGCCGCGGGCAGATCGCCCCGGCTGCGCAGGCCGTCCGCCGCCGCCAGAAACGCGTCCGCCGACTCTCTGAAGCGGCCGCGCTGCTGCAGTGCCTCGGCCCAGCGCGCCAGCAGCCACGGGCGCTGCGGCGCGTCGTCGCTCACGAGGCCGAGGGCGTGCGTGTACTGCCGCTCAGCGGCCGCGACGTCGAGCGCCAGGTTCCGGTCCGCGGCCTTCGACAGGTAGTGCACCGCCGGGCCGAGCAAGCCCTCCGCGCGCTCCCGGTCGCCGGTGGCGCGGGCGAGGTCGAGAGCCGTCGCGTAGTGGTACGCCAGCTCCTCGACGCGTTCGCCGGCCTTGGCCCTCAGCCAGTCGGCGGCCGCGGTGTGCTTGGCAAGGCGCACACGGCGCGGCAATTGGGCGTAGGCCACGTCGCGGGCCAAGGCGTGCCAGAAGATGTACTCGGCCTCGCCCGCCATGGAGGCACTGACCATGGGACGCACGAGGTCGCGGTCGGCGAGCGCCTCCATGGCTTCTTCGACCTCGCTCGCCGCGCAGCCGGAGAGCGCCGCGACGCCGCCGCGCCAGAAGGTCTCGCCGATGACGGCGGCGTCGCAGAGGAACGCCTTGTGCTCTGGCGACAAGGTGTCCAAGCGAGCCGCGAGCACGGCCTGCACGGTCTCGGGTAGCGGCAGTTCCTCGGTCACCTCGAGGTGCAGACCGTCGATCGCCCGCACCAGCAGGCCGCGGTCGAGCAAGAGGCTCCCGTACTGCTCGGCGAAAAGGGGGTTGCCGCCGACGAGGTCGAGGACGCGTCCCCCGATCTCTTCCGGCAGCTCGGCGTGGAGGAGGGCGACGATGAG
>CAIOZS010000329.1 GCA_903862845.1 uncultured Thermoleophilia bacterium
CGCTGCCGAAGAGCTCGATGAGCACCACGCCGCTCGGCGAGCACACATTGGCGTCCACGTCGTGCAGGCCGATGCGCGTCTTGATGTTGCAGCCGTATTCGGTAAAGACCTTCTGCACGTCAGCCGCGTTCTTCAGCCGGTTGGTGACGTGGATGCCGAGGATGATGTGGTCGTCGTTCACGTGCGGTCCTTTCTCGTCGGGGGTGGTCTTCAGCAGAGCACGTCGCGCCCGCCGGCGCGGACCTGGCTCAGCATCGTCTCGGTGTGGGCGCGGCGAATCTCGTCCATCTCATCCAGCTTGCGCGCGATGAGCGCCTCGCCGTCGGTGCGCGTGCGCGACGAACCGTAGTCGATGAGGTACTCGAGGAAGGTCGCCAGAGCGTTGGGGTCGCAATGGTGCTTGATCTCGCCGGGCTTGGCGAGGTCCATGAAGTCCATCCCGGTGCGTCCCAGCCGGTAGCAGGCGGTGCAGAACGAGGGCACGTAGCCGAGGGCGGCGACGTCGCGGATGACCTCGTCCAGGCCGCGGTGGTCGCCGAGCTGGAACTGCGCCGTGTCGAACTTCTCGTCCTCGGCGTAGCCGCCGGGATTGGTGCGGCTGCCGGCGGAGATCTGGCTGACGCCGAGGGCGAAGGTCTCGCGGCGGATGTTGGGCGTCTCGCGGGTGCTCATGATCATGCCGGTGTAGGGCACCGCAAGGCGCAGGATGGCGACGAGCTTGCGAAAGTCGACGTCGCTCACCGGGTACGGCGGCTCGTGGGCGACGTCGCTGCCGATGGCCGGCTCGAGGCGCGGCATGCTGATGGTGTGCGGGCCGACGCCGTAGGCGCGTTCCAGCTCGCGCACGTGCTGCATGATGGCGAGCACCTCGAAGCGCCAGTCGAAGAGGCCGAACAGCACGCCAATACCGACGTCGTCGATGCCGGCTTCCATGGCGCGATGCATGGCGGTCACGCGCCAGTCGTAGTCCTTCTTCTTGCCGCCCACGTGCACGGCGGCGTAGGTGCGCCGGTGATAGGTCTCCTGGAAGAGCTGGAAGGTCCCGATGCCGGTACCCTTGAGGGCCTTGAAGTCGTCCACGGAGAGCGGCGCCACGTTGACGTTGACGCGGCGGATCTCGCCGTTGCCGCGCTTGACCTCGTAGATGGTGGCGATGGAGTCGAGCACGTAGCCGAACCCCTGCTTGGGGTACGACTCGCCGGCCACGAGGAGGACGCGCTTGTGGCCCTGATCGACGAGCAGCTCGACCTCCCGGCGGATCTCGGCCTGCGTGAGGGCGCGCCGCTTGAGCTCGGTGTTTTTCACGCGAAAGGCACAGTACAGGCAGTCGTTGGTGCACAGGTTGGACACGTAGAGGGGCGCGAAGAGCACGAGGCGCGCGCCGTAGATGGCGTCCTTCACGTCGCGCGCCGCCGCGAACAGCTCGCCGAGCAACTCGGGATCGCTCACCGAGCTGAGCACGGCGACCTCGTCCATCGCGAGGCCGCCCAGCTCACGCGCCTTGGCGAGGATCTCGCGGACGCGGCCCGCGTCTTTGGTGGCGGCCGCGCGCAGGGCGTCGTCGATCGCCGGTTCGTCGATGAAGGTGCCTTTGTCTATCGCTCCCGCCGTCATGTGCCACTCCCTTGTTCAACAGCCGCCGGTGCCGCACAGTCCGGCGTCGCCGGTATCTCGAAACAGAACTCCGCCCACTCGCCCTGCTTGGACTCGGCGGTGATGCGACCTTTGTGGAGCTGGATGACGCGCCACGCGTTGTAGAGGCCCACGCCCGTGCCGCGGCGCGTCTTGAGGGCCGGGTCGTCGAGGCGCGAGAAACGCCGGAAGAGCTTGTTCTTCTCGCCCTGGCTGAAGCCCGGCCCTTCGTTGCGCACGGCCACCTTGAGCTTCGCCGAGCTGCCGCGCCGGGCCGGCGTGAGCTCGGCGCTCAGGCGGACCTCGCCGCCCTCGTTGCCGTACTTGACGGCGTTGTCGAGGAGGTTCACGAGGACGATGCGCAGCAGCGTCGCGTCGCAGCACATCTCGACCGGCTCCTTCGGCAGCTCGAGGATCAGGCTGAGCCCGTGCGCGTCGATCTGCGGGCGCACGAGGTCGACGGCCACGGCGATCACCTCCTCGCTCACGTTCACCCGCGAGCGCAGGTCGGTGTGCAGCTCGCCGCCTTCCACGCGCGCGAGGTCGAGGTACTCGTTGACGAGCCCGAGAAGGTACTTGCCCTTGCGGACGATGCCCTCGAGCTTGGCCTGCTGGGGCTCGCTGACGTCGCCCAGATAGCCCTGCGAGAGGAGCTGGGCGTCGGTGACCATCGACGCCACCGGGCTCTTGAGCTCGTGGCTGACAAAGCCGAGCATCTGCGTGTAGGCGTGGTTGAGCTCTTCGAGCTGCTCGATGCGCCACGCCTTCTCGACCGCCTGGCTGAGCCGCTCGGTGATGGCCATCTGCAGCTCGATGTGCCGCGGCCGGTACGCGTACGTGTGCCGCGAGCTGCGGAAGATGAAGCCGACCACGCGGCCCTCCACGCTCAGCGGGCACGCCAGGTTGGAGCGCACGCCCTCTTGCACGAGCCGCCTTGTGGAGCGGCTGCGCGGGCGCGCCTGGAGGTAGAACTCGAGGTTGCCGATGATGCGCGGCTGCCCGGTGCTCAGGACCTCCTGAAGCGAGGTCTGCTGCAGCGCCTCGGAGTAGTCCTTGTCGATGGCGAGAGGCTCGTAGCTGGCGCGGTTGTAGTAGCTCGTCACGCGCTCGCCGCGCTCGTCGATGAAGGCGAGGCCGATGCGGTCGCAGGGGATGAGGGCCTGGGTGTGGTCGAAGAGGTAGTCGACGATCGCGCGCAGGGAAGGCCGCGCCGCGATCTTCTGGTTCGTGGTGCGCAAAATGGTGCGCTCCTCGCCGCTGATCGGCGTGAGCGCTTGGGCGTCCCTGAACGGGTCGACGAAGTGCGCGGTGGACGGCGGTGGAGCCAGGTCTTCGCGTTTGCCCATGCACCTCGTTCCGGGACGGGGGTTTGTTACCCGGAGATAGTGTAATGCAAGCAGCGGCGGGGCGCTCGTGAGCGCCCCGCCGCTGCGTCCGCACTCGTGTGCTTTACTTCTGCGGGATGTACTTGCCGCGCGCCGTGTACGTGGTGTGCAGGAGCTCGTGGCTCTTGTGCCCGCAGGGTCCGTCGGTGAGAAACTCGGCGTAGGTCTGAGCCACGGCCGGGTTCTCGTAGGACTTGCGCACGCTGTAGGCCTTGTCTTCGCTGTAGATGGCCCTGGCGCGCGCGGCCCTGATCTCGGGGGTCGTGGGGATAGGCTGGCCGCCGCCGCCCAGGCAGCCGCCCGGGCAGGCCATAAACTCGATGAAGTGGCACTCGCTGAACTTGCCGCCGGCCTTGATGTCGTCCATGACCTTCTTGGCGTTGGCGGTGCCGTGGGCCACGGCGACCTTGACGGTGACGCCGTTCAGCCACTCCCAGTCGGGCACCAGGTGCGCGAGGATCTCGGGCACCGGGCCGACCGAGGGGATCGTGATCTCGGCGTACTTGACCCCTTCGAAGCCGCGCACGGGGATGATGTCGCCGTGCTCGTAGATGCTCTCGACCTTGAGGCCGGTGACCAGCTCGATGACCGTGCGCAGGGCGCTCTCCATGACGCCGCCGGTGGCGCCGAAGATCACGCCGGAGCCGGTGGCCGTGCCAAAGGGATCGTCGAAGTCGCTCTTCGGCAGGCTCGGCAAGTGAAGCCCGGCCTCCTTGAACATCTTACCGAGCTCGCGCGTGGTGAGCCCGAAGTCGACGTCCTTGAAGCCCGAGTCGTGCATCTCCGGGCGGTTGCACTCGAACTTCTTGGCCGAGCAGGGCATGAGCGCGCAGCTCACGATGCTCGCCGGGTCGATGCCGAGCTTGTCGGCGTAGTACGTCTTGATGAGCGCCCCGAACATCTGCTGCGGGCTCTTCGCCGACGAGGCGTTGGGCAGGTACTCGGGGTAGAAGTGCTCGAGGTACTTGACCCAGCCCGGCGAGCAGCTTGTGAACTGCGGCAGCGCGACGTCCTTGTCGCCGTTCACGAGGGCGCCGTAGAGCCTCTGGATGAGCTCGGTGCCCTCCTCGATGATCGTGAGGTCGGCGGTGAAGTTGGTGTCGAACACCATGTCGAAACCGGCGCGGCGCAGAGCGGTGTTCATCTCGAAGGTCACGGGCGTGCCGGGCTCGAGACCGAAGAGCTCGCCCATCGCCGAGCGTGGGGCAGGGGCGGTCTGGATGACGACGTGCTTGGCCGGATCGTCGAGGGCTGCCCACACGGCGTCGGTCTCGTCCTTTGCGTACAGGGCGCCGGTGGGGCAGCGGTTGACGCACTGCCCGCAGTTGATGCAGACGACCTCGCCCAAGGGGAGGTCCTCGAAGGTGGCGATCACGGTGTCGTCGCTGCGGTTGATCGCCTCGAGCACGCCGACCTCCTGGAGGTCGATGCAGGTGCGCACGCAGCGCCGGCAGCGGATGCACTTGTCCATGTCGCGCATCACGGAGTAGCTCGAGAAGTCCGGGTCGAACTGCGACTCCTGGGGGTGGCCGAAGGTGAACGAGCTGATGCCGTATTCCTCGGCCAGCGACTGCAGCTCGCAGTTGCCGTTGCGCACGCAGCTATAGCACTCTCCGTAGTGCTCGCTGAGGAGCAGCTCGAGCACGTGACGGCGGGCCTTGCGCACCTTGCGCGTGTGCGTGCTCACGGTGAGCGAATTGGTGATGGGGTAGACGCAGGCGGCCTGCAGCGTGCGCTGGCCCTCGATGTCGACGACGCACATGCGGCACACGCCGGCGACCTTGAGATCGGGGTGGTTGCAGAGCGTCGGGATGTCGACGCCCACGGTCTTGGCGGCGTCGAGGATGGTCATGCCGAACGGCACCCTGGTCTCGATGCCGTCGATGGTGACGGCCACGAGAGCGCCGATGGCCTCGGGATTGTCCGAGACCGGGACGGTGCTCCCGACCTGGCTGGTCGGGATGCGCGGGGCCTTCTCCTCGTTTCTGGGGGTGTCGGTCATGCTCCACTCCTCGCGGTCTCGGCTTGTGGGGTGCGGCTCATGATCTCGTCACCGAAATGCTCCAGGATGGACATGAAGGCGATGGAGCTGGTCTGGCCCAGGCCGCACTTGGAGGCGACCCCCATGGTGCCGCTCAGCTCGCGCAGCTCGGCGATGTGCTCGGCCGAGCAGGTCCCCTCTTTGAGCTGCTCGGCGGCCTCGAGCATCTTGGTGTTGCCGACGCGGCACGGGGTGCACTGGCCGCACGACTCGTCGACGAAGAACTCGAGGAAGTTGTGGGCCACGGCCAGCATGTCGCGCTGGGGGCCGAACACCATGACCGAGCCGCCCGTGGGGATGTCCTCGAAGGCCATCTGACGGGCGAACTGTACGCGCGGCACGCAGATGCCCGACGCGCCGCCGATCTGCACGGCCTTGGCGTCGTCGCCACCGACCTCTTTGAGCAGGTCGGCGACGGTGATCCCGAAGGGGAACTCGTAGACGCCCGGCTTGGCGACGTCACCGCTGACGC
>CAIOZS010000330.1 GCA_903862845.1 uncultured Thermoleophilia bacterium
ACCTCGCCGAGAACGTCTTCTGGGTGCCGCGCGAGGTGCGCTGGGAGCACCTGCAGGCGAACGCGCGTCAGCCCGAGATCGGCAAGCTCATCGACGACGCCATGGTGGCCATCGAGCGCGAGAACCCGCAGCTCAAGGGCGTGCTGAGCAAAGACTACGCCCGCCCGACCATCGACAAGACGCAGCTCGGCGAGCTCATTGACCTCATCGGCACCATCACGACGGGCGAAGCCGAAAGCCGCTCCAAGGACATCCTCGGGCGCGTCTACGAGTACTTCCTCGGGCGCTTCGCCGGCGCCGAGGGCAAGGGCGGCGGTGAGCTCTACACGGCGCGCTGCGTGGTCAGGCTGCTGGTCGAGATGCTCGAACCGTTCAAGGGCCGCGTCTACGACCCCTGCAGCGGTTCCGGCGGCATGTTCGTGCACAACCCCGAAGCGGCGGCGCGCGACGTGCGCGTCCGCGAGAACCTCGTCCGCTACCTCGAGGAGCAGATCGCGGGCTCCGACTCCTGGCCGCAGCGCCGGCGCGACGAGCTCGTCGGCACGCTGCGCACGAGGCCCGGCCTTGCCCCCCTCCTGCGCGCCTCACCGGGCAGGGCCTCCTGCGCCTCGACCGGGCAGGGGTGAAGCGCGAGGCGCGCCTCGACGGCAAGTGGCTGCTGCGCACCTCGGATGAGACGCTCACGGCCGAGGACCTAGCGCTCGCCTACAAGCAGCTCTACCAGGTCGAACGCGGCGCGCGCGACATGAAGGAGGCGCTCGCCCTGCGCCCCGTCTTCCACCACCGCGAGGATCGCATCCGTGTCCACGTGCAGCTCTGCTGGCTCGCCCTGCTGTTGATCCGCGTCGTTGAGAACGCCACCGGCGAGAGCTGGAGATGCGTGCGCGACGAGCTCGAACGGATGCACCTCGTGACCCTGAAGGCTTCCGAGGGCCGGGTCGTGCGGCGCTCGCAGACGGCCGCCGGCCAGCGCCGCATCCTCGCCGCCCTGGAGCCTCCCGAGCCGCCCCTCTTCAGCGACCTCGAGGTCGGCGCAACGCCAGACTGAGCACCCGCGTCTCAGGCTCGCCGTAGTAACACGACCCTCTCCGGCTTCAGCACTCCTTGTTCCTGGAAACGACGACTTTCTTGGCACTTCGTGCGCCTATCAGCTGCGGAAGTCCTGGCAGGCGAGTCAGCGGCCGCGGCTCGCCGAGGTCGGCGATGCCGGCGACGACGGGGGCTAGCGGCGTGCCGGCACAGGCGGTCTCGATGGAGGCTCTGTCGCCTGTGGCTTCCAAGCTGTGGATCCCCTGCGCAAGGCGCGTGGCGATGACACAGAGACCGAGAAGGATGAAGAGTCCGATTGTCAGCCACAGCCACCGGGCGGGAGCGTGCCGGCGACCTGCCAGACCTCCGTGGTCGGCCTTCGCCCTCAGGCGCAAACTATAGTGCTAGTATGTACCGCGAAGTGCCGCTGAGTGCCTTCCTGAGCGTGCGTGGCAGCGCCCGAGTGCCGGCAAGTGATGGTGAGGACCGCGGAGTGACACTGGGTTCGTTTGCCTGGCGTTTGCCGCGTCGGAGCTAATCCGCTCCTG
>CAIOZS010000331.1 GCA_903862845.1 uncultured Thermoleophilia bacterium
CACGCGCGCGTGGACGAGACGGCTCGGGCGAGGGCTACGGCGGAAGTCGGGGGGCGCAGGTGAGGAGAAGCCTCCCCAGCGCCCCCTGCGCAGCATCACGGAGCGGGCAGCAGCCCTTTGGCAGGGTCCCCGCCGGCCCCTTTGGCAAAGCCGGAGAAGTTCACGCCCCTTGCTTTCCGCGGCGGGGCCCGTGAACCCCGCCGTCCCTCACTGATCCCCGAGGGCCAAAGCCCAAGGGATCAAGGGGCAGAGCGGCAGAGAGGACCGCTCTTCCCTCCATGCGCCTCCCGCAGGGGTACCGGGGCCGCCCAGGCACCATCCGGCCAGACAGTGACGGGTCGCCTCGCCGCCACCACCGCCCACGGCGCTCAGCTCGGCGTCCGCCAGCTCCCGCAGGGAGCCGATCTTCGCGGCGCTCTGCAGCTTCTCGAGGCATGCGTTGGCTGGTTCACTCGGCGTCACGGTCTTCTCTCGTTCGGCGCTGCGCGCCCACCGCTGCTCGCCTCAGTCAAGACGCCAATCCACCCCTCCGCTGAGACAAGCGCATGACTCGCGCACGCTGCCGCCATCGACCATGTCCAGCTCTTCATCCGCGAGCGCACCCGCCAACGTCTCGATCTCCTCGGCGCTGCAGGAGAAGCCCTCGGCGTTGATGAGCCCCATGCGCTCCGTCACGTCCTCCACCGCCATCACCCGCACGCGGAACGCCGCATCGCTCTTCATCTTCACAACGAACGCTTCGGCCTGGTCTACTGACATCACGTTCTCCTCTCTGCAGGCGTCGCCTGGTGGCCGCCTTGGCCTTCAGAGTACAGGGCTGCTGCAAGCTGAGCACCATTGCGCACTGCCTGACAAGGGAAGAGGCGCTGCCGGTCAGGCGCCGCACGGCGTGCCCTGGCTGCGACGCCGGCCGGCCCCTCGCGACGCGGCTCCGCTCCTGCCGGACGTGGCAGGGCGGGGTCGCCTCCAATGGACAGAGTGGTCAGAAAGCCCGGACAGCACGCACCCTGTTCGTGCCCTTCTTGTCGTTGTAGCACGGATTGCCATGGTAGAAGTCCTGGGCCCACGCGTGGCCCGCGTAGAGCTCTGAGGAGCTCCAGTAGTAGTAGTCGCTCCCCCATGCAGAGACGAAACCACCGATCGCGGCTCGGTTGAGGTACAGCTTGAAGAGCTCATCGGTGCTGGGCAGGTACCAGTCGCTGTAGCCGCCGCCGTTGTAGGCCCGTGCCAGGCCTGCTGCGTAGGTGCTGCCGGCGCCGTTCTGGGCGACGATCTTGGTCGTGTTCGCTGAGCCGCTGCCGATGGCGGTACTTGTGCCCGGCACGGAAATGTCCCAGTACGGTTTGGTCGCCCACTGGACGCCGCGGCCTTCGTACGATGTCTGGTCGGCAGTGGCGGCGATCAGGCCGTGCTGCACGGTTGCGCGGTAACCGGGGTCTCGACTTTGCAGTATGTAGGCGACCACGCCGCCGCCGTAGGCATCGCCGATGGCGAGGGGGACGATCACCGTCACCGTGACCGTGTAGTTCTGGGTCGAGCCGTCGAAGGCCGTGACCTTGTAGGTGACGGGGCTGCTGAAGTCGTTGGCCGTCACCCCGCTGACCTGCGGCGTGCCGCCGACGGCGACCGATGCTCCGCTCGTGGTGAAGGTCGCGACCAGAGCGTGGAGGTCGATGGGACGGGTGACGGTGAGGGCGATCGTATGCGCGGCTTCATCGACGACGCCGGTCACCGGCGGGGTCAGCGTCTGGAAGCCGAAGGCGGTGATTGCCTTGGCGTTGCCGGCGTACACGGCGAACGAGCCGGAACTGGTAGCGTAGGCGCTCCAGCGGGTGAAGAAGCCTCTGGGTGCCCAGGCGACCATCACCTTGTAGCCGCTGCCCGGGGGCACGTCGAGGGTGAGGCCGGCGCCGTAGCTCGCGGCGCCGCTGGCAGGCACGAGATTGCCGGGGTTCCAGGTGCCGTCGGGGCTGCGCACCCCGAGGGCGAACTCGCCGTCGTAGACGGCGCTGCTGGTCGTCCAGATCACCGTGAGGCTGCTGCCCTGCGCGTAGCTTCCCGTGCCCGTGGGGGAGAGGACCGTGATGACCGGCGGCGGCAAGGTCACGGTGAACGATCCCGCGCTGACGGCGCTGCCGTCCGGGGTCGTGACGCTGATCGGGCCGCCGAGGGCGCCGGCCGGCACGGTGAGCACGATCGAGTCGTCGCTGTATACGGTGAAGCCGGCCTCGGCGCGCCCCAGCGTGACGCGGCGAGCGCCGGTGAAGCCGCTGCCCATCAGGACGACGAGGGTGCCCACGGGGCCCTCGTCCGGGGTGAAGCTGGCGATCGTCGGCGCGTCGGCGACGTCGGCGCCCGGGGAGGCGGCGGCGCCGACGGGCAGCGCCAGAGCGAGGGCGAGCAGGGTGAGCGCCAGGGCGAAGAGCCTGAAGGCGCCCCGCCGAGTGGCCGGCCCATCGGTCAGCATCGCGGACTGCTTCATGTGGTACCTCTCTGTGAGGGCGCGACGCCGGGCGTCACGCCGCTTGAGCTGACCGCGCCGGCGGTGGGCACGCTGCGAAAGCGCGCCCGCAGCCCCTCGTCTGCAGGCAAGGACTCCGTTCCCTGTGTCAGAAAGCCCGGACGGCACGCACCCTGAACGCGTCGTACTTGACCTCGCTGCCCCGGTAGCCGCCGTCGAAGCGCTGGTACCACGCGCCGCCCGGGCCGCTCTCGGAGGAGTCCCAGTAGAAGAACCAGTCCCCCGATGCAGTGTGGAATCCGCCGACCGCGACTCGGTTGATGTACAGCTTGTTGAGCTCATCTTGGCTGGGGAGGTACCAGTCGGTATAGCCGCCGCCATTGTAGTCCCGTGCCAGGCCGGCTGCGTAGGTAGTGCCGGTGCCGTTCTGGGCGATGATCTTGGTCGTGTTCGCTGAGCCGGTGCCAAGCTCGGTATCTGTGCCCGGTACGGAGATGCTCCAGTACGGTTCGCGCGCCCACTGGATGCCGTGGCCTTCGTACGCTGTCTGGTCGGCAGTGGCGGCGATCAGGCCGTGCTGCTCGGTTGCGCTGTAGCCAGGGTCTCCACTTTGCAGTATGTAGGCGACCACGCCGCCGCCGTAGGCATTGCCGATCGCGAGGCTTCCGGCGACCGTCACCGTGACGACGTAGTCCTGGCTCGAGCCGTCGAAGGCGGTGACCTTGTAGGTGACGGGGCTACTGAAGTCGTTGGCCGTCACTCCGCTGAATTGGGTCCAGGGGCCGACCGTCACTGACTCCCCGGTCGTCGTGAAGGTCGCAACCAGAGCGTGGAGGTCCGTGGCAGCGGGGACGGTGAGGGCGATCGTATGCGCCGCTCCATCGATGACGCCGCTCACCGGCGGGGTCAGGCCCTCGAAGCTGAAGGCGGAAATTGCCTTGAGGTCGCCGACGTACACGGCGAACGAGCCGGGGCTGGTAGCGTAGGCGCTCCAGGAGCCGCTGCCGGCGACGGGCCGCCAGGCGACCATCACCTTGTAGCCGCTGCCCGGGTGCACGTCGAGGGTGAGGCCGGCGGCGTAGCTCGCGGCGCCGCTGGCGGGCACGAGCTTGCCGATCTGCCAGCCGCCGGTGGGGCTGCGCACCCCGA
>CAIOZS010000332.1 GCA_903862845.1 uncultured Thermoleophilia bacterium
GCGCCGCGAGCTACGCCACCAGCCTCACCCTCGACGTGCCCACGGGCAGCGGCTACCAGGTGATCGTCGCCTGGCGGGCCACCGCCGGCAGCGGCGCCTGGACCTCCTTCGGCACCAGCCCCGGCTCGTTCGCCGTGACCGACAAGGACGTCCCGGGCCCCGGCGAGGTGACCGAGTTCGCGGTGTCGGAGAACAGTGGGCCGCTGGACATCGTCGGAGGGCCGGACGGCAACCTCTACTTCAGCGCGTCCACGAATCACGCGATCGGCCTCATCACGACGAGCGGCACGGTGACTCTCTTCGGCACCATGGACGACCCAAACGGGCTGGCGTTCGACGGTCTCGGGAACCTGTGGTTCTCGATGCCGTACCCGTCGCTCTACGACCTGGGGATGTGGGCGCTGCCGCTCTCCACGTCCACGCTGCCCCGGTACTGGGACATCCCGTACCCCGGAGAGGAGGGTGGTCGCCCGGCCGCGATGGCCCTTGGTCCGGATGGCTGCATCTGGTACACGCAGCCCAATATGTCCCGCGTCGGCAGCGTCGACCCCTCGGGGCCGGCCACCCAGACACCGGCGTCGTACCTTCTCTCCGGTGGGCTCGCGCCCAAGGACATCACCGCAGGGCCGGACGGCGGCATGTGGTACACGGCGGCGGGGTCCAGTCAGATCGGCCGCCTCAGCACCACCGGGGCGCAGAGCTACTTCACGGTGGTCTCTTCCGGGCCTTCCAATCCAGTGGGCATCGCGAGCGGACCAGACGGCAACCTGTGGATCACCAATGAGGGCAACAACTCCATCCAGCAGGTGACCCCCAGCGGGGTCGTCGCGACGTTCGCGATCCCGACAGCCGCCAGCGGCCCCATGGGGATCGCCGCGGGGCCCGACGGCAACCTCTGGTTCGTGGAGAACGTCGCCAACCAGATCGGGCGCATCACGACCGCCGGCGTCATCACCGAGTACCCCATCCCCAGCCCCACCAGCAATGCCATCGCCATCACCGCGGGTTCGGACGGCAATATGTGGTTCACGGAGGAGGGCGACTTCACGATCACGGATCCGACCGGCGACAAGATCGGCCGGATCACCACCGGGATGAGCGCCACCAGCGGGACGCCGGCGTCGTCCGCAGCCGGCCAGGCAGGGCTGCCGCGCTGACCTGCGTCGCACGCGGCTCCGGCAGTGGCAACCAGTTCAAGTCTGCGGCCGCCGCTGTCGAGTAAGGTAGCAAGCACAGAGTCCTTGCCCGCGGACGAGGGGCTGCGCGCCTTCGCGGCGCGTGCCCTCCGCCCGCGTGGACGCCGCGCAGCAGGGCACAGGAGCCCGGCGCGGTCAGCTCAAGCGGCGCGACGCTCGGCGTTGCGCCTCCACAGGGAGGTACCACATGAAGCGGTCCGCGATGCTCATCGGCAATCCGCCCGCTCGGCGGGGCGCCTTCAGGCTCCTCGGCCTGGCGCTCGTCCTGCTCACCCTTGCCTTGGCGCTGCCCGCCGGCGCCGCGGCCATCGCCTCCCCGGGCGTTACCGTCATCCCTCCGGCGACGATCGCGAGCTTCGCTCCGGACGAGGGCCCGGTCGGCACCGTCGTCACCGTTACGGGCAGCGGCTTCACCGGCGCCACTCGCGTCACGCTGGGGCGTGCCGAGGCCGCTTTCACCGTGCTCAGCGATGCGCAGATCAGGCTCACCGTGCCGGCCGGCGCCCGCAGCGGCTCGATCAGCGTCACGACCCCGGGCGGCCAGCGACACAGCGCGGGATCGTTTACCGTGATCGCCCCGGCGTTCCTCATCGTGGTCACCGCTCCCACGGGCACGGGGAGCTACGCGCAGGGCAGCAGCCTCACGGTGAGCTGGGGGAACAGCACAGACGTTGCCTACGGCGAGTTCGGCCTCGGGGTGCGCAGCGCCGCCGGCGACTGGTCCATCGGCAAGCTCGTGCCCGCCAGCGGCGCCGCGAACTACACCACATCCCTCACCGTCGACGTGCCTGTGGGCAGCGGCTACAAGGCGGAGGTCGCCTGGCGGCCTGTCGTCGGCAGCGGCCCCTGGGACGTCTTCGCTACCAGCCCCGGCTCGTTCGTCGTCACCGCGAGCTCGGCGGCGAAGGCGATCACCGCCTTCAGCTTCCAGGGCCTGACCCCGCCGGTCACCGGCGTCATCAATGAAGCGGCGCACACGATCGCCCTCACCGTTCCTCCTGCCGCGGACGTCCACGCTCTGGTTGCGACCTTCACCACGACCGGAGCAGCGGTCGCGGTCGGCGGCACTCCCCAGGTCAGCGGGACGACTGCCAACGACTTCAGCAGCCCCGTCACCTACAGGGTCACCGCCACCGACGCCTCGACCCAGGACTACGTGGTCACGGTCCGCGGCCTCGCCATCGGCGATGCCTACGGCGGCGGCGTGATCGCCTACATCCTGCAAAGTGGAGACCCTGGCTACAGCGCAACCGTGGTGCACGGCCTGATCGCCGCCAAAGCCGACCAACGCGCGAGAATCGCATGGATAAGCGGCCGCGGTGTGCTCGGGACACGGAATGGCAATACTTCGACGGCCCTCGGCACGGGGCAAGCCAACACGAACGCCATGATGGCTCAAGCGGGTTCAACGGGCGGAGCTGCGTGGGTTTGCCATGGCTACACCAACGCGGACACCGGCACAGGCGTCTACAGCGACTGGTACCTGCCCAGCCAGGATGAACTGAACAAGCTCTACATCAATCGCGTCGCGATCGGTGGCTTCACCGGTGCGGATCCCTACTACTGGAGCTCCTCCGAAATGCGTTTTGGATCGGACGGAGCGACGAACGCGTGGGGCCAGAGCTTCATCAATGGCTTCCAGTTCAACGACCTGAAGTCCCACACGATCAGGGCGCGTGCTGTGCGCTCTTTCTGACCCTCTGGCCTGTTCGACCGTCAAGAGCAGTGCAGGGGGCTTCGGCCCCCTGCACTGCTCGAGGCCGATTCAAGTCTGCCCCGGCTCAAGTCTGCCGCCGCCGCGGTCGAAGAATGGAGAATCAGAGCTCGCTCGAAGCGGCCCGACGCCCGGCGTCGCGCCTTCACTGGGGGTATCACATGAAGCAGTCCGCGATGCTCACCGATCGGCCGCCCGCTCGGCGGGGCGCCGCCCGGCTCCTCGGCCTGGCGCTCGTCCTGCTCACCCTCGCCCTGGCGCTGCCCGCCGGCGCCGCGGCCATCGCCTCTCCGGGCGCTGCCGCCGTCCCCGCGCCGACGATCGCGAGCTTCACTCCGCACGAGGGAGCGGTCGGCACCGTCGTCACCCTTGCGGGCAGCGGCTTCAGCGGCGCCACCCGCGTCTCGCTGGGGCGCGCCGCAGCCACGTTCACCGTGGTCAGCGACGCGCAGATCACGCTCACCGTGCCGGCCGGCGCCGGCAGCGGCCCGATCAGCGTGAGCACCCCGGGCGGCAGCACTGTCAGCGCGGAGTCGTTCACCATGACCGACCCGCCGGTCGAAATCCTGGTCTGGGCCCCCTCGGGCACTCACAGCTACGTGCAGGGCAGCAGGCTCACGGTGAACTGGACGACCCGCGACCCCCTCGCCTTCGGCGAGTTCGGCGTCGGGGTGGCCGGCCCCGCCCGCGGCTGGATCTGCGACGGGGTCATGCGCGCGGTGGGCGGCCCGCGCACGAGCTACAGCACCGACCTCACCCTCGACGTGCCTGTGGGCAGCGGCTACAAGGCGATGCTCGCCTGGCGGTTCCCCGCCGGCATCGGCCTCTGGGGCGCCTGGGCCACCAGCCCCGGCTCGTTCGCCGTGACCGCGAGATCGGCGGCGAAGGCGATCACCGCCTTCAGCTTCCAGGGCCTGACCCCGCCGGTCACCGGCGTCATCAATGAAGCGGCGCATACGATCGCCCTCGCCGTTCCCCGTGCCACGGACCTACACGCCCTGGTCGCGACCTTCACGACCACCGGAGCATCGGTCGCGGTCGGCGGCACGCCGCAGGTCAGCGGGACGACGGCCAACGATTTCACCAATCCCGTCACCTACAAGGTCACCGCCGACGAAGCCTCGACCCAGGACTACGTGGTCACCGTCAGTCTCCCCGTCCTCAAGATCGGCGATGCCTACGGCGGCGGCGTAGTCGCCTACATACTGCAAAGTGGAGACCCTGGCTACAGCGCAACCGTGCAGCACGGCCTGATCGCCGCCAAGGACGACGAGTTCAGCATGTCGGGAATCGTATGGGCGCTTCCAGGGTACCGAGGCACTTCCGTACCAGGAGGGACAGACGACGCCATCGGCACCGGCGCCGCGAACACGACCAAGATCATCGCCCAGAACGGCGCAGGCGTCACCTACGCGGCAGGCTTGGCACGGGCCTGCACCGATGGCGGCTACCGCGACTGGTACCTGCCCAGCAAGGACGAGCTCAACAAGCTCTACATCAGTCGCGCCGCGATCGGTGGTTTCTACCGTACCGGGTACTGGAGCTCCTCCGAGTACCGCGTGTGGCTGGCGTTCTGGCAGAACTTCGACGGTGGCGACCAATTCCCAAACGACAAGGGCTTCATGAAGAATGTGCGTGCTGTCCGCTCCTTCTGACCGTCCAGCCGGTTCGACCGTCAAGAGCAGTGCAGGGGGCTTCGGCCCCCTGCACTGCTCGAGCCGCGGTCTCCGGCCCTCTGCGACGGTCGGCCGCTCAAGAGTAGGGTCTGCCGTCTCATCCTGAAGCTCTTCGAAGCGGCCGAACCCGCTCGTGAGCAGAGGCATGTCCCGGGCCGAGACCTCGAGCTCGCCGGCACCGGACTGCTCCACGCGTCGACCAGCGCGAGCGGGGCGGCGCCATGCGCTTGACGACGGCAGCGGTAGGGTGCGGCAGCGGTAGGGTGGGCGTCTTGCCTTGAGGCCGACTCAAGTCTGCCGCCGCCGCTGCCGATTCAGGGAGAATCAGAGCTCGCTCGAGGCGGCGTGACGCCCGGCATCGCGCCCTCACAGAGAGGTACCACATGAAGCAGTCCGCGTCGCTCATCGGCAATCCGGCAGCTCGGCGGCGCGCCTTCAGGCTCTTCGCCCTGGCGCTCACCCTGCTCACGCTCGCCCTGGCGCTGCCC
>CAIOZS010000333.1 GCA_903862845.1 uncultured Thermoleophilia bacterium
CGGCTCGAGCCACCCCCCCTGCCAAGCCGATCAGAAGCACCGCCGCGACGATCGCGAGAGCAAACCTGCGCATTGCCCGACCTCCCCACATCGACCCCACGGGACCCCCATGGAACCCGTGCTCCCAACTCTACACGCGCGACGCCGTGCCCACCAATGCCACGGCTACGGACGTCACTCGGCGGACTGCTGCCAGTATGCGATCAGAGGCTCGCGTCGGTCCCCCTTGATCTCGTCGACGAGGGCGACTGGAGGATGGGTATACTGCGCTTGACCGTTCAAGGAAGTGAGGCGCGTGGCACCGACGCACCAGACCGCTGTGGACCTCGCGCCGGCCCAACTGGCGGCGTGGCGCGGCATGCTTCGCGCGCAGGCTGAGCTGCTTCGCGGACTGGACGCGGAGCTCACGTCCGCGCACGGCTTGGCGCTGCGGTCCTACGAGGTGCTTCTCCACCTGACAGACGCTCCCCGGCAGCGCCTGCGCATGAGCGACCTCTCGCACTCCGTGCTGCTCAGCGCCAGCGGGATCAGCCGGCTGGTCGACCGCCTGGAGCGTGACGGCTTTGTGCGCCGCGAACGATGTGGCGAAGACGGACGCGGGTACTGGGCGGTGCTCACGACGCGCGGGGAGGCGAAGTTCAGCGAGGCGCGGACCACCCATCTGGCAGGCGTGCGACGCCTGTTCCTGCGGCATTTCACCGACGACGACCTGACCCGGCTGGCAGGCTACTGGGAGCGCGTGGCGCCGGGCGCCGCGGAGCCCGTGGAGCCTGTCGCGGACGAGGGTGACGGCGCGTGAGCGACGTTATCGTCGTCGGCGCCGGCCTCGCCGGGCTGTGCTGCGCGCGGGAGCTCGCGGACCACGGCCTGGACGTCCTCGTGCTCGAGAGAGGCGACGCTCCCGGCGGTCGTCTGCGCACCGACGAGGTGAACGGCTTCCTGCTCGACCGCGGCTTTCAGGTGCTGCTGACCGCGTACCCCGAAGCGCGTCGCGCGCTCGACTACGAACGTCTGGGCCTGCGCCCGTTCTACGCCGGCGCGCTGGTCCGCCACCACGGCGGCTTTGCGCGCGTAGCCGACCCGCTGCGCCACCCTCTGGGCGCCGCGCGCAACCTGCGCGCCGGTCCCGGCAGCCTCGTCGACAAGCTTCGCGTCGCGCGCCTGCGCCGGCGCCTGTCGCGCGCCTCGCTGAACGAGGTGCTCGAGGCGCCGCAGGTGAGCATGGCCGAGGCGCTGCGCCTTGAGGGATTCTCGCGGGAGATCGTGGACGGCTTCTTTCGCCCCTACCTCGGCGGCATCTTTCTCGACCCGGCCCTCGAGACCTCGAGCCGGCTGTTCGCCTACGTGTTCAAGCTGTTCGCGCAAGGCGAGGCGGCCTTGCCGGCCGCCGGCATGCAGGCGATCCCTCGCCAGCTCGCCGAGAGCCTGCCGAAGGGGGCCGTTCGTCTGGCCGCCACCGTCGAAGCGGTCGACCGCGGCGGCGTGACGCTCGCCGGCGGCGAGCGCCTCGAAGCCGGCGCGGTGGTGGTCGCGACCGACGGCCCGGAGGCGGCGAGGCTCACCGGCGCCGTGGAGACGCCGGCCGCCCGGGCAACGACCTGCATGTACTTCTCGGCCGAGCGCTCGCCGCTCGGCGAGCCGATCCTGGTCCTCGACGGCGAGGGCCGCGGCCCGGTGAACGACCTGTGCGTGCCGAGCGACGTGGCGCCGAGCTACGCGCCGCCCGGGGCGGCGCTGATCTCGGCCACCATCCTCGGCATCCCTCCCCTGGACGACGACGGCCTCGAGGCCGTCGTCCTCGAGCAGCTCCGCCGCTGGTTCGGCGCCCAGGTAGACGGCTGGCGGCGGCTGGCCGTGTACCGCATCCCATTCGCGTTGCCGGCGCAGCCACCCGCGGTCCTGGCTCTGCCCCAGCGCCCCGTGCGCCTGCGCGACGGGCTCTTCGTGTGCGGCGACCATCGCGACACGGCCTCGATCCAGGGAGCGATGGTCTCGGGGCGCAGGGCCGCCGCCGCGCTGCGCGGCAGCGACAGCGGCCCTTCCTGCGCCCTGTAGCCCCGCAGCGCGAGCCGGGCGTCCCGCTCAGGCCTTGCCGAGCGCCAGCCCGAGGCACATGACGAGAAGGACGACCGCGGTGACCAGCACGTAGCGCCGGTCGCGCTCCCTGACGAAGACCACGAGCGATCCCGCGACGCGCACGAACGGCGTGCCGATGAGCACGATGAGGCCGAGCGAGAGGTAGGCCGCCGGGCGCAGCGCGGCGAGCCCGCGAGGAAGCTCGGCGAGCGGCACGACCCCGCGAGGAAGGCCGGCTCCCCGGGCGACGCTGAGGGCCAGACCTGCCGCCATGAGCGCGACGCTGAGCGCGATGCCGCACAGCAGGATCCAGCGGATGGCGCGCTCGACCGGTTCCATGACGTGCGCGGGGGCCGCAGGCCCCTGCCGCGGACGGGCGCTCACAGCCCGAGGCCCAGGCCGCTGAGGAGCATCATCACGGCGAAGCCCGCGAGGACCACCTGGAAGATGATGCCCAGCGCTCGCGCCGAAAGGCGCATGGCGAAGCGAGGTCCCAGGCGGGCGCCGGCAAGGATGCCGAGCGCGGCGGGCACGGCATAGTACGGGTCCATGTAGCCGCGCCCGTAGAAGATGGCCGCGCCGGCGGCGGCCGTGACCCCGATCATCAGGTTGCTGGTCGCGATCGTCGCCTTGAGGGGGACCCCCATCACCAGGTTCATGATCGGCACCTTGAAGGCCCCGCCGCCCACCCCCAGAAGCCCTGAGACGTTGCCTGCCCCGAGACTGAGCACGAAGCCGAGGCGCGGGCGCCGCACGCCGTACTCGACGGCGCGCCGGGCGGCCGGGTCGTAGTAGGCCGCCTCGAGCACGCCGGTGCGGGCCGGCGTCGCGTCGCCGCCGCGGCGGTTCATCTGCCAGGCGACGTAGGCGAGCAGGGCCGCGAAGCAAAACTGCAGCACGCGGCCGTCGATCAGCACCGCGGTGATGCCGCCGGCCACGGCTCCCACCGACGTCGCGACCTCGAGCAGCATCCCCAGACGGATGTTGGTCATCCCCCGGCTGACGAACGTGGTCTGCGCCATCGACGAGGTCGCGATCACGCAGACGATGCTCGTGGCGATGGCGACCTTGATGGGTACGCCGAAGGCCAGGCTCAGCATCGGCACCATGATGACGCCGCCGCCCACCCCGAGCATGCTGCCGAAGACGCCGGCGACGAAGGCCACGGCGAGGAGTG
This sequence comes from uncultured Thermoleophilia bacterium, assembly GCA_903862845.1. GTDB lineage: Bacteria > Actinomycetota > Thermoleophilia > UBA2241 > UBA2241 > CAIXSE01. The sequence goes on from CAIOZS010000333.1 coordinate 3,254, forward strand.
CGATGAGGACGCCCGTGGCGGCCGCCTCAGTCGTCGCCGGCGGGCGGCCGCCGCAAGCGCTTCACGCCGGCGCGGCCCTTCTTGGCGGCGAGGCGCCGCTCCTTCGCCGCGCGCGAGGGCCTCGTGGCCCTGCGCGGCGGCGGCGGCGGCGCGTTGAGCTTGACGAGCTTGAGGCGCAGGCGGCGCAGCGCGTCCATCTTGTTAAGGTACTGGCTGCGCTGCGCCCGGCAGGTCACGGTGAGGCCCGTCGGCCTGTGGCGCAGCCGCACGGCACTGTCGGTCTTGTTCTGGTGCTGGCCGCCGGGACCGCCGGCGCGAAAGGTCTCGACCTCGCACTCGGCGAGGAGGGCTGCGTCGCTCTCGGGGATGTCAGAAGGCGGGCACATGCGCGCGGCAGCGGCGGCGCGGCAAGCGCCGCCGTCGCCAAAGCCTACCATCCCTCGTGATAGCCTCAGGGTATGCTCGCCATCGTTTTGGCCCTCGGGGCATCGATCGGCTGGGGCTCCGGCGACTTCCTCGCGGGCCTCACCACCCGGCGTGCCAGCCTCTGGGCGGTGATCGTCGGCAGCCAGGCGACCGGCCTCGTGGGCGCCACGCTCGTGGTCGTTCTCGCCGGACACAGATGGCCGGGGCTGCACGCCGTGTGGCCGGTCCTCCTGGGCGGGCTGGCGAGCGTGGTCGCCATCTCCTGCTTCTACAAGGCCCTCGCCATAGGCTCGATGAGCATCGTGGCGCCGATCAGCGCCGCCAACGCTCTGATCCCCTTCCTCGCCGGGCTGGCGGCCGGCGAGCGCCCGAGCGCCCTGCAGCTCGCCGGCGTGGCGCTCGCCGCCGCCGGCGTCGTGCTCGTGGCCAGTGAGCGTGCCCGCGCCGGCGACACCATCGGCGTCGCCGCGCTGCCCAACGAGCCGGCGGTCGAGCCGGCGGCCGTCACGTCGGCGCAGATCGCGGCGCACCCGTCTCGCCGCAACCAGCGCAGGGCCGTCGTCCTGGCCCTCGCGGCAGCCGTGATGATGGGCCTGGTGCTGGTAGGCTACGACGCCACGGCGCGCTACGACGCGCTGTGGGCCATGCTGGGCGGGCGCATCTCCTCCGCGGTCGTGTTCACCGTGGTCTTTCTGGTGCTGCGCCCGCGCTTCGCGATGCGGCGCTCTGCCCTACCGTTCGTGGTCGCCGTCGGCCTCCTCGACACGGGATCCAACGGCCTCTTCGCGCTCGCCACGACGCACGGCTACCTGAGCCTCGTCAGCGTGCTCGGCGCCGTGTATCCAGTGGTCACCGTCCTGCTGGCCTACGGCCTGCTGCGCGAACGCGTCGCCCCGCACCAGATGGTGGGCGCCGTCGGGGCGCTGGCCGGCGTCGCCCTCATCGCCGCAGGATGAAGCCCTTCGCCGAGCTCGAGTTGCGCGGCCCCTCTGGCGAGCCGGTGGACCTGCGTCGCACTCTGCTGTCTCACGGCGTCGCCGCACTGCCGCCGGCCTCCCTCGACGAGGCGGCGGGCGCGCTGACGGTGACCCTGCCGGCCGCGCGCGGCCCGCGGACGCTCAGGATCACGGCCGGGTCGCCGGCGTCGGCCTTGCCGCTGCCGCGCGGCGCGGCGCGGCGCGGACGCGGCGGCCCGGCTGCGCTGCTGTCGCTCGCCGACGCCGGCCTTCCCTGCGGTCCCGCCGAAGCGGCGGCGCTCACCGCGACGGCGCGGCGCATGCTCTGCCTTGACGACGATCTCAGCACCTTCTACGCGCACGCCGCGACCGACCCCGACCTCGCCTGGGCCTGCGCCGGCGCGGGCCGCATGCTGCGCAGCCCGACGGTGTTCGAAGACGTCATCAAGACGGTGTGCACCACGAACTGCGCCTGGTCGGCGACGGAGCGCATGGTCGGCGCCCTGGTCGAGCACCTCGGCGAGCCGGCCCGCGGGGCCCCGCCCGGGAGCCCGGTGGGCCGCGCTTTTCCGAGCGCGGAGCGCATGGCCGCGGCGGAGGAGGGTTTCTACCGCGAGGTAGCCAGGGCCGGCTACCGCGGTCCCCGCCTTCGCGCTCTGGCGGTCGCCGTCGCCGCCGGCGAGCTCGATCTCGAGGAGCTCTTCACGTCCTCGCCCGCGGAACTGCCCGACGACGAGGCGGAACGCAGGCTCCTCGCGCTGCCCGGCGTGGGGCCGTACGCGGCCGCGCAGGTGATGATGCTCGTGGGCCGCCATTCGCGGCTCATCCTGGACTCGTGGACGCGGCCCAAATACGCGCGGCTGATGGGCAAGCCGCCGGGGAAGATTGTCGCCGATCGCACGATCAGCCGGCGCTTCGGCGCCTACGGCGCCTACGCCGGACTCGCCTTCTGGCTGTTCGTCACCCGGGACTGGGTGGACGACGAGCCCAGCGCGGAGCGGCCGCCCGCCTGACGCTCCCGTCCGGCGGCCTCACGGCTGTTGCGGTATGCCCCAGTCCTTCTCGATGACGTCGAGCGTGGCCTGTGCCATGCGGTCGCCGCCGGCGCGCGAAAGATGGATCCCGTCGGGAGCGCGCATGAGCACCGGGTCGCCATTCGTGCCCGGAAGGTACTCCGAGTAGGAGCCCTTCTCGTTGGCGAACAGCGCCCACGTCGGGATGTAGAACACGCCCGGGTGCTTCTCGGCCTCCGCCTGGTAGATGTGGTCCATCATCGAGATGCGATCCCGGTAGCCGGCGTCACGCATGATCGGATTGCCCACCCAGTACACGCGGCGGCCACCCCGGGTGAGGATGTCCATGGCCTTGCTCACACGCTTCGCGTACTCGGCTTGCCAGGCTTTGGTCCCGACCTTGAGGACCTTGCCGTCGTGGAGGAAGTTCTGCGCGTCGTTGGCGCCGAAAAGCACCGCCGTGGCGTCGGGGTCGAATTCCACGATCTGATCGATCATGCGCTGCGGCCAATCGAAGAAGTCCGGGCGGCTCAGACCACTCGACACCTTGTAGTCGAGCTTGGCCTTGATGAGGTGGGTCTCCTCGGCGAGGTTCTCCAGCGACGACCCAAAGACCTGGGCCATGGAGTCGCCAATGATGTAGAGACGCAGCGGGTCCTTGCGGGTGATCTTCCGCGGCCACTTGGGCTTCGCCTTGCCGCTCACTTCGGCGATGGAGTGGTGCGCGCTCTCGCCGCGCCCGAGCATGGCGCTCAGCGCTTCCGCCGGCCGGTCGAGCTGCAACGCGCCGCTGAGCACGACCATGGGCTTGAGCAGGGCGAGCTGGACGCTGCGCGCGGTGCCCAGCGGCTTGCCTTTCACCGCGGTCTCGATGGACTTGGCGTCGAGCAAGCCGGCGACGAAGAAGCCGATGAGCATGGCCGCGAGGACGGCGCCGGCGGAGAGCCGGCGGCGGCGCGGCCGGCGGCGCTCGGGCACGTGCCCGAGCGCGTCCGCGCCGAACGGGCCGCCGGGGCCGTCGCCGGCGGC
>CAIOZS010000334.1 GCA_903862845.1 uncultured Thermoleophilia bacterium
CTCCTCGCGAGGAGCGCCGCCGCTCGTCGGCAGCCGGGATGCGCGCTTCCTTCAGATCCCCATCAGCAGAGCGATGCGGTCGAACGGCTCCGTCTCGATCGCAAAGCCCCAGTCGTCGCGCAGGACCTCTTTGAGGTAGCTCCGGGCATCGCCGCTCTTCGGCAGGGCCCCGATCATCCTCGCGGAGAAGTCCGGCGTCACCTCGTACACGTGGGCCAAGTCGGCCAAGGTGTACTTCACGTCGGCGATTGCAGTTGGCGTCGCCATACATTTCTGCGCCATCAGCGGGCAGGTGACCGAGCCCCTCTGCGTCGAGAACTCGAAGAACTTGCGGCACATCGGGCAGAAGTACCTGCCTGAAGGCTTCTCGCCCATCAGCGTCATCGCGTCGAGCCGCAAGGCCTGCGTGATGCCGACCTGCGCCGCCAGCAGCGGCAGGGTCGCCTCGAGCAGCGGGAGCAGCGTGTCCTGCTGCCAGATGCGGTCCAGATCGGTGACCACGAAGGTGATCTCGTCCTCGTTCACCCGCTGAGCCGTCTCGCAGCCGCTCAGCAGGATGATGAAGCTCTTGACGGTCTGCAGGGGCTCGTCCTGAGAGCGGATGCCCCAGTCGGTGAGAAACGAGAGATAGGCGTCGACCAGCGTCGCGGCGTCGACCGGCTCTGCCGTGTCGGCCAGGTGGGCCATCAGCCTCTGCGGGATCTTCGGGTAGAAGAGGCCGAGCTTCTCCAGACAGATCGACGACTCGACGGGCATCAACTCCACGGGGATCGGCGTGTTGATGCACATCCTGGGCATGTAGGGGCACACGGGCCGGTCCAGCGTGAACAGCATCTTGCAGGTGACGCACCAGTATCGTCGCGACGGCGAGGGCGTGCCCTGCGGCAGGCTCTTCACTCGCTCCATGATCTGCTGCTTGTCGTCGAACATGGTGGTCCTCCTCTGTCCCGGCAAGCCGAGACTCCTCACGGTCACTCGCCGCGAACGATGACGGCGCCCCTGTCTGCAAGGAGCGCCGTCAATAATCCCTCGGTTGCGCCGTGACGGACGGCGCCGGCGTCGTGTCAGCGCCCAGTTTCAGTAGTTGAGGACTGCCTTGGCCGTCGTGACCTCCTGGATCACGCGCGCGCCGGCGATGAGCTCGGCGCCGTCGACCAGCATCGACTGCTCGAGCTGCCGCTCCATGATGCAGGGCGTGCAGACGAGGAGCTTGCCGCCCGCCTCGATGAACCCGTCAAGCAAGCCTTTGAGGGGCGGGAGCCCGCCGGCGAAGATGTGATCGTAGACACCCTTCTGGGCGAGCAGGACGCCCGTGCCCTGCAGGATCACGACCGTCTCGCACTCCATCAACTGCGAGGCGGTGGCCATGACGAACGGCAGAGTCGCGCGCTCCTTGTCCTCGGGACCATGCGTCGCCATGATGACGACCTTGTCGGCGGCTGGATCTGTCATAGCTGTCTCCTTTTCGAGGGGGTCAGTCATTTGTCGCCCGCAGGCTCCGGAACTCCGTGAACCAGATGGCCAACGGACGGTAGACGATGTGCGCCAGCTTGGTGAACGGCAGGAGCAGGATCAGCTCCATCGCCAGGGCGATATGGACCAGGAAGACGACGCCCACCCAGCTCGACAAGCTCGCGTAGTCGGCGAGCTCGAGCACGAAGCCCGTGACGCCGATCCCCCACAGGAGGCCGAGGAACAGCCAGTCCGAGAGCAGGCTATGCGAGCTGTACTTGTCGGATTTGCGAAGACGCTGAATGACGGCGATGGTGGCGCCGTACACGAGGAAGGCGCCGGCAACGGTGCCGAGCAGTCGCACCGGCGACCAGAGCGGCACGTACGACCCCGGCGTCTTGAAGAAGTAGTCGAGCGCCGTCGCCAGGGCGAGCCCGATCATGCCCATCATGATGGAGTAGTGGACAAACCAGCGGCGCAGGGGCAGCGGCACGGGCGGCGCCGGTTTCTCAGTGTCGCAGTCCCGGTAGCGCATCTGCCCGAACACCTCAGCGAGCGTCGTGCCCACGGCGTTCAGCGCCGCCGCGAGTGGGAAGACCTGCGCCTGTCGCGCCGGCAGCCCGAGGCCGCCCGGCGTCGGCGCCCTCGAGATCGCCCAGAGCAGGTTGACGGTGGTCGCGACGGTGAGCGCGAGGGCGACGACGCCGACCCCGACGCCCAGCCAGTGGATGGTCTCGTAGGGCACGAACGTCAGGAGAGCGTCGCTGGTGACCCGCCCAGTGGGCCCGCCGGGCGAGCCGGCCAGCAGGATCACGAGCAGCGCGGCGAAGACCGCGGCCAGAAGCGCACAGGTGAACGTCGCCGAACGGCAAAGCCGGCGGGCAATCGTCGTGGGGTCGAAGCCGGCGATCGCGAAGCGCCGCGCCGACGCCATGAACTCGCCCGGCTCGGCCTGGCGCGGGCACGTGTCGGAGCACTCGGCGCAGTAGTAGCAGAGCCATAGCTCGCGGCTGGCGACTACGTTGGCCTTCTGCCCGAGCTGGGCGTACCGGATCATGCGCCGGGGGAAGGCCACGGAGTCCTGCGACAGCGGGCAGACCGCGGTGCAGTTGCCGCAGTTGAAGCACGCGCTGATATCGAAGGCGCCGAAGGTCTTCATGTCGCGCAGGACGGATGTATCGATGCGCATCGCCATCAGGCGTCGCTCCCGCCGGCCTCGGCGACGAGGGCGTAGGTGCAGTAGTCGCCGTCCATGCCGACCTCCGTGAGGGCGCCGTACTTGCGCATCGCGGCCACATGCCACAGCACGTCCTGGGTGGGCACGCCGGTGGCCGCCGCCAGCGCGGGCACCGTGCTCGGTCCACCGGCCAGGGCGACGCGCACCTCTTTGCGCACCGCCTGATGCAGCTTGTTGCGCTCGATGGCCGCGCCCACGGCCGCGCCGCGTTCTTCTCGCAGTTTCTTCAGCGTCGCCCGCAGTGCGTCGCGCTGTACCTTCGACTTACTCATCGAGCGGGCGCCTCCGAGCCGGCGAGGATCGCGTCGACCATCGCCTCGTACTGGTCAAGGGTCCATCCGGCCAGGTCGATGGCCCGCGTGGGGCACACCGCGACGCAGGCGCCGCAGCCGGAACACAGCGCCGGATTCACAATGGCTCGCTTGCTGCCGTCGGGGTAGTCGTGCACTTCGACGGCGCCCGGGTAGGCACACTCGGCCACGCAGGCGCCGTTGCCCTCACACCGCATCGCGTCCACGTGCGCCAGGAAGGGGTCGAGCTCCACGTGACCCGCGGAGAGCAGCGCAGTGGCTTTGGCCGCGGCCGCCGACGCCGATGCCACGGCCTCCGTGATGTCTTTGGGGCCCTGGCTCGTCCCGGCGACGAACACGCCGTTGACCGCAAGTTCAACGGGACGCAGCTTGGGGTGCACCTCCTGCAGGAAGCGGTCGGCGCCCACCGGGAGCTTGAGGCTGTCGATCAGCGACGAGATGTCCGCCGGTTGCATGCCGACGGCCAGCACCACGAGGTCAACGGCCGCCTCCACTTCTTCGCCCCAGGTGAGGCCGTCCCGGGCGCTGACGAGAGCCGCCGATCCGTCACCGGGCTTCGCCTTGGCGACCGTCGGCGGCTCCTGGTCGCTCCAGCGCACGAACACCGTGCCGCCCTTGGAGGCGCGCTCGTAGTACTCCTCGTGGCCCCGGCCGTAGGCGCGGATGTCCTGGTAGAAGTCGTAGGTGGCCACGTCCGGTCGCTTCAGCTGCAGATCGCAGATGCCCTGAAGCGTGGCGGTGCAGCACACGCGTGAACAGTACTCGTTGAGACGGCCGTCGGGCTGCGGCTTGTTGACGCCGTCAGCCTGACGGCTCCCGACGCAGTGAATGAAGGCGACGCCGGCGACGGGGCTGCCCTCGTAGTCGGGCAGCCCTGCCCCCGGCTCCACCGCGCTGAGCCAGTGAATGAAATCGGGGAGCGTCACCACCTGCGGGATCCGCTCGTAACCGTACTCGCCCTTGCGCGGGACGTAGTGATCGAAGCCCGTAGCCACGAGCACGGCGCCGGCGGCGATCTCGACGGCTTTCGCCGACGCCTCTGCATCGAC
>CAIOZS010000335.1 GCA_903862845.1 uncultured Thermoleophilia bacterium
GTGCTCGGGCGCAGCGACATCCCCTTTGACGAGATGGTCAAGCTCGACTACATGTACGTCACCGGCTGGAGCCTGAGCTGGGACCTCAAGCTGCTGATGCAAACCGTGCCGGCGGTGGTTCAGAAGCGCGGGGCGTACTGAGGCCCATGCCTAGACTCCGGCGTAGCGGAGGTGCCCCAATGTGTGGACGACAGGTTTCACGAGACTGTTGAAGTCGTAGAGGTCGACAAAGCAGCGGAGCGCGTTCTCTGAGAACTCCTCCCGGCTCGCCAGAATGGTCAAGAGGGCATCGGGCAGTTGCGGCAGCTCGTGGATGAGAACACCGCACCGGTACTCACGAATCACTTCATATCCAGGATAGGCATAGGCGACGATTGGAACGCCAGAGCGCAAGAAGAGGGCGAGCTTCTCAGAGGATCTCGCGGTCAGTATGTCGTTCTGGTTTGTGGCTCCGTAGAACACAAGTCCGACGTCGGCAGACGCGATGAGCTCAGGGAGACGCTCGTCGCTCACCAGATGGGTGGACAACACGACTCGGTCGTCGTGGTCGGCCTCTTTCACGGCTTGGAGCATCGACGGGCTACCCTCGCCATGCATGACGAGCACGCATGCTGGCGGGAATGACTGAGCGCTCGCTGCCAGCTGGACGCCCAGCCTCTCCTTGCGGATTCCGCCCAGTTGAAGGATCACTTTCGCTCCGCTCTGAAGAGACAACTGGTCGTGCAAGAACTGGGTCCGTGAAGGACGCGGCGGCCCGGGGACAGATACCGGCAGGAAGACCAATCTCGTGTTCTCGACGCCGTTGTCCGCCAAAAGGACTCGAGCACGACGCTCGTCCTGAACTATGGTCACCGCGGCAGCACGGTGTGCCCACTGCTCAAGCCCCTTGACGCGTTTCGCCTGCGCCGAGACATTCGCGTTCGGGTGGTCGCGCGTGTACAACTCAAGGCTGTAGTACGCGAACGGCACGCCGGTCGCCTTTGACACCTCCGCGGCCCACAGGAGGCCCAGTTTCTCGACGCCCACGAGCGCGACGTGCGGCGCGGACTCCACTGACGCAATGGTCTTTTCGAGCACGTCGCGGGGTATCAAACCGCGTGGCGATCTCAGACGAAGAAGCCACCGCTCGCGCATCTCGCGAGTCTTGTGCTTCACTCTGCGTGACAGATCGCTCACGCATGGGACCTTCTTCACCGTCTTCTTGATCTCAGCCCACGCGGAGACCCCTTGTCCTCCATCCGTGTTCGGCGCGCCTGGTCCCGCCCATTGGTGAATGGTCAACTGTGGCCGAGCGACGGCCCGAACATTCACAAGCGAGGCATCGACATCGTACAGGAAGACATCCACGCGGTAGCCAGCGTTCGCGAGAGCCTCCGCAAGGTTCGTGGTATGGCACTGCAGAGCCCATCTGGCTTGGAACAGGGCCACACGGGGGCGTCCGGGCAGGGCGCCATCGTATGCGAGAGGAGCCCCGCCTTGGTACGTGTTCGTCGTCATCCGGCCGCCGTGAGGTCGATTGGGCGCGAGTCTATGAGCGTTTTCGCCGATGGTTCATCACGCGGATTCTACTCTCCCGAGATCCGCAGCTGCGACCGGCTGCCGAGCCAAGAGCGTGGGCAGCCGACGACCCCGCGGAAGATGGATGTCGCCGAGCCGCAGTCGTGGAGCCGATGCGTCGATAGGATCGCGGGGTAACGAACGTGTAAGAATGGACCGATGCATGAAGCGATCACACGACCGTCGCTCCACGCGGCCAAGCTTCTCCAGCGTGTCGGGAATCACGCGGCCTTTGGCTTCGATCGCCTGGCCCGTGAGCAAGATGACTCCCGGCATGTGGATGAGCTGGGTTTCGTCATGGGAGGCCGGAGTCTCGGTCCGGCAGTCTCGACCGACGGTGCCGAGGCAGTCAGGTGAATGTCGCCTACTTGAGAACGCTTTGGCCGACCAGGTTCCATGGCCAATGGATGGAGGCGTCATACGAGCCGGGCCTGGTGTCCGTCATTATCCCCACCTTCAACCGGGCCGCGGTCCTTGGGGAAGCGCTTGAGTCCGTGCGGGAGCAGACCCACCGACCGATCGAGCTTATCATCGTCGATGATGGCTCCACGGACAGTACTCAGGCCGTCATAGACGAGTGGCGTCGGCGACACTCGGATGGTGAGGCGCTGACCCTCCGAGTCCTCAGCCAGAAGAACGCCGGTGCTCCGTCCGCACGCAACCTGGGCCTCGGCGAATGCCGGGGCGAGTATGTGCAGTTCCTCGATTCCGATGACCTGCTGCATCCCAAGAAGCTCGAGACGCAAGTCAGACGACTCATCGCCGACAGGCAAGCCGACTTCGTGTACTCGGGGACTGCATCATTCACAACGACAGCGGACTGGAATGCAGCCCCGTTCGCGGGACTCCCGCCGTCGGGGCAGCCGCCGCTCGTTGTCCTCCTTGGTATGAGGGGGTCATGGAACACCATTTCCGGGGTCTACCGACGCCGCGCCTGCCAGGCCATCGGGCCGTGGAATGAGCAGGCTCCGATACTTCAGGACTGGGACTACAACCTCCGGTTCCTCCTTGGCGATCCTCGCGTCGCATATCTGAGCGGGGTACTCTCCCTTCACCGATGGACTCCTGAGGGCCGAGTGACCACGTCGAGACATGGCGAAACCAGCCTGCGAGGCATGTACGTTCTGCAGACCGCGTGGGCGAAGTGGATCAAAGCTGCCGGAAGGCTCGACGAGCAGACAGCGGAGATACTTGCCAACCTGCTCTTCGGAGTTGCGCTGGATGCTTTGCTCCGAGACCACGTTCGATTGTCCCGCGAGGTCGTGGACTCAATGTGGGGTCTGTCGCTCATACCCTCATGGCGGCGAAACTTCGTGGTGTATTCGGTGCTTGCGCACCTGCCTGGGCACTTGGGTCCGCGTTCGGCCAGACTCCTGAGGCGTCCACGCCGGTCTCAGCCTCGCCCACCCCTGCCCGTCTCCCGCTGACCCCCACTTGGGTCCTTGAGTTCGTCTCGACGATCTTGGCTGGGAGCATCCTGGCCCTGGGCGATCCGGTGCGCCCCAGCTGTGCGTCCTTGGAGATTGCTCAGGTAGGCGACATTGTCCCAGCTGTTCTCGGCCATCTCCTCGGCCCATGCGCCAAGCCTGCGTCTCAGGTCATCGCCCTCCTCGAGGAAGGACAACAACTGCCGTCCCAGCGCCCCCATCTCATGGCCCAGATCGAGGGCGTCGAACTCTCTTGACGGCAAGCCGGCCATATCGGTCAGCGCTCGCATCTTGAACGTCTTCGCGGAAAGGGCAAGGACGGGAGTCCCTCCCCGCAAGGCGAAGATGCCTGGGTGGAACCTGCCCCCGATGTACGCATCCGCATTCCCAAGAACATCGACGGCCTGCTGAACCGGGGTCGCCACACCGACCAAAGGGAGGTGGAATCGTTCCGCGAGGGGGCGAAAGATGAACTGGTCGACGACGTCCGAAGCAGTAAGGACGATCTGGCCCGAATACAGGGTCTTCAGGCGCCCGATGAGCAGGGCGTACCCGTCGATGATCGAGTCCTTGTTCTTCGCCGTATCTATGATGGAGGACCCCCCCACGCACAGATACGGCTCAGACGGGTCAAGAAGAGCCGTGTCTGGCCAGACGTCGAAGTAGGTGGCGCGGCCGGCCACAGGCGTCCAGATCTCCCGCGAGGCCGGCTTGAACCAGAATGCTGTGTCTGCCGCGAGCCTCCCTGCGCAGAACTTCTTGCATCGCTCCACGGAGATCTGATCACGGAACACCACGTCGTCGAACAGCGGATACACTCCCTCTGCCGCTTCACGCAGATCTGGATGCTCAAAGTCAGCGGAGTGATTCACCATGATGACCGGTTTGTTGAAGTGCCTCTTGATCAGAAAGCTGAGGAAAAGCAGACTGCGGGGAAGCAGGTTGTTGCCATAGATATCGCCGTCGCCGTACACGACCGCGACATCCAGATCTTCGAACGTTCGCAACAGATGCGGCCACGGCGTGTCCCTGCCGAGCGCTCTCTTCGCGCACCGATCGTAGTCTCTCCATGTCGCCGGTATGAGGGGAGCCTCACGCGTTCCACGCGTGGTGGACAGCAGTCTTCTGCCGGCCTTCAGCAGCACCGGCGGGAGATAGGGTTTGACGGCTTCTCTGAAGGTGCGTTCGGTCGTGACTTCTGAAGCGGCGCGATGTTCGAGCGAAGAGTGGACCAGATCATCTATCGTCACGGTCTTGACGATCGTGCCGCCCAATCTGGAGATCATCATTCTCAGGGAAACCGTCGCAGCCCGTCCGCCCCAGTTGGACTCAGTGGTCGAATCGTTCAGGAACAGGACGTTCATCGCGCGAACTCCTCTGGGTCGCGAGTGGCCTGGCCGTCCAGCGCTGGTCGGTCTGCGAAAGCGCTTCGGCCGCTGTCGCCACTCCCTTGGTCCATCAGGCCACGTCGGACGAGCGGCGTGATCCGCTGTCCCAAAGCTTGAGAAGGCCCTTTCGCTCCCAGGTACGCAAGTAGGTCACGACGACTTCTTCTCGCAGCTCGAACCTCTCGGCGAGGCTGCGGGCTGTGACCGGGCCTCGCAGTGAGGGCAGGAAGTCCTGCAGCATGCGCAGCCGGCGCTGATCCTCGCCGATGCGTTGTCCGAATGAGACCTGCCCGGGATCGACGTAGAGATCGTATCGCGGGTTGGACAGGCAGATCGTGCCCTCGAATCGTTTCTCGACCAGTGGGGTCGCTTCCAACTCCTCGATCGCGCCGAAGATGACAGCAACGGCCTCCTCGAGGCGCTCCTCACTCATGATGGAGGCATCGTCGCGGGACGAGTGATACTCCGGGTACGGGAAGCGCGACAGCGAGCACGCGGGGATGCCGTAGGCCTCCCAGAGGTACTCGTCGTTGATGATGATGCTCTCGAACTCGCCGCGCCGATAGGGTATGCCCCGGTCATCCATGAACCCCGCCATGGCGCGCTCGATGTTCGAGCGCGATCCGCGTGAGTCCTGCAGCGCGAGCTCCGTGCGCGAACCCAGCATCCACAGGCAGAGGCACTCGAGGATCTGCTGCCGCTCCCCGAGCGCGAGGTGACCGAGATAGTACTCCGTGCCCATAATGCCGGGCGCGAGCACCAGTTTGTATGTGTATTTCGTCTGCCGGTCCTTCAGGCGCCGGAGGACGTCCACACCAACAGCCACTCCGGCCAGTCCGTCGTTGGCGACACCGGGGTGATCCAGATTGGCGCACAGCGCGATGGTGTAGGGCAGCGAACCCGGGTGCGTGCCCACGACGACCTTGAGTATGCCTGGTTCTTCTCGCGTGATGATGCGGACGTCGAAGTCCCCGGGCTTCAGAGCGTCGTACAGGTCCTTGGGAACGCAGAACCCCCAGTCGCGGTCCCAGCTGCGAAAGAGCTGACGGAAGTGGAAGGTGAGCGAGTCGGGGTAGCGATGGTCGTAGTGAAGGTGAGCCTTCAGCACATCCAGCGGCACGGTGCCTTCGAACGGAGCCGAAAGGGCAATGACGCCGAGCGGGTGCCAGGTGCCGTCGTACAGGAGTTGGCCTTTCTTGGTGATGGTCGCCTCGACGACGTCCCATTTCGGCGGTATCACCCAGCCGTTGTGCTCCTCGGCCGTGGCGGGATACTCGAAGACCTCGCACGGCAGCAGTTGACGCATGCGGTCAACGGTGAGGTCAAAGTCGGAGGAGCAGACGACTCGGTTCAGGGGGGTGAGCTCTTCGAGCAGCTTCATCATCTCACCCATCACGCAGCACCCCTCGGCTGCAGCTGAATCGTCCATTCGTTCGCAGCTGCATCGCCGCGTTTCGGCAGGTCGTTGGTGTCGATTCGTGGGAGCGTCAACGGATCATCGCGACCGACGAGCGCCACGCGGACTTCGGTCGTGAAGCCGGCCCTGCAGCCTCTCGCTCTGAGGATGCGAAGAAGCGAGTCGCTGTGGGCGCCGTAGGGGTACCCGATCACCCACGTTCCGAGGTCGCACCCGACTTCTCTGAGGAACTCCAGCGAGAGGTCGATCTCTCGTTCCTGACTCCGCTCATCCAGTGAATCCAGCCAGTAGTGGTCGTAGCCGTGACTGCCGATCCACATGCCCGCGTCCCTCATTGCGCGCAGGTCGCCGATACCCATGTATAGCTCCTTCGAGAAGGCTGCCTCGTCGTCAGTGACATACTGCCTGAAGAGCTCAGCGGTGATCCTCTTGCGCAGGGCTTCAGGGAGATCACGCTGTAGGAGCCGCTTGACGAGGATCACCTCGGCGGTGTCGTAGCGGCCGGGATGTGCGAGCCGCCGGACGTATTCGTCACGGTCCAGCAATGGGAATTCCCCTCTTGCCTCATCGACCAGGGCGAAGAGCGACGCGAGGATACGCGTCTTGTCGGGCTCGACTGCGAGAATGAAGTGGATCTTGTTGACGTCGAGCACCTCGTGCTCGGTCACCGCTTTGGCCGGGGGGAAGAAGCAGCCGGAGAGGCCGTTATCCGCCAGGATCGGCAGGACGTTGTCGCAGTGATCGCGGTAGCCGTCGTCGAATGTCAGCAGGAGCGCTCGAGGCGGCAGAGCCTGCTGCGGCGAGTCGAGTGCGGCGAGCAGGTCCTCGACGTCGATGGGGCTGAAATGACGGCGGATGTACTCGATCTGCCCGCGGAAGTCGTCGATGGACAACCCCTTGATGTCGGGGTACGGGCTGTTCCTGAGGTCACGAACGAAGTGATACATGACGATCGTGACCCGGCGATCTGCTCGACGGCTCAAGGTGTAGGCTCTCCCGTCACCATGCGCTCAGCCCGCCGTCGACGATGATGTTCTGGCCCGTAACGTAGCTCGAGGCATCGGACGCCAGGTAGATGAGGGCTCCCACCACCTCATCGGCGCGAGCCATTCTGCCCAGCGGGACTCGCGCCGAGTAGCGCGCCTTGAAGGTCTCGTTCTGCCCGCTCTCGACGCCGGCCGGCGTCAGGGTGTTGACCCGAATGCCCTGATCTGCCCAGTAGGCGGCGAGGTACTTGGTCAGCCCCACGACCGCGGCCTTCGAGGTGGAGTACACACCCGGGTTGCTGATCTGCCGGCCGAGGTAGAAGGAACCCTCGTAGATCCTCTTGTCGGAACCACGAATCCCGTAGATCGAGGATGTCTGGATGATGCTGCCGCCCGCCCGTTGGCTGATCATCTGCCGGCCCACCGACTGTGCGACGAGGAACATGCCGTCGATGTTGACGCTCATGATGCGTCGCCACTCGTCAAGCGAGTAGGTTTCGAAGGGCGCGAAGAAATCGTCGAGGTCCGCCGACTTCGAGGCGGCGTTGTTGTGCAGCACGTGCACGCCGCCCAGCGTTCTGACCACCTGCGCGACCATCGCCTCGACAGAGTCGCGATCGGCGATGTCACAGGCCACGCCCACGGCCTTGAGGCCGCTCTCTTCCTCGAGCTCCGCAGCGAACCTCGCGCACGCATCGCCGTCCAGGTCGACGACCGCGACGTTCGCCCCGAACTCCGTGAGTCCGCGGCAGAAGCCGCGCCCGAGGATGCCCAGGCCTCCGGTGACGATCGCGGCCTTGCCACCGAGGTCGAACAGGTCTCTATAGTGAGAGTTCACTGAGCAGCACATTCCTTCCCGTCTGCTGGGCCAGCCTGCCCGCCATCAGCAGCCGCATCGCGTCTATCGTGTCCCGAACCGGTACCACCGGTCGCCCGACTCTGATCATCTCGGAGAAATGCCACAGCATCCGTCTGAACATCGAGAAGTTGTCCGTGACGTCGTGGCTCGACTTGCGGTCCGTCCCCCAGAAGTCGAAGTGGAAGGTCGGCGGGGCGTCACCCAGGGCGTCGATCTGCAGAAGAGAGCCGTCGTCCATGGTGATGGCCATTGAGCTGTGTGGCGCCCGGAGAGCGATCACGGACACGGGCCGCGCCGTCGTCACTGCGAAGAACGCGTCGATAAGGTGGATGCCATAGTGCTCCCAGGAGAGGACGACTGCTCCGCGCAGCAACAGAAGCCGTCCGTAGTCGGCGATCGTCGCGCGCACTTCGTCCAGTTCGCGAGCGTACCTCATCCCCGAGCAGGACATGAGCGTACCTGCCTCGAGGTAGGGCCTGAAGAACCGCAGAGCTTCGGGATCGAGCGACAGGGGCTTGTCGATGAGGACGTGCAGGCCGGCCTCCAGGAACGGCCGCGCCATCTCGAGGTGGGTCTCGTGATCGTCTCGGGCGATGATGACGGCATCGACCTCGCCGAGCATGTCCTCACGACGGCTCAGGGCGTTGGGGATGCGGCATGCCCTGCACAGGCTCTCCGTCACGTCCGGGTCCTGCGTCCAGGCGTGCGTGACCCGCAGGCCGTCGATGCCGAACTCCGAAGGGTCGCGCCGTCTGACGTAGGCGTGGATGCCCGGCCAGCCCGATACCGCGAGCCCGGCATCGTCGTAGCCGTTGATGATCGCCGAGAAGGAAAACGGATGACCGTTGCCTTCGCTCATGCCAATGATGCCGACACGCACGGTCGCCATCCTAGAAGGCCCTGCGGTAGCGTTCGTCCGCGCGGCCCTCGAGCCACTCGATCCCTTCGAGGATCGGGAAGAGCGGGATCTCGTAGCCCAGCCAGAAAAACCGACCCGTTGGCCCATCCGCGTCCAGCGACAGCAGATAGTCGACAGTCGGGTGGCACACGGACGGGTCGAGCGGTCCGTTGGGGGCCATGTTGGTCTTCACGGGCCCCGGGCTCATCAGATTGATCTTGATGTTGTACTCGGCGCACTCCCGGGCGGCGGTCACCGTGAAAGCATTGAGCGCACCCTTGGAGGCGCTGTAGGCGCTGTATCCAGGGAAGCAGTTGAGCGGGGCGCCAGACGTCATGTTGATCACCCGGCCGAAATCGTGGGCCTTCATCTGCGGCAACAGCCGCCGCATGATCAGCGCCGGCGAGATGGCGTTCACCTGAAGCGATCGCTGCACGTCGGCGTCCTCGAGCTCTTCCAGCGTCCCCGCCACGTTCACGCCGGCGTTGTTGATCACGTAGGCGATGGACTCGTGCTGCGCGACGATCGTGTCCAGCAAATCCTTCGTGGCATCCGGATCGGCAAGGTCGAGGCCGAAGACCGAGACGTCGGGATTCTCCCCGAACTCCGCCTTCAGCTTGCCCAAACTGCGCGCGGCGGCCAGGACGTGAAACCTGCCGGCGAGATGGTGGGTGAGTGACAGTCCCACTCCGCTGCTCGCTCCAGTGATGAGCACAACATCATTCGTCTCCATGCGCCCCTCCATCGGTCAGCATTATCTCGGCAAAAAGGAGATCGGACTTCGTGTTGATGTCTACGGAACGCTCTGCTGGCATGACCACGGCGCCCACGCTCCCGAAGAGCAATCCTTGCCCGTCGGTCGGCAGCATGTCGGCCCTGAAGCAGTAGACGGCTCCGTTCAGCTGGTAGGCCTCCGGCAGCCTCTGTCGGGGGAGCCAAGGGTTCGCTCCCTCAATGAAGCATGCTGGACTTCCGCCGGCTATGGTCCAGGCGCGGTGCGGATTGAGATCCGCCGGTGTGAAGGTCGCGACCGAGTCCTTTGCGCCCCGCACCAATGCCGTGAGGCATGCGTTCACGTCGTCGGCGGACCGGAATGGACAGGTCGGTTCCAGGAGCACCATGATGCATCCATTCTCGCCCTCCGCCTTCAGGGTCCCGATGAGGTCGCGCAGCGCATCGATGACGAGAGCCGTGTCCGAAGCAAGCCGCGCCGGCCGCCGGTACACTTCAGCGCCGTGCTGGAGGGCGACCGCGGCTATCTCCTCGTCGTCGGTCGATACGATCGTTCTGTCGACGGGCTCTACTGTCAGGGCCGTCTCGATCGACCACGCGACGAGTGGCTTGCCGCCAAGGGGCACGATGTTCTTGCGGGGCACACCCTTGCTGCCGCCTCGGGCGGGGATCACGGCGATCACTCGCTCGCCCTCGATCATGGTCCCGCCCTTCCGTCGACCGGTGCGGCCGTCACTCGTCCGCCTCGAAGTGCTTCAATGCCTTTCGATACTCCGCCCACTCGCCGGTGTCCAGCCAGGCCTTGTCACTCACCGGAAAGACCGCGACCCTGCCCCCGGTCTCCTTCATCCTGTCGATCAGGTCGGTCATGTGGAAGAGCTCGCCCTCCGGAATGAGGCGGAGCGACTCCGCCCGCAGAACGTACATGCCCGTGTTGACCAGAAAGTTGTATTCGGGCTTCTCGGTGATCCGGACGAGCTCCCCTCCTTCCGCGATCTCGCAGATGCCGTAGGGGATGCGGTAGTTCTTCAAGGAGCCGACAATGGTGATGTCGTTCGCACTCCTCTGATGGAACTCGACCAGTTCGGAATAGTCTGTGTCGAGGATGATGTCGCAGTTGGTCACGATGAGCGAGCCGCCCAGGGAGTCACAGAGATACCGCAGGCTTCCTGCCGTCCCCAGTGGACTGTCCTCCTCTATGTACGTCACGCCATAGGAGGGGTTGAGCTCCTCGAAATAGGACTTGATGATCCGCGACTTGTTGTTGACGGACAGGTAGAAAACCGAGACGCCGTATCTCAGGAACGAATCGATGATGCGCTCTATCACCGTCTTGTCCCCGAGGGGGATGAGCGGCTTGGGAAGCACCCTCGTGAAGGGGTCGAGGCGCGTCCCCTTCCCGCCTGCCATGATGACCACGGGGAGGTGGATCGGTTTGGGCGGCTTGTGTTCGCTGCCGTCCGTGAATACGCGCTCCCAGAACAGCAGGTCCACGAGCCTGCCACGTTGGTCGACCACAGGGACACAGCCTATGGTCTTCTCGAGCATGAGCTTCCGCACGGAGGCGAGGTCGTAGCCCTTCTTGGCCCGGTAGGGATCCTTGAAGGAGACGTTCTCGATCGGATCCTGCAGGTCCCCACCGGCGAGGATCCAGCGTCGGATGTCCCCGTCGGTGAGAGAGCCGACCAGGGATCCATCCTCCTCCACGACGAAGAGGATCTTCTGGGCCGTGTCTTCGAGTTGACGCATCGCCTCGAGGACGGTCGTCTCCGTCCCGACGAGGAAAGCCGCTATCTCCTCGTTCACGTCGCGCTCCTTGGCGTGGATTGCCGGTCCATGTCCGGCCCAATGTCATGGAAGCGCTTCTTCAGGAGCGACTCACCGAGCTCGACCTGCTTGAGTCGCTCCTTAATCTGGAAGCTCACCGTCCCGTCGCCGACGCCGGCATAGGGGTTCTCCATGCCGCTCAGCCCCGCGCGCCACACCGGCGACAACGCCTGCCGGATACCGACCACGATCTCGGCGACGGGGTACCCGACATCGATCACGTTCGCGGCTCTGATGCGGCCGCGCTGCCGGTCGCCGATGTTGACGGCCGGCATCCCAAAGGATGGTGCCTCTATCAAGCCGCTGGACGAGTTGCCCACCATTAGATCCAGATGGTGGAGGCAGCTCAGGTAGACCGTCTGGCCGAGGCTGTCGTACAGCCGATAGTCAGCGGGGCGCTCCCGGCAGAATGCGGCAATCCTCTCGTTGATGAGCCGCCCCTCCATGTCGGCGTTCGACTTGGTGAAGACCGCCCGTACCTTCGCTTGCAGCAGGGCCGCCAGAAGGTCGTCGATCTGTTCTGCGGCACTATCCCGCTCGAGCGTGACCGGGTGGTAGGTCACGATCGCGGTGGGGCTCTCGAGCCCGAAATCGAGGCGCGACCCCAACTCCTGCTTGGTCAGCAGCGTGAGGTGACGCAGGGCGTCCAGGCCGGGGGCCCCGTAGGCAAAGACGGCGTGTGGGTCTTCGCCCATCTGGATGATCCGGCGACGATAGGCCTCCGTGGCGGGGAAGTGCAGTGACGCCATCTTGGTCACAGCGTGCCTGACGCCCTCGTCCATGGCGCCCTGGCTGGTCTCGCCGCCGTGGATGTGGGCGATGGGCACGCGGGCGATGAGCGCGGCAATGGCGGCCGAAAGCAGCTCGAAGCGGTCCCCGAGGACGACCGCGATATCTGGGCGTAGACCGCTGAAGACGTCGGCGAAGGCGATGAGGCCGACTCCGATTGACTTCGTCACGGCGCCGTCGCTGTCGGCGGATAGCAGCATCTCGACCTTGCGGTCTATGCGGAAGCCGTCGTGCTCGATGGTCCCGTAGGTCAGGCCGAACTCCGGAGAGAGGTGCATGCCGGTGGCCACGACCTGCAGCTCCAGGTCGCGGTCGTCAACGATGGCCTGCATGAGTCCACGCAGCAGGCCGTAGTCCGCCCGCGACGTTGTCACGACACAGATGCGCCTCGCAGCTATTTCAGGTCCCTCCATGTGAGTACATCACCGGCTCTGATATCGGCGGTGACCGTCAGACCCATAACCTTCTCGAGATCGCGCGGCTGGATGCCGTGGCCCGGCCTCTTTATGGCGACGTTCTCCGGGCTGATGCGCTCTCCGGTCGAGATGTCCCGCTGAGCCACGACGCTCTTGCGGGCGACGGCCATGTTCTTGGCTTCGCACGGTGCCGGCACTTTGACCCCGTTGCCCAGAGCCATCTCGACGTTTCGGATCGCTTCGATCATCGCTCTCAGTTCCTGGCATTCGAGCGACGCGCGATGATCCGGCCCCGCCATGTCTCTGCTCAAGGTGAAGTGCTTCTCGACGATCCGCGCGCCCATCGCCACAGCCGCAATGGCGATCTCGCTGCCGGGCGTGTGGTCCGAGTATCCCACGGGGAACCCAAAGGCCTCGGACAGCGTCAACATCGCTCTGAGATTGACCTCAGCGAACGGGGCGGGGTACTCGGTTACGCAGTGCAGAAGGTAGAGCTGCCGGTTGCCTGTCCCGACGACGACGTCGACCGCCTCGGCGACCTCGGCCATGGTCGACATGCCGGTCGAGAGGATGAGGGGTTTGTTCTTCCTGGCGACGTGCTGCAGGAACCGGTGGTTGGTGAGCTCGCCGGAGGGGACCTTGTAGGCCGAGACGCCCAGTCGTTCGAGCAGGTCGGCGCTTACCTCGTCGAACGGGCTGGACAGGAACTGGATCCCGTTGTCCCGACACAGGGCGAGCAGAACGCGATGGTCGTCCTCGCTTAGCTCCAGACGCTTGAGCATGTCGAACTGCGTCCCGGGGTCTCCCGTGTTCTGCATCTGGTACTGTGCCTTCTCCGCCGATCGGCTGACCAGCCGCTCGGCGGAGAAGGTCTGGAACTTGACGCAGTCCGCGCCAGCTCGGCGGGCCTCCACGATGAGACGCTCGGCCACTTCGATTGACCCATTGTGGTTGACTCCGGCCTCGGCGATGACAAAGGTTCTGCCCTCAGTGATCACTTGGCCCTCCGCACGGGCACGCCGACGTAGGTCCCCGGCGACTCGATGTCCTGCATGACGACAGACCCGGCGCCAAGCACGCAGTTGTCGCAGATGCGCACGTTCTGCACAACCGTCGCGCCAGCTCCGATCAGGCAGTTGGCCCCGATGGTCACGCCGCCGCACACCGTTGCCCCCGACGCGACGTGGACGTTGACGCCGAGCCGGCAGTCGTGCTCGAGCGTGCTGTTGGTGTTGACGATGCACCCTCGGCCGGTCTCGCTGCCGCTGTTGACGACGGCGCCGTCAAGGACGACTGTCCCCGGTCCGAGCGCCACCTCATCGTTGACCACCGCGTGCGGTGACACGGCGACGGGGAGCTCGAAACCCGCGGCCTCGACCGCTTGCTGCAGTGTGGTCCTCAGCGGCGAGGCGTCGATCTTGCCCACCCCGATGATGGCTCCGCAGCGACCGTAGGTATGGAGGAGCTCCGGCAGGATGTCGTCGCCGCCGAGGCGAGGCACACCAAGGATGATCCCTCGCTCCTCTGGGTCTACGTACCCCATCACGTTCCAGGGCAGCTTCTTGAGCAAGCCGATGAGCACCTTCGCGTGCCCGCCGCCACCGATGACGACGATCCTGTCCATCACATGCGTGATCTCCCTGAGCGCCCGACCGCGGCCGCTCCTAGA
>CAIOZS010000336.1 GCA_903862845.1 uncultured Thermoleophilia bacterium
CTCGGCGGCGCGCCTTCAGGCTCTTCGCCCTGGCGCTCACCCTGCTCACGCTCGCCCTGGCGCTGCCCGCCGGCGCCGCGGCTTTCGCCTCTCCGGGCGCTGCCGCCGCCCCCGCACCGACGATCGCGAGCTTCACCCCGAACGAGGGCCTGGTCGGCACTGTCGTCACCGTTGCGGGCAGCGGCTTCACCGGCGCCACCCGCGTCGAGCTGGGGCGCGCCGCAGCCAAGTTCACCGTGGTCGGCGACGCGCAGATCACGCTCACGGTGCCTACCAGCTCGCGCAGCGGACCGATCAGCGTCACGACCCCGGGCGGCAGCGCCGTCAGCGCGGAATCGTTCACCGTGACCGCCCCGGCGCTCGTCATCACGGTCACCGCCCCCACGGGCACAGGAAGCTACCAGCAGGGCAGCAGCCTCACGGTGGAATGGACGACCAGCAACAACGTCACCTACGGCGAGTTCCGCCTCGGGGTGCGCAGCCCCGCCGGCGACTGGTCCATCGGCAAGCTCGTGCCCGCCACCGGCGCCGCGAGCTACACCGCCGGCCTCACCCTCGACGTGCGCCCGGGCAGCGACTACGAGGCGATGGTCGCCTGGCGGCCCGTCGCCGGCAGCGGCCTCTGGGGCGCCTACGCCACCAGCCCCGGCTCGTTCGCCGTGACCGCGAGATCGGCGGCGAAGGCAATCACCGACTTCAGCTTCCAGGGGCTGACCCCGCCGGTGATCGGCGTCATCAATGGAGCGGCGCACACGATCGCCCTCACCGTTCCCCCTGCCACGGACCTCCGGGCTCTGGTCGCGACCTTCACCACGACCGGAGCATCGGTCACGGTCGGCGGCACGCCGCAGGTCAGCGGGACGACGGCCAACGACTTCACCAATCCCGTCACCTACAAGGTCACCGCCGACGACGCCTCGACCCAGGATTACAACGTGGTCGCGGTCCCCGGCCTCGCCATCGGCGATGCCTACGGCGGCGGTGTGGTCGCCTACATACTGCAAAGTCGAGACCCTGGCTACAGCGAAACCGTGCAGCACGGTTTGATCGCCGCCACGGGCGACCAGGACGGCGGCTCGGGAATCATGTGGGCGCTCCCAAGCTTCCAAGACACTTCCGTGCCAGGAGGGGCAGGCACCGCCATCGGGACCGGCGCCGCGAACACGACAAAGATCACCAACCAGAACGGCGCCAGCCTCACCTACGCGGCAGGCCTGGCACGCGGCTACATGGGCGGCGGCTACCGCGACTGGTACCTGCCCAGCAGGGATGAACTGAACAAGCTCTACATCAATCGCCGCGAGGTCGGTGGCTTCCACCGTACCGGGTACTGGAGCTCCTCCGAGGTGAGCGCGTGGGGCGCGTGGTACCTGGACTTCGAAGGGAAGCCCGTCCGCAACAAGAACCTCAACTTCAACCCCAAGTCCTACACGTACAGCGTGCGCGCTGTGCGCTCCTTCTGACCGTCCCGCCCGTTCGACCGTCAAGAGCAGCGCAGGGGGCCTTGACCCGCTGCGCTGCTCGAGGCCGATTCAAGTCTGCCCCGACTCAAGTCTGCCGCCGCCGCGGTCGAAGAATGTAGAATCAGAGCTCGCTCGAAGCGGCGCGACGCCCGGCATCGCGCCCTCACAGAGAGGTACCACATGAAGCAGTCCGCGTCGCTCATCGGCAATCCGGCAGCTCGGCGGCGCGCCTTCAGGCTCTTCGCCCTGGCGCTCACCCTGCTCACGCTCGCCCTGGCGCTGCCC
>CAIOZS010000337.1 GCA_903862845.1 uncultured Thermoleophilia bacterium
ACCGGCCGTCAACTGCGTGTGGTAGATCACATTGTCGCCGCCGCTGGTGAACTGGCCGAGAACATCGAGCCTGCCCGCCTGAGCGTCGGCGGCGAGCTGCCACAGCGTCTCGGTGCCACTCGGCGCCAGCACGGAGACGGTCTTGCCCCATGCGGTTGCGCCCGGGTTGCTGCGGCACGCGTAGACGTGGCGGCGGGTGCCGCTCGAATCGCTCCACGCCACCCAGACGCGACCGCTCGGGTCGGCGGCGACCGCCGTGGCCTGCTTCTCACCGCCGCCCGTGGCCAGCGTCGTGGTGGTGGTAGTGCCGCTGCCGTCAAGCCGCCAGACACGCATCGTCGTGGACGCAGGGTACCCCGTCGGATACGCGAACACGATTGCGCCCTGCCGTGGAAGCCCCGTCGCCGGCACGGGCATCTGTTTCTGGGCGAATTCCTGACCGCCCCCGTAGCTCGAGGTGCTGCCGGGAAGCTGGAAGGAGGCGCCGAGGGCGTCTCCGGTCGCCTGGTCGATCTCGCGCGCCCAGAGGCCCTGCTTGCCCGTGGCGTTGTAGGCGGCGACCACGTACAGCCGGTCGTCAACGCCGTTGTAGGCGAGGGCGGAGCTGTAGCCGTAGTTGCCGACGTCGTTGACGTTGTAGTCTGTGCCGGGGGAAACGCTGCGATGCACGAAGACGCCGGCGCTGCTGAACCAGGTCTGGAAGACGCCGGCGGGCGTCACCGCGGCGGCGACGTCGCTCGAGTAGGCGGTTCCGCCCGGCCCGCTGATCACTCCCGGCTGGAGCGTCCACGCAGCCCCGCCGTCGGCGGAGGACCACCAGCTCAAACCCTCGTGCGAACCGCTGGAGTCGAGGACGCCGCCGGCGAACACGCGCAGCCCGTCGGCGACCCCACTCTGATAGACCACGGCGGGGTTGCCCAGAGACGGCCACCCGGTGGCGATGGCCAGCTTCCCGCCGGCGACGCCGTCGGCGGCGATCGGACGGTACATCAGGTCCTGCGGCGTGCCCTGGGTGATCCACACCACGTGAAGGACGCCCGAGGGGTCGCGCGCGACGCGCGGCTGCACGAGCAGCGAACCGACAGGGCCGCTGACGTCGGTCCACACGCCGGGCCCGCCGGCCGCGGCTGCAGGCGGGCGCGCGGCCGCGCCGGCGAGCAAGACGGCCGCCGTTGCCGCGGCGAGCGCGGCGAGGCGCCACAAGGTCGGCCGCCGCGTGAGGCCAGAGTTTCGCATGAGCATTCCCTCCCATGCGGCCGGCGATCGCCGGCCGCCCTTCGCTGGTGAGCCGCTCGTCGGCGGAGACGGCACTGCTGGTGAGTCTCCGCCCGCGGCGCCCGCGGCACAAGGCGCATCTGACGAATGCGCACGGCGCGCCGCGGCGTACAATGCTGAGGCAACCCCACGCCGAGATGGAGGCGCCCGTGCCGCCCGCCCACCAGCCCGATCCCGCGGCGCTCGTCGCCGCGCTCGACCTGCGGACTCCGCTGGTCGGCTTCTACGACGCTCCTCACCCCGAAGCGTTCGCCCCACTGGTGGCGCCCAAGCCGGGGCCCGGGCGCAGGCCCTGCGTGTTCCACTTCTACCGTTGCTGGCTCAAAGGCGAGACCCTGCACCTGACCGCCGACGCCTTCGGCTGCGGCGGTTGCGGGCGCGCCTTCTTCGGCGTGCAGACCCGCGCCCGCGACGACTTCATCGACTTTCTCTGGGGCGACGAAGGGCTGCGCGCCTCGCGCGAGCTTATGGCCGGCTGGGTCGACAACGCCCCCACGTACCGGCCCGAGCACGGCCACGTGCTCATCGGGCCGCTCAAGCCCGAGCTCGCCGCGTACCTCAGGACGGTCACGTTCTGGGTGAACCCCGACCAGCTCAGCGTGCTGCAGCACGGCGCCTACCATCACCACGCCTGGGGTGAGCCCGACCCGGTGACGGTCCCGTTCGGGTCAGGCTGCTCCGAGCTGGTCGTGCCGTTCCGCAACCTCGACGCGCCGCAGGCGGTGATCGGCGGGACCGATGTGGCGATGCGCGGCGATCTGCCCGCCGACGTGCTCGCGTTCACGGTGACGGCGCCGATGTTCGCGCGCCTGTGCTCTCTCGGCAACGACAGCTTCCTCGGCAAGGGCTTCCTGGCGCGCCTGCGCAAGACCCGGGGCGGAGCCCTGGGATGACTCGCCGCGAAGCCCTCCGCCGCCTCGACCGCAACCGCGAGAAACTGCGCACCTACCACGTGCGTCACGTCGCCGTTTTCGGCTCCACGGCCCGCGACCAGGCCACCTTGCACAGCGACGTCGACGTGCTCGTCGAGTTCGACGCGCAGGCGCACGTGGGCCTGTTCACCTTCGTGCGCCTGCTCGACTTTCTCTCCGACGTGATGGGCACGCGCATCGACCTCGCGACGGCCGCCGCCCTGCGCCCGGAGATGCGCGACGAGATCCTCGCGGAGGCCGTGCGTGCCTTCTGAACCCCCCGACCGCCGCCACCCCGGCTACGAGGAGCGCCAGGTCAAGCTGCGCTTCCGCGACTGGCGCTTTCGCGTGCGCGACATTCTCGCCGCCGTGCGCGCGATCGCCGACTACACCGACGGCATGACGTTCGAAGAGTTCGTCGGCGACGCCCGCACGATGGACGCCGTGATCCGCAACCTCATGACGATGGGCGAGTCCATCCGCTGGATCCCCGAGCCCATCCTCGAGGCGCACCCGCAGGTACCCTGGCGCACGCTGCGCGGCGTGCGCAACGTCGTCGTGCACGAGTACTTCGGCGTCGACCCCGGGATCCTCTGGGAGACGGTGCGCCGCGACCTGCCGTCGCTGGAGGCGGATCTCGAGGCCGTGCTCGCGAGCTGAGAACGCGGCCGGCGGCGGGCGCCTGCGCGCCCGCCGCCGGCTCGCGCGTCATGGCCTACTTGATCTTGAACTGCAGATCGGTGTCGGCGAAGAGCGTCGTCGAGGGAATGTCCAGGCCGAGCGCCACCTTCAGCGCCAGAGAGCCGGCGTCGGTGAGCTTGAACTGGATGCCGTCGATCTTGATCGTCTTGCCTTGCTTGGTGTACAGAGGCAGGTTCGAGGCCGTGAACACGACGGCCCGCGTGGCAGGAGCCGTGCCGATGGCGGACGACAGGGCGATGGTCTGCGCGTTCGTGAAGATCACTCGCAGACCGCCCATGAGCAGATTCTGGTTGGTGAGCACGTTGACCAGGCGCAGCTTGCCGTCGTGGTAGAACGTGCCCTTCTTGGTCGCATAGTCGAAGGTGCTGCCCGACGCCATGGGCAGGTTGAACCACCAGCTGATACCCGAATCCCACTGAAAGCGGAACGAAACGGGTTCCACCGGGAGGATGGCGAGGTTCTTCGCCGTGAGGGCGGCAACCTGAGCCTTGGGGATCGTGAGCTGCGTGTCGCCGCTCACCACTTTCGCCGAGGCCGCCAGCGCCGGTGCGGCGGCGGCCAGCACGACGACCAGCAGCGCGAACAGCAGCGCGACCGTCGCGATGCTGCCGGCCCTGCGCGCATGTACTGCCTGCGGACTACCCATGAGCTTCCTCCTGTGAAATGACGGTTGCGGTGCCCTTCTATCGACGCGTTCCGGCTCCTCCTTTAACCGCCGGCAGCCCCCTTTGCGCGGCTACGGGAGCATCGCGGCCGTGGCATGCGTATACAATCGACCAAGGTCCGCGTCACTCGGTCCGCGGCGCCGAAGGAGAGTCGCGTGGAACAGGTGGGCGCTCGCGAGCACGTCCAGTACGCCGGCCTCGGCTGGCGCTTTGCCGCCATCGCCGTCGACACGGTGGTGCTCTTCTTCCTGCTGGTCGTGATCTTCAGCGTGCTGGCCGCAGCCGGGGCGCTCGACCTCAAGGATCCGGCGTTCAGCGGCGGCCTCGACCTGCAGCGCACGGCGCCCGTCTGGCTGTACGCGATCACCTACGGCCTCATTTTCGTCTACTACACGCTGTTCGAGGCGCTGACCGCGGCCAGCGTCGGCAAGCTCGCCTTCCACATGCGTGTCACCATGGACGACGGCGCCAGGCCCTCCGGCACGGCCGTCGTGATCCGCAACCTCATCCGCCTGCCCGAAGTTCTCTTCTGGTACATCCCTGCGGGCATCTCGTGCCTTGCAAACAGCAAGAACAAGCGGCTCGGCGACCTCGCGGCCAGAACCGTGGTCGTACGCCGCAGCGTCGCGGCGACCGGGCTCACGGCCTCTGGGCCGCTGCACTCCCGGCCGGCGGGCACGCCGCTGCCGCCGGCGCCGCGCTACGGGCAGGCTCCCGCCGCGCCCGGCGTCGCCGTGGCCGCCCCGGCATCCCTGCCCGCCTACCCGCCCCCCTCCCCGGCGGCGCCCGCTGCGAGCGAAGCCCTCGCCGGGCTCAAGAACGCGGCGCTCGCCGTGCGCGGCGCGCACCTTAACTACCTGCGGTTCTCGGAGGTCGAGCTGGCCAAGGACGCCGTGGAATCGGCCGCACAGCCGGGTGACCAGCCGAGCGAGGCGCCGGAGCCGGAGTACTCGCCGGAGTATGCGGCCGCCTGGTACACGCTCGCCGACGCGGTCATCGCCATGCAGCAGGCCCACGCGGCAGCGATCGCGGCGGCGACCCGCGAGGGCACGACGCTGCAGGCCCTCGGTGCCGACCAGCCCGACCTCACCTACCTCTATCGCGAGCTCGAGCCCTACTTCACAGCCGGCTCAGACGACCAGGTGCACGACGCCTACATGAGCGTCGCCCGCGGCGAGACGACGGGCTAGACCCGAGAGCAGAGCGCCGTGCAGGCCTGCGCCGACCTCTTCTCCAGCCGCACCGCAGGCGCTCGCGGTGGTAGGCTGAGCGCGTGACCGCACCCAAGATCATCCTGCACGTGCCACACAGCTCGGCCGAGATACCGGCCGATGTGCGCGCCCAGTTTCTCCTCGACGACGACGACCTGGCCGCCGAGCTGCGCCACATGACCGACTGGTACACCGACGAGCTCTTCGCTCTGCCGCCGGATGAGGCCTTCACCGTCCGCTTCCCGGTCAGCCGCCTCGTCGTCGACCCCGAGCGCTTCGAGGACCCCAAGGACGAACAGATGGAAGCCGTCGGCATGGGCGCCGTGTACGCAAAGACGTCGCACGGCGCCCCTCTGCGCGACGAGGCGGGGGCCGCGCGCGAGCGCGAAGCGCTGCTGGCGCGCTACTACCGCCCCCACCACGCCGCCCTCGAAGCCGCGGCCGCGGCGGCGCTCGCGGCTCACGGCCGCTGTCTCATCGTCGACTGCCACAGCTTCCCCAGCAGGCCGCTCCCCTACGAGCTCAAGGTGAGCGCCGACCGCTGGAAGGTGGTCCATCGCCCCGCGGTCTGCATCGGCACCGATGCAACGCTCCCGCCGCACGCGCCGTTCGCGCATGCCGGCATGCACACCCCGCCCTGGCTGCGCGAGCGCGCCGCCGAAGCCTTCGGGGAGATGCTCTCAGGGTGGCCGGGCGGCGCCGCGCGAGACCCGGCCTCGGCGCCGCACGAGCCGCCGGCGGAGGGCGCCGGCACGGCTGTGGCGGGCATCGCCTTCGACCGCCCGTTTGCCGGCGCCCTGGTACCTCTGCCGTACCTGGGCAACGACCGGCGCGTCCAAGCTCTGATGATCGAGCTGCGCCGCGACCTGTACATGGACGAAGCGACGGGCGGCCGCGTGGCCGGCTTCGCCGCCTGCGCGGCCGCCGTCCAGGCGGCGCTGCGGCGGCTCATCGCCTGACCGGTGGCCGCCGCGGCGGGGGAATCCCGTCGTGCATCGGGTACGATGAGGCGTGTGAGGGTCGACAGGGAGGGTAACCATGACTACCGCGTCTTCGCCTGCGCGACGCCGGACGTCGCACGTCATCGCCGTCTGCGTGGTCCTGGCGGCGGCCTGGGCGGCG
>CAIOZS010000338.1 GCA_903862845.1 uncultured Thermoleophilia bacterium
CCATCGCCGGCGCCGGCGGCTTGGCGGCGGTCTTCGCCTGGGGAATGCGGGGATGAGCGGCCCGCGAGCCCGAAGGGCGCCGTCGCGGGCCGCTCAGCTCTCCGGACCAGACCGAGCCGGCGCTTCGCCGGCCGCGGACGCGGTGTTCCGGGCGCGGCGCCTGCTTTCGTGGGCGCTTTGCCACAGGAAGAACGACAGCGCCGCGATCACCGCCGCGCAGGCGAGCCCGACGGTCAGCAGCTCCGTGCCCCCGGCCCAGGTGAGCGCGTGGCCGAGAAAGATCACCCCGAGGACGACGACCACGACGGCCGCGAGGAGCTGCTTGAGGTCGTCCAGGTGGTGGATCTGCAGCCATGCCGGCATCGGGATATCGTCGTCCACGAACAGGCTGTACAGGCCGAGCGCGATCACGTAGAGCACGGTCGCGAGGAGCGCCGTGTCCGCCTGCTGGACAAGCTTGCCGACCAGTTCCTTCTGGCCCACATTGTTGGTGAAGACCGCGGTGTAGATCACCGCGAACGTGTTCCACACGCTCGACAGCATGAGCGCCATGAAGGCCGCGAACAGGCCTATCACGTCGACGATCACAAAGTAGCGGCTGAAGCCGACGAGGCGCTGGATCACTGAGCGTGTCGTTCGTTCGGCCATGCGCGCCTAGGCTTTGCGCAACGCGAACCCCTGGGCAATCATCGACGCGCCGAAGAGGATCGCGTCGACGCCGACGAGGATCATGAGGATGGCGATGGTCGGTCCCGGCCAGGCGACGACGACGATGCCGACGAGTGCGAGCAGGACGCCGAAGCCCGCGGCGATGCCCCAGCCTTCACCGCGGTCGACGAGCGCCGCGATGGCCATGACGATGCCCCAGAAGAGGAACGCGAGGCCCACGAGGACGGCCACGGTCTTGACCGACGCATCGGGCCAGAAGACGAGGACGACCCCGACGATCAGGACCACGAGCCCGCCGATGATCTTGCCTGTCTTGCGCTCGGCGCCGGCGGCGTTCACGAACTGCACGACGCCGGCGAAGATGAGGAACAGGCCCGCCAGGATCGCCACCAGGCGCACGCTGCTCCACAGGTTCGCCAGCACGATGATGCCGAAGATGATGGCGACGATCCCGATCGCCAGCATGACGCCCCAGTAGCGGCGCGACAGCGCCTTCTGGTTGACGACCACTACTACGTCGCTCTGCCTCTCGTCCATCTGGGCTTCCTCCTCGTCGCTCGTTCCTCGAAGTTATGCGACCAACTTCGCCCCGGCGACCTCGAACTCCTCGTCAGGGAGCTCGTCCTCCCTACTCGCCCAGCACCTTGATGATGAGCCGTTTGCTGCGACGCCCGTCGAACTCGCAGTAGAAGACCGCCTGCCAGGGTCCCAGGTCGAGCCTGCCGTCGGTGACCGGGACGATGACCTGATGGTGCACGAGGAGGTTCTTGAGGTGGGCGTCGCCGTTGTCTTCGCCGCCGCGGTGGTGACGGTAGTCGCCACCGTCGGGCAGAAGTTGCCGGGCGACG
Organism: uncultured Thermoleophilia bacterium; assembly: GCA_903862845.1. GTDB lineage: Bacteria > Actinomycetota > Thermoleophilia > UBA2241 > UBA2241 > CAIXSE01. The sequence goes on from CAIOZS010000338.1 coordinate 1,518, forward strand.
TCGTCGGCCGGCGGCTGCCAGGACGGCGGCGCCAGCTTGTCGAGCCATTCGAGGGTATCGGCCTGGAGGCCGGGCTCGTCGTCGTTGATCCACACTCCGGCGGTGATGTGCATTGCCGAGACCAGGGCCATGCCCTCGCGGATCCCGGCCTCGTCGACGGCCGCTTGCACGTCGTCGGTGATGCGCACAAACGCGCGGCGCTGCTCGACGTGGAACGTCTTGTAGACGGTGTGCGACTTCACGCTGCCTCCTTGCTCGCCCGACGAGAGCTTACTGCACGCAAGCGACACGCCGCGAGAGGACCGCTGAGCCGCGGTGACACCGAGTGTCCTTGCCCATCTCTGCATGAGCTCGCGCACTGTTGCTCAAGAACGGCCGCGCGGCTCTTGCTGGGGCGCGGCCTTCGGCACGAGAGTGAAGGGCGCCGGCCCTTGCGGCGCCCGGCGAAAGGATGGCGCCGCCATGACCAGGATCGCGTTCATCGGCGCAGGCAGCGTGGAGCTCAGGCGCAACTTGCTCGGCGACATCCTTTCCTTCCCCGAGCTGGCCGACGCCGAGATCGTCCTGCACGATATCAACGAAGAGCGTCTGGAGACGGCTGCTGCCATGGCGCGCTGGACCAGCGAAGCGGTCGGCGCCCGGCCGGATCAGCGCGCAGCTCGAGCGCCGGCGCGCCCTCGACGGCGCCCACTTCGACGACGACGCGACG
>CAIOZS010000339.1 GCA_903862845.1 uncultured Thermoleophilia bacterium
CCCGTGGCTGTCTGGGCCTGGAATGCGGCCCTGGCTCTGGTTTGCGGTGACACGGTTGTCTGGAAGCCGTCCGAGAAAACGCCGCTGACCGCTTTGGCTGTGCAGAGTCTGTTCGAACGGGCGGTTGCGCGCTTCGGGGACGCGCCGCCGCACCTGTCCCCGGGGGCAATCTCCGGCTTCAGGCGACGAACGGCTTCGCCTTGACGTACCTGCCGGCGCCTTCCGCGCCGACCCAGCGACCGTCGGACACCACGACCTCGCCTCTGCTCAGCACCGTCCGCACCGCGCCTTTGACAGGCATGCCCTCATAGGGCGTGTAGTCGACGTTCTGCATCTGCGTTGCCGCGGAGATCACCGCATCGACCGACGGATCGAAGACGACGATGTCGGCATCACTGCCGGGGGCGATGACGCCCTTCTGAGGATAGAGCCCAAACAGTCGCGCCGGGGCGCTGCTGAAGACGTCGACCAGCTTCGGCATGCTGATCTCGCCGCCCACCACGCCGAGCGTGTGCAGGATGAAGAGACGGTGCTCAACTCCAGGGCATCCGTTGGGGACCTTGTGAAACCCCTCGGTCAGGCCCATCTCCTTCTGCCCGGCATGGTTGAACGCGGCGTGGTCGCTGGCCACGACCGACAGATCGCCGGTGCGGATCCCGGCCCACAGGCCGGGCCAATTGGACTTGTCACGGAGCGGCGGCGAGCAGATGAACTTGGCCCCTTCGAAGCCGGGAGCGTCGAAGTCGTCGACCGACAGCGCGAGGTACTGCGGGCATGTCTCGCCGTAGACTGCTCGACCCCTGTCCCGGGCCGCGCGGATCTCGTCGAGGGCCTGCGTGCAACTGACGTGGACGATGTAGATGGGAGCGTCTGCGATCTCGGCGAGCATGATGGCCCGCCTCGTCGCCTCACTCTCGGCGGCGGGAGGACGGGTGGTGAGGTGATACTTCGGAGCGGTCTTGCCCGCCGCCAGATGCTCCTTGACGAGGACGTCGATGACATCGCCGTTCTCGGCGTGGACGCACACGAGTGCCCCGCATTCCTTGCCCTTCAGCAGAGCCTGAAGAAGCGTCGCGTCATCGACCATGATGCTGCCCTTGTAGGCCATGAAGAGCTTGAGGCTGGCGACGCCCTCATCGACAAGCAGGGGAATCTCCGCCAAGGTGTCGGCTGTAAGCTGGGTGATGGCCATGTGAAGCCCGTAGTCAACGACCACGTGGCCGTCGGCCATCTCTCTCCAGTCCGCGTAGGTCTTCATCAGCGTGTCGCCGGACGCCTGAAGGGCAAAGTCCACGATCATCGTTGTACCACCGGTCGCGGCTGCCTTGGTGCCCGTGTCGAATCTCTCGCAGCTGACGGTGCCTCCGAAGGGCATCTGGAAGTGGGTGTGCACATCGATGCCCCCAGGGATCACGTACGCGCCTGCGGCGTCCACGACCTGCGCTCCGTCACGCGGGAGATCGAGGCCCAGTGCGACGATCCGGCGTCCGTCCACGAGAACATCGGCTTGGTACTCGCCTTCAGAGCTCACCACTGTGCCGCCCGCGATGACCGTCTTCATTTGTGGGCCTCCTTCGAGATCGCCGTCAGCTTTCGTCCCGGTCGTGCCTGAGGGCGCCTGCGGTCACCCTCCGGCCGTTCACAATGTAGCACACGCAGATTGGCCGCTGCGCGCGCACCTTCTGGTACACTACTCAGGCTCGCAACGTGTGCGTGAACCTCGGCCTCGCCGCCATGGTCGACCCCTCCTCCGCCGGCCAGAAGGTTTCGTCTCTCGGCGCACTGCACGGTCGGGGCTCGCGCGCGCTGCGGCTCTTCACGGATCGCAAGTCGTCATCACCCGCCGGCGGGGCCGGCGGGAACGCCAAAGGAGAAGCAATGGCTCATCAGTTCCCCGAGATCGTCGCGTATGGGTCGGCGTTCCGCTGCGCCCTCGAGGCGGAGCAGGCCTGCGCCGACTTCGCCGCGGCGGCCGGCGTGCTCGCCCCCGACCAGGCCTGGCGCGACAAGCTCGAGGAGGTCGTCTGCACCCACGACGACCGCGTCGCCAAGCTCACGGTGATCCGTCAAGAGGTCAACGAGATGATCCTCGAGCCTATCCACGCCCTGCACATCAACGAGTACCTGGGCACGCTCGACGCTGAGCCGGCCACGAGCTGGCCGGCCGTGGCGTTGCAGCTCATCCAGGCCGAGGAGGACACGGCTCGCTACCACGAGGACTTCGTCGCGCAGTGTGACGAGATCCTCGCCGCCAGCGCCCGCGCCTTCAAGAAGAGCGCGAAGCAGGACCGGGCGGCGGCTGCCGAGCTCAAGAGCCTGCTCTGATCGCCCGCGCCCCTGCTGGGGCGCGACGCCAAGGGCCGCACGGCCTACCGCAGTCTCGAGACGCGAGGCGCCGAGAATCGCACAGTCCGCAGCAGCCGCAGCTCCGATGCTGTAGGCTCGTTGTGCTGTCAGCAGTAATCGCAACGCATAGGAGGTAGTCGGCAACATGCAGGTCAAATCGCTCAGAGGGAAGAACTTCATCGCGATCTCCGACTTCACCAAAGAAGAGATCGTCACCATGCTCGACGCCGGGTTCGCGCTCAAGCTGGAGAACGCGCGCGGCGAGCACCACCACATCCTGCAGGACAAGACCATCTTCATGATGTTCTACAACAAGAGCCTGCGCACCCGCAACAGCTTCGAGACCGGCATCTTCCAGTTGGGTGGCCACGGCATCTATCTCGACACGAACGCCGTGTACACCCCGGCCGTGAAGGGCCAGGAGCAGGCCTTCGCCACCGAGCGCCTCGACGACGTCGCCAAGGTGCTCTCGCGCTACGGCGAGGCGATCTGCGTGCGCATCTTCGGCGATCCTGTCGGCTGGGTGTACGGCGCCGCCAACAACTACATGCGCGAGTTCGCCAGAGCCGCCGAAGTGCCGGTCATCAACATGGAAGACGACATGTACCATCCCTGCCAGGGTATGGCCGACCTCATGACCATGCAGGAGAAGCTCGGCACGCTCGAGGGCAAGAAGGTCGTCATTAGCTGGGCCTACTCGCCGAGCCGCAAGAAGCCGATCAGCGTGCCGCACTCCATGATGGCCGTCAGCTCGCTGTTCGGCGCCCACGTCGTGCTCGCGCACCCCGAGGGCTTCGACCTCGACCCGGCGCAGATCGCCAATGCCAAGGACAACGTCGCCCGCTACGGCGGCTCCTTCACCATCACCCACGACATGAACGAAGCCTTCAAGGACGCGGACGTCGTCTACCCGAAGTGCTGGCCGTCGCCGAAGTTCTTTGCCACAGCGGAGAAGGAAGCCGACTGGAAGGCGCAGGACGAGCTGTTCGACGCCAACAAGGGCTGGATCTGCGACGAGAAGATCATGGAGCTGACCAATCGCGACAGCATCTACATGCACTGCCTGCCGTGCGACCGCAGCTTCGAGGTCACCGACGCCGTCATCGACGGGCCGCACTCGGTGGTCTATGACCAGGCCGAGAACCGCATGCACGCCCAGAACGGCGTCATGGCGGTGTTGATGAACGGTTGATCACCGGCTGAAGGTGCTTCCGCTCTGCCCTGGCCGGCCGCGACTGCGTCGCGGCCGGCCAGGGATCGCGCCTCTGGGCGCGTTGTGGAGGCAGGGTGCTTCGCAGGCCTCGCCTGCGTACTCCCGAGCGCTAGCAGCAAACGTTCGCGCGAAGCGAGCGTTCCGAAGCAGAAGCAGAGAGACAGCGTGCGGGTCCACGGTGGGCTTCTGATGCCCGCGGTGCATGCAACGAACCACGGAAGTGGAGGTGCGAATGAAGCTGCTCGTTGCTCTTGGCGGCAACGCCATCAAACAAGCCCATGAGGCCGGCACGACAGAAGAGCAGTTTGCCAACTGCGAGAAGACCTCCGAACAGCTCGCCAAGATCGTCAGTGAGTTCGGTCCCGGCGACTGGCTGGCGATCACGCACGGCAACGGGCCTCAGTCGGGCAACCTGAGCGTGCAGATGGACGCGGCCAAGGACCTGGTGGCCGAGCAGACCCTGGACATCATCGGCGCGATGACACAGGGCCAGATCGGCTACATGCTGCAGAACACCATGCAGAAGCACCTCAAGGCGCTCGGCATAGACAAGGACGTGATCGCCGTCGTCAACCAGGTGCTCGTCGACCCCGACGACCCCGAGTTCACCGGCGACACGGCCTCCAAGCCCGTCGGCAACTTCTTCACCGCCGAGGAAGCACGCGCCCTTAAGGCGGAGCATCCGGACTACGTCGTCAAAGAGGTCAAGCCGGGCGCGGAGAAGGGCTGGCGGCGTTGCGTCCCATCGCCCATCCCCAGCCTCAACGTCGAAGGCCGCGCGATCGGCAAGATCCTGGATGCAGGCATCATCGTGATCGCCTCGGGCGGCGGGGGCATCCCCGTCATGCAGGACGACAAAGGCGACTACCAAGGGCTCGAGGCCGTCATCGACAAGGACCGCGCCGGCGAGGTCATGGCGCAGGAGATCGGTGCCGACACGTTCATGATGGTCACCGATGTCGAGCACGCCCTGATGAACTTCGGCAAAGAGAACGCGGCCCCGATCGGCGAAGTGACCGTCGCGGAGGCGCAACGCCTCGCGGACGAGGGCCACTTCCTGCCCGGCAGCATGGGCCCCAAGGTGGCTTCGGCCATCAAGTTCGTGCAGGACGGCGGGAAGCGGGCGATCATCAGCTCCCTCGACAAGACAGTCGAAGCGTTCGAGGGCAAGACGGGGACAATCATCGTGCCGTGAGCCGGCGCGTAGACGAGTGCCCGGTTCTTCAAGGTCAACCGCAGCGCGGTGAGCGTCACGACTCAGGGAGGCGCGCTGGATCGCTTCGGGACGCGCGGCTTCGACGACTTGTGTGACCGTGCTCACTCGGGCGGCGGTCGACCCCAAGGATCAGGCACTCGAGAACCCGTCTTGGCCGGCACGTGGGTCGTGTCCGAGGTTCGGGCGGCGATTGCCCGAGGTCACGTGCCGTCATCCAACTCAGGCTCACGGCGAGTTTGTTGACAGGTCCAGCGGCTCATGGTCTAGTGGGTCGATTGGTGTAGGCAGGAGATCATCCGATGATCACCTGCGGGAAGCGTCAGACAGGGGGCGGAATGAACAGCAAACGTTTCGGTATCTTGGCACTCGTGTTGATCGCGTGCCTCGCGGTCGTCGCAGTGGCGGCGATCGGCTGTGGCAGCTCTTCATCGAGTACTACTACGACGTCACCGGCGGCTTCGGCCTCCAGCGGCGGCGCGCAGACTGCCAACCAGGCTGCCGCGGCCGCGGCGTACGCGGGAATGACCGATGTGCCGACGTTCGTGGCACCCCCCGGGGGGGCCTTTGATGCCAAGACGGTGATGGCCGGCAAGTCCATCATGAGCATCCCCGGCACCGGCACCGACCCGTTCTACGTGCAGATGGAGAACGGCATGAAGCAGGCTGCCGCGGCGGTCGGCTATCCGTTCACGACCTGGAACAACCAGGGCCAGCTGACGCAGTATCAGCAGGGCTTCCAGAATGGCATCACGAAGAAGGTCAGCCTGATCGACCTGCTCGCCGGGCCGGACCCCAACTCCCTGAAGCCGCAGATCGACGAAGCGCAGAAGGCCGGGATCGAGGTCGTCGCGTCGCACCTCACCGCTTTCGAGCAGACGGTGCCGTACGTGGACTACAACCTGCCGCAGGACTACACGAAGGCCGGCAGGGTGCTTGCCGACTGGATCATCGCGCATGACTACACGGCTCACGTGCTGGTCATCGGCTCCGACGAGATCGTCTCGACGCAGGCCTCGCACGACGGCTTCGTGTCCGAGATGGCGAAGTATGGCCCGGAGATCCAGTACAAGTACTTCAACGTCACGGTCCCCGAGTGGGGCACCAAGATCCAGCCGCAGGTGCAGTCGGCCATCGTGGCCGACCCTCAACTGACCTACGTTGCCTGCATCTACGACGCCATGACGCAGTTCGTCGTGCCGGGCGTCACCGCCGCGAACGCGGCGGACAAGGTCAAGATCATCGGCTTCAACGCCAATCCGTTCGTGATCGACTACGTCCGCGAGGGCAAGGTCGAGATGACCTTCGGTGATTCCCTGAACTGGGCCGGCTGGGCGATCCAGGACGCTGAGATGCGCATCCTCGCCAAGCAGGACATACCCACGAACGGCGCCGTCGGCGAGTACCTCAACAACCCGTTCCGCATGTTCACCGTGGATAACGCCGCCGAGGCCGGCGTGCCCGCGCAGTTCTCCAAGGGCTTCGGCGAGTACCAGACCGAGTACAAGAAGCTCTGGGGACTGCAGTAAGCAGCCTGCCCGAGGCCACCTACAGCTAGAACGGAGACAAGGCCGTGGATCCTGCACAGACGCTCGTCGTGCGCAACATGTCCATGACGTTCGGTGGACAGCGAGCCCTGGACGCGGTGGATGTAAGCATCCGGCGCGGAGAGATCCACGGCCTTGTCGGCCAGAACGGGTGCGGCAAGTCGACGCTCATCAAGATCCTTTCCGGCTACCATCACCCGGACCCGGGAGGCGAACTGGAGATCGACGGTCGCCCGGTGAAGCTGCCGGTGCGCACCGGATCGGCCTCGGAGCTCGGGATGAGCTTCGTCCATCAGGATCTCGGTCTTCTCCCGACTCTGACGGTCGTCGAGAACTTCCGCGCCTGGACGATCTCCACGAAGTTCGAGTGGCTCATTCGCTGGGGCAGGGAGCGGCAGCTAACCGAGGAGGCGTTCGCACGGTACGGGTTGAGCTGCGACCCGCGCGCAGTCGTGGGCGAGCTGCCCGCCGTGCAGCGCGCGCTGCTCGCCATCGTCCGTGCGCTCGAGGATCTTCGTCTGTACACCAAGGACGATGAGTCGCGGGGCGGGTTGCTGGTGCTCGACGAACCGACTGTGTTCTTGCCCCGCGAGAACAGGGAGAACCTCTTCGAAGTCGTTCGCAGGAGCGTCGAGCACGGGTCGAGCGTACTCTTCGTATCGCACGACCTGGACGAAGCCCTCGCCGTGACCGACCGCATCACGGTCCTGCGCGACGGTCGCGTGGAAGGCACGGTGTCGAGCGCCGAGACCAACAAGGACCAGCTCGTCGAGATGATCATCGGCAAGCGACTCGAGGTGTTCGAGGCCACCCACAGGGAGCACACCCTCGGCGAAGGTAGCCACGTGTCGGTCGAGGGCGTCACAGGAGGTACGATCAAGGACGTCTCCTTTGCTCTCAACGAGGGCGAGGTCCTCGGCCTCACCGGCCTGGTGGGCAGCGGCTTTGAGGAGCTCCTGTATCAGATGTTCGGCGCGACGCCCGCCCAAAGCGGCCGGATGACCATCGCCGGCGTTGCGCATGACCTCGCGGCGATGTCGCCTCCGGCCGCGATCAAGGCCGGCATGGCGCTCATCCCCGCGGACAGGCAGGGTTCTGCCGGAGTAGGGTCGCTGCTCGTGCGCGACAACGTGATGCTGCAGGTCATCGACCAGTACAGACCCTATCGACTCGACCGGCGCGGCTACCTCCGGGGCGCTGAAAAGGCCCTGCAGGAGTACGACGTCCGTCCGCCTGAGCCGATCATGGACTTCCAGGCCCTGAGCGGCGGCAACCAGCAGAAGGTCGTGCTGGCGAAGTGGCTCCAGGCCGCGCCCAAGGTGCTTCTCGTCCACGAGCCCACGCAGGGCGTCGACGTGGGGGCACGGCTGCAGGTCTTCGAGACCATCACGAAGGCCGCCGCGCAGGGTATGTCCGTCGTGTGCGCGAGCTCCGACTACGAGCAGCTCGCGGCTATCTGCGACAGGGTGCTCATCTTCCACGACGGGCAGATCATGTGCGCGCTCGTCGGAGACGAGCTCACCAAGGACCGGATCACCCAGCAATGCTACGTGAGCCGCAGTACGCTCAGGCCAGATACGGAGACGAGGATCCCCGCATGAACCAGGTCAGCACAGGAACGCCCGGAGAGATGCTGCCGCCCGTCGAGAACGAGCCTCAGCGCCACAGGAAGGGCCTCACTCTCGGCGACTACGTGGAGGCCTTCGCCCTCATCATCGCCTGGGTCATCGTCATCGTGGTGTTCAGCATCCTGGCTCCGGAGTCGTTCTTCAGGGTGCAGAACTTCACGACGATGATGGGCACCCAGACGACCCTCGTCATCCTTGCCCTCGCGGTGCTGATCCCTCTGATTGCCGGTGACTACGACCTCTCCCTCGCGGCCAACCTGATGATGTCGGGCATGCTCGTGGCCGTCCTGAACGCAGAGCACGGCGTGCCCCTCGCGCTGACGATCCTCATCGCCCTCGGCTTCGGCGCGCTGCTCGGCTTCATCAACGGGCTCATCATCATCGTCTTCGACATCAATGCGTTCATCGTGACGCTCGGCACCGGTACCATCGTCACAGGGCTTGTGCTGTGGATCAGTTCGTCGCGGACGATCGGCGGAGTATCTGAGTGGCTGTCGGACTGGGTGGTCGTGCATCGGCTGTTCGGCCTCTCGGTTGAGTTCTTCTACGGGCTGATCCTCTGCGCAATCCTCTGGTACGTCTTCGACTTCACGGCGATCGGGCGTCGCATCCTCTTCGTGGGAAGGGGAACCAATGTGGCCAGGCTTAGCGGTATCCGCGTGGGACGGGTGCGTTGGGGGTGCTTCGTGGCGGCCGGCATCATCGCCGCGGCCGGCGGAGTCGTGTACACCGGGACGGCGGGCGCAGCCGACCCCGTGTCCGGCGGCACGTTCATGCTGCCCGCCTTCGCGGCGGCCTTCCTCGGCAGCACGGCGATCACCCCGGGCCGCTTCAATCCGTGGGGCACGTACATTGCCGTGTACTTCCTGGTGACCGGGGTCACCGGGCTCGCGATCTTGGGCGTCCAGAGCTGGGTGCAGAGCGTGTTCTACGGCGCCGCCCTGGTCATCGCCGTCTCGGCCTCGGCGTTCGTCAAGAAGCGTCGCGAGGCTGCGGCCAAACTGTGACAGATCTCGTGCGAGCGTCCCGTCTGCGTGGGTCAGGAGCCATCCGGCCCGTTTGAGCCACCGGGCCCCGGCAGATGCCGGGGCCCGGTGCGTTGCGGACCGGACGCAGCGCTTCGCTCCACCGGCTCGAGTCTCAGGCGTGCGCAATCGACGGCCCGAATGCCGGCATCGTTTGCATCATCGTGAGGAGGTGGCTGTGGTGGGAGCATCGGCCGAACGCATCCATCAGGACATCGAGACGATCGCCAACTGCAGCTCTCCCGGTCCGGGGACGAATCGCCTGAGCTTCACGCCCGAGTACTGGGCGGCGGTCGACTACGTGGCCGCCCAGATGGCCGCGCTCGGGTACGAACGGAAGACCACTCCTCACGGCAACACGCGCTTTCGCAGGCGCGAAGCGGGTTGGGACGAGCCGGCCGTCGCGGTCGGCTCGCATCTCGATGCGGTCCCGCAGGGGGGTCGCTTTGATGGAGTGGCCGGAGTCGTGGCCGGCGTCGAGATCGCACGATTGCTTGAGGACCTGGACGTGCGCCTGGGCCGGCCGTACGAACTGCTCATCTGCGCCGAAGAGGAAGGCGCGCGCTTCGGGAGCGTCTTGGCCGGCTCGAAAGCGCTCGTCGGTCGGCTCACTCAGGGCGACCTGGCGCAGATGACGGACGCCGGCGGGACGAGCTACCTTCAGGCTCTCGGGGAGACTGGCGAGCCTGTTTGGGCCGACCAGGGCGGCGTCCTAGGAGCCGCGGACGTCGCAGCCTACTATGAGCTGCACATCGAGCAGTCGGTGGTGCTGGAGACCGCTCGGGTCCCGATCGGGATCGTGCAGGGGATTGTCGGGATCCGCCAATACAGGGTCACGTTCTCGGGCGTGGCCAACCACGCTGGGGCGACGCCGATGCGCCTGCGCGCGGACTCCCTGGCGGCCGCGGCGCAGGCGATCGCGTCGGTGGAAGCGCTCGCGACGGCTGCGGCGTCGGGCCTCACCGTCGGGACCGTCGGCATGCTCGTCAACGAGCCGAACGCCGCCAACGTGATACCTGCGCGCACCGCGCTGTCGATCGACCTCAGGGACACCGACGCGGCGGTCCTTGAGGAGGTCGCGGAGCGCGTGCTCGAGAGGATCGCGCGTATCGCCGAGGAGCGGCAGGTGCGCGCCCAGGTAGCGCTGACCGCCGAGTCGGCGCCCGTCGTTCTGTCCTCCCGCCTGAGGGGGGCGCTGGTGCGTTCGGCGGAGAGGCAGGGGATCGGCTACCTTGAGATGCCGAGCGGGGCGGTCCACGACGCCCTGGAGATCGCCCGGGTCATGGACGCGGCCATGATCTTCGTGCCTTCCATCGGCGGTCGCAGCCACTGCCCGGAGGAGGACACGCCCTGCGAAGCCGTAGCTTTGGGAGTGGACGTCCTCCTCGGCGCGATCCAGACGGCGAGCGCGCGAGCCGGCTGACCGTGGCTGGCGGCTCGGTCGACCAGGCAGCCCTGCCGGACCCGGTGAGGGCGGACGGCGGCTCGCGGAGGCCCGCTGTCGAGCGACCGGCGTCGTGGGCTGCCGCGAAGACGTACGAGGTTGACGCGGAGAGTAAAATAGTGCTCCTTCGCGGTCCATAGGCTCGCCGTTCGGCGGCGCGAGCCTCGCATCGTGACCGTGATGGTCTGTCGGCTGTGTCACGCGATCATGGAAAGTGGTGAACAATGGATCTTCAGGGCGCCATTCAAGAAGCGGGACGTTGTCTGCTGTGCTACGACGCGCCGTGCAACACGGGTTGCGGAGCCGACAACGACCCCGCGGCGTTCATCCTGCAGCTGCGTCTGGGGAACATCAAGGGCGCCGTGCGCACGATGCGGAGGAACAACATCCTGGCCGCCACGTGTGCCCAGGTCTGCCCGACGTGTCGTCTGTGCGTGCAGGGGTGTGCGCGGAGCGGGATCGACGAGCCCATCCGGATCAACGAGATCCAGGCCTTTCTCGCCGACTACGAGCGGCAGGAGGCGATGCAGGTCCTGCAGGCGCCCCTGCCCGGAGACCGCAAGGTGGCAGTGGTCGGGGCGGGGCCGGCCGGCCTTTCTGCCGCCGCTAATCTGGCCTTGACGGGCTACGCCACCGTGGTCTTCGAGAAGATGCCCGAGCCGGGCGGCCAGATCCGCTACGGGATCCCCGATCACCGGCTGTCCCCCGAGCTCGTCGAGCACGAGATCGGTCTTGTCCGCGGGCTGGGCGTGCAGTTCGAATGCGGGCGCGCGATCGCGACGCGGGCAGACCTGGAAGGGCTGTTCGAACAGGGCTTCGACGCGGTGTTTCTCGCCCCGGGCTACGACCGTCCCTATTCGCTGGGACTGGGCGCGGACGCATCGGCCGGCGTGTATTCATGGTCCGATTTCCTCTCGCAGAGCAAGGACTCAGAGGCACGCACGACGCTGGCCGCGGCGGTCTCCGGCAAGAACGTCGTCGTGGTCGGGGGCGGCGCCGTCGCCATGGACTGCGCCGTGACCGCGAAGCACCTCGGCGCGGACCGCGTGTATGCCGTATCCCTGGAAGCGATGGAAGAGCTGCCTGCCGACGACGACGAGAAAGACCTCGCCTTCCGTGAGGGCATCCGCTTCAGGCCCAACGGACGGGTGACGCGCATCGAGAGCGAGAACGGCGCTGTCAAGGCCGTTCATGGCGTGGAGATCCGCTGGCTCGAGCCGGGCCGCTTCGTACCGCAGAATGCGGTGGACGTCGCCGGCAGCGAGTTCGCGATTCCTGCCGGCATCGTCGTGGAGGCGATCGGGGCGGGATTCTCGGCGGAGCTCTCGGCCATGCTGAGCGGCATGGAGGCCGACAAGGGTCGTCCTAAGATCGATGCCAAGACGATGCGCCTCTCGGACCCACGGGTGTTCGCCGGTGGTGATCTGGTGGCTGCGGGCAAGACCGTCGCCGCCGGCGTCCTCGACGGCAAACGGGCGGCAGAGGCCATCGCCGAAGCCTTCCCGCTGCGTGAGGCCGTGGCCATCCCGAAGGCGCCGCGACCGAGTCTGGAGATCGACTTCTGCGGGGTGCACTGCCCGAACCCCTTCTTTCTCTCGTCGTCGCCGGTCGGCAACACCGCCGAGATGGTCGCGCGGGCGTTCGACGCCGGCTGGGGTGGGGCGGTCTTCAAGACGCTCAACCGCGACAGCGACTTCGAGGTCATCGACCCCACGCCGCGACTCAACGCGCTGCACCGCGGTGACCAGCGCTTCATCGGGCTGCAGAACATGGAGCAGATCAGCGACCGTTCGCTCAAGGACAACCTCGAGGACCTCGCCTGGCTGAAGAAGCACTACCCCGACCGCGTGCTGGTCGCCAGCCTGATGGGCTTCAGCGACGAGGGCTGGATCGAGCTGGCGACCCGGGCGGAGGACACGGGCGCCGATATGCTGGAGCTCAACGTGTCCTGCCCGCAGATGGCCTGCGAAGGCGCCGGCCACAAGGTGGGACAGGACACCGAGCTGCTCGAGCGCTACACGCGCCTGGTCAAGGAGCATGTGTCGATCCCGGTGATGGTCAAGCTGACCCCAAACGTCACCGACATGCTGCCGGCGGCGTTCGCCTGCAAGCTCGGCGGCGCGGACGCGCTCTCGGCTATCAACACGGTGCGGGGCATCAGCGAAGTCGACCTGCGGACGTTTGCGCCCAAGCCCACGATCCAGGGCAAGGGCTCGATCAGCGGCCATTCCGGGGCTGTGGTCAAGCCGATCGCCATGCGTTTTGTGGCGGAGCTCTGCCAGAACAAGGGGGTGGCGCTCCCGGTCTCCGGCATCGGCGGCATCGAGACGTGGCAGGATGCGGCGATGTTCTTCCTGCTGGGGGCGAGCAACCTGCAGGTGACCTCGGCGGTCATGCGGTACGGGTATCGCATCGTCGAATCCATGCGCGAAGGGCTCGAGGACTACCTGGAGACCCTTGGGTACCAGTCTGTCCGCGAGCTGGTGGGCGCCGGTCTGCAGTTCGTCATCGACCCCGCCGAGCACGTCCAGTCCGCGCATGTCGTCGCCAAGGTGGACGCGGACAAGTGCATCGGCTGCGGGCTGTGCCACATCACCTGCTGGGACGGCGCCAACCAGGCCATGGGATTCGATGCCTCTACGCGCAAGGCCCTGGTCGACGAGGAACGCTGCGTGGGCTGCCTGCTCTGCCGGCACGTCTGCCCGGTGTGGGACTGCGTGGGAACCGCCGAGGTCCCGGCCCAGGTGATCTCGGGCATGCACCGCGATGCTCTGGACTTCGTCCCTCGCGGCTGACGCTTCAGGGCGCGGGTCTTCGCCGCGCCGGCGGGCTCATGGAGCCCGCCGGCGCGGCGGACAAGGAGTGACCACGCCCTGAAGCGGTCTGCTCTGCTCGCGGACCCTTGCCCGCCCAGGTCGAGCTGCTGCCAGACGACGCTGAGGTCTTCCCGCACGGCCGGCCGCGCCGTCGCCCTCGCCGGCCGACGCCCCGGCGCCGTCAGTCCGCCCGGCAAAATCCCAGCTAGCGGCCGCGTTTTGCGGCTCAGTCCGTGTTGAACTGGCCGCGCTGCATCACATATACTTCCGCCCGATGTCCGTCTCTTCCAAGCAATCCAACACGGCCCCCGAGCGCTCGCTGGATCAGCGTATGGACGCGCTCGGCCGGGCCAACCAGGTGCGCAGCCGCAGGGCGGCTCTGAAGGCCGACCTCAAGCGGGGCGCTACCACCATTGCCGACGTCCTCGTCGCTCCGCCCGATTACCTGCTCACCGCCAAAGTGGTCGACCTTCTCATGGCCGCGCCCAAGTGCGGGCGCGTGAAGTCGGCGCGCATCATGGAGCAGTGTCGCGTCAGCCCGAGCAAGACCATCGGTGGTCTTTCAGAGCGCCAGCGCGCCGAGCTGCTCGGCTACTTCAGAGGCTGACATCCCGGCGGTGTTCGTGATCTCGGGGCCATCGGGCGCCGGGAAGGGGACCGTCATCGCCTTGGTCAAGGCACGACTTGCGCGGGTCGTCACCTCAGTGTCGGCCACGACGCGCGCCGCGCGGCCCGGCGAAGTTGACGGCCGCGAGTACTTCTTCATGGACCGTGCGGCTTTCGCCCGCGACGCGGCGGCCGGCGACTTCCTGGAATGGGTAGAATACAGTGGCGAGTTGTACGGCACCCTGCGTGCCGAGGTCGCTGCCAAGCTGGCCCGCGGCGACGATGTGCTCCTCGAGATCGAGCTCGCCGGGGCGCGGGCCGTGCGCAAGGCTCTTCCCGAGGCCACGGCGGTCTTCATTGCGCCTCCCAGCATGGTGGCGCTCGGTCAGCGGCTGCGAGGCCGTGGCACGGAGTCAGACGAAGCCATCGCCCGCCGCCTGAGCATCGCCCAGACGGAGGTTGCGGCGGCCGGTGAGTTCGACCACGTGGTCGTGAACGACAACGCAGAGCGCGCGGCCGCCGAGGTCGCCGCCATCATCGAAGAACGACGAAAGGGAATCTAGTGGACAAGCCCCGCATCGACGAGCTGCTGCCACACGCCGGCGGCTCGCGATACGCCCTCGTGATGATCGCCGCGAAGCGCGCGCGACAGATCAACAGCTACTACCACAGCCTCGGCGAGAACACGATGGGCATCGACGAGCTCTCGCCGCCGCTCATCAACACGCGCAGTACCAACCTCCTCACCATCGCCTTCGAGGAGATCGTCGACAACAAGATCGAGTACCTGGCCCCGGAGTGATCGGCGCGTGAGCGG
>CAIOZS010000340.1 GCA_903862845.1 uncultured Thermoleophilia bacterium
CCGATTCTTCACTGAATTTCCAGGCCCTGTTTGCCCTCAGCGCGGCCTCCTACAACGCATCGGAGCTCGGTGAGGTCCTCACAACGATCAATCAGATTCATGCGAAGGGTGACACCTATGCTGCCTTCTACGAAGCGTTTCTTGAACGTGGCATAGAACTGCAGACGCGCGCCGAGTCATTTATGCGCGCCGGTCACAAGGTCAGTGCACGCGACGCGTATCTGCGCGCTGCAAGCTATTTCGACCAGGCGTTGTACTTTGTTCTGGCAAGCTCGGACCCCACGCGCACGCATGAGGGTGAGGTATACAAGAAGATGGATGGCTGCTGGCGTGCCGCGGCCAAGCTTTTCACGCCGCAGTTCGAGTACGTGAGCATCCCCTACAGGGGCACGAAGCTCCCGGGTTGGCTGCTCACGCCTCCAGGCCCCAGCCGCCGCCGGCCGACGATCATTCTCAACAACGGCAGCGACGCCCAGAACATCGATCTCTATGTCTACGGGGGCCGGGCGGCGCTTGAACGGGGTTGGAATGCCTTCATCTTCGAGGGCCCAGGCCAGGGCTCGAATCTCTTTCTGCGCAACATGCCGTTTACCGTTGAGTGGGAGCACGTTGTGAGCAGCGTTATCGATGTTCTGGTACGGCGCCCCGGTGTCAGCCGCGGCCGGATCGCTCTTATGGGCTGGAGCTTCTGCGGACTCTCTGTGGTTCGCGCTGCTGCGTACGAGCGTCGGATCGCTGCGCTGGTCGCAGACCCCGGCGTGGTCAGCAACTTCACCAAATGGGAGGAGGCGCTTGGGTCGAAGTTGCTCGCGTTGCTTGACGCCGGTGACAAGGCTGAGTTCAACAGCATTTGGGACGAGGTGTTTAAGGGTCTTCCTGCCGAAGAGCAGTTCACGATCCAGAAGCGCTCCGAGATTTTCGGGCAGGGCAGCTTCTACGACAGAATGCACCTTGCTCAGCAGTTCACGCTCAGTCAATCGACAATCTCGCGCGTTGAGGCGCCGACTCTGGTGATTGAGGCAGACGAGGAGCAGTTTGTGCCCGGCCAGGCCCAGCAGGTCTACAAAGAGCTGACGGCGCGCAAGAAGCTTCTTACGTTCACGGTCGCCGAGGGAGGGCAGTTCCACTGCGAGCCGATGGCACCTCAGCTACGCAACGAGTTGATGTTCAACTGGCTTGAGGACACGCTCGGTTAGTGTGCCTCCAACGCACTTCGCAGTGCCCGGCGCAAAGTCGCGAACGACCTTGAACGACCTTGGGCTTCGCTTGGTCTGGAGCTACCTCCAGCGGGTTTCACGACCTGCCCCGCGCAACAGCGGAGGGGGTCTTGCGAGGCGGAACAAGGCGCAATGAGGCGCAATCTGGCCGACTGTTGGCAGATGTTGGCAAAGCCGCATCACTTGCAAGGGCGGCAGCGACCCCGCGGCCTCCGCGCGGGGTAGTGCGAAAGGGGAAGACAAGGATCGGCCGGCATTCCGTATCTTTCCTCGCAGTACTACCCCGCGCCGCGGCGGCTCCCACGGCTGCGGCGGCTGCGGCGGCTGCGGCGCGCCATATCCGCCTTCTCGCCGCTCGTCGATCCGGAGACTGAACGCGCAACCGGACGAAAGGGATGTGGTGCTACGATTGTCCATCCCTCGGCCTGTTGGGCTGCGGCCCCAGCCGCGAGGACGCAATCGCCCGCTTCGAGAGCGAGTTCGCCTTTCTCTGGGACGAGATCGCCTGCGAGAGCGACGACGCTCTTCTTCCGCAGGCTCAGGACCTCAAGCGCAGACTCACCCGCCTCGTGTCGAGCCCTTCGCGCACGGCGCCGGCATGATGTGGTCCCAGCCGCCGCGCCGGGCGCCCTCGGGCGTGCCGGCGCTGACCTCGATGGCGTCGATGCCCAGAATGTCCAGCTGCGCGGCCACGCGCGCGGCCTCCAGCGGCACGACGCCGCCGGGGTAGCTGTCGTTGGCGCTCAACTTGACGAACACGGGGAATGATGAGGTAGCCGTGCGCGGCGTGGATCTGCACGGCGTCGAAGCCGGCCCTGCGGGCGCGCGACGCCGCCCGCGCGTAGTCGTCCACGATGCCGCCGAGCTGCGCTTTCGTCAGCGCGAGCACGGGGGCGCCGCAGACGGGATCCACGGCCATGGCCGACGGGCCGTACGGACCGGCTTTCTCCGCCACCATCAGCGGTCGCAGGGTGGAGCCGCTGTGCAGGAGTTGCGTCGCGAGGATGCCGCCGGCCTCGTGCACCGCCGCGCACAGGCGGCTCAGGGACACGATCAGCGCGTCGTCGCCGATCCCCGTGACGTTGGTGGCGCCCCCTGCCCTCGCGGCTGATGAAGGCGCTGCCCGCGACGATCAGGCCGGCGCCGCCTCGAGCCAGCTCCGCCGCGAGGTCGATGAGCATCTGGGTGGGCGCGCCGAAGCCGCTTGAAAGCCCCTCCGTTGTGGCGCTGCGCACCAGGCGATTGGGGACCTCGAGAGGTCCGCAGTCCGAGTCGTGACGGCGCGAAGATCGTGTGCAGAAGGGCGCCCGCGTGGCTGAGGCGGTCCGCGGCCGGCGTCACGGCGCCTCAGGTGAGCGAGTGGCGTGGGCTGCGGGAGCGAGAGGCGCGAGCCCACCGCAGGCCCCGGGCGTGAAACCTGCGCCAGCGGGTACCAGAGAGGTGCAGGCACCACCCGTCTGCAGGCGTCACGATTGATGGAGGCACGATGGCGGTCTACGAGTTCACCTGCAGGAAGTGCGGAACCGAGTTCGAGGTCACGTGCCACATGGACGAGCGCGAGGCCAAAGCCGTCTGCCCGAAGTGCGGCAGGCGCAGGGCGATCCAGAAGCTCAGCGCCGCATTCACGTCGCCGCCACCCGCCAAGTACTGAGCGGCGGTTCGCGCACAGGTTCGAGCCTGCTCGAGGATGCGGGCATCGCGCTGCACGGCTCCTTCATCAGCGACCCCGACGGCGTGCCACGGTACTGGTGCGTGCACGACAACAACATCGCCCGCAACGCCGACGAGACCCGGCGCATGCTTCAGGCCCTACGGCGCGGCGACCTCTGCCCGGTCAACTGGCAGCCCGGGGAGGAGACGCTCGGGTAGTCCCGGCGCTCGCGCGAAGGCGCGGTTGTAATGCTCACACTCGGGAAGGGAGCGGAATGCCCACGATCGACGACTGGTTCGACGAAAAGACGCTGCTGGACATGGCGCCGCCGAAGGTCTTTGTGGACGGCGCCTCGGCGGCCGAGCACGGCTCCGTGCAGATCCTGGAGCACGACGAGAGCCACCTGCGCGCCCATGTGGACGACACCGAGGTCTACGAGACGCGGTTCTGGCTGAACGGCGGCGAGCTCAAGTGGTCGTGCACCTGCGGTGCGGCCGCGGCGCACCCCTGCGAGCACCTGCTGGCCAGCGCGCTCGCCACCTGGCCCGGCGAGGTGCCGCCGGACGCGGGGTGAAGTCGAGCGACGCGGGGTGAAGTCCGGCGACGCGGGCGACCGAGGCCACGACCGCGAGAAGTGACGAGGCGGAGTTTCGCGAGCTTGGCGACCGCGGCCCGTGCGCGCCTGAGAGGAGAATAGCCCGCATCTCGCTGCCGGGCCTCTCACGCGCGGGGTAGTGCGAAAGGGGAAGACAAGGATTCCTTGACTGTCGCGTCGCCCGCGGCCGTCCGTAGGCTCGATCGATGAGGGGGAAGACAAGGATCGGCGGACTTTTCTTATCTTCCCTCGCAGCACTACCCCGCTGCGGCGGCCTAACCTGCCACCAGCGCTCATTTTCACCGGCCGCGGGTCGCGAAGCCGCGAGGGAAACTGACTCGCCCGCGCCGCGCGCCCGTGCTAGCCTTCACGCATGCCTCTTTACGAGTACAGGTGCATGGCGTGCGGCGAGACCTTCGAGATCATCGCGAGTCTCGCCGAACGCGACGAGAAGGCCGTGTGCCCCGCCTGCGGCGGCCACGACGCGGCGCGGGTCTTCAGCTCGATCACGCTCGCCGGCAAGCGCACCTCCATGAACCCTCAGAACTTCGTGCGCCCGCACGGGCCGGTGACGCGCCCCAAGCCGGCGACGCCGGGGAAGGGCGCGAAGGTCTGAAGTCGCCGCGCGGCCAGTCAGCGCGGGCCGCGCCTGCTCCTTACACGTGGACCTGCGCGCCCGAAGGGCGCGCCGCCGGCTCGGGCGCGAGCTCGGGAAACAGCGTCTCCACTTCGACGATTCGCGCCGCGATGCGGGCGCGCAGATCGGAGCACTCCTCGTCGTGCAACCAGGCGCTGAGCGACCCGTGCTCGTCGGGCTCGGGTCGCTCGACCAGCTCCCGCAGAAACGGGTGGACGTAGGGTCGTGACGTGTCGACGGTCAGCAGCGCCGAGTCGCGCGCCCGGGTGACGCCGACGTAGACGACGCGCCGCTCCTCCTCGATCTCGGCGGCCTCCCAGCGGGTGACGTCGCAGTCGTAGTCGGGGATCGCCACGGCGGCGTACTCGCGCCCCTTGGCGGCGTGGATCGTGCCGATGACCACGCGATCCTCTTCGGCCTCTTCTCGCGCCAGCGTGTCGTCGGCCATGCCCGCGTGCGCGAGCTCGTCGGCGAGAAGCCGGTCCCAGACGGAGAGGTAGGCGGCGGGATCGGGGTAGGTCTCGGCGAGCACGAGCAGGGCGTCGAGCACCTGGAGCGCGGCGGCTTCATCCTGCGGACCAGCCGAGTCGCCGCCGCCGCCTTCCCAGTAGTCCTCGAGGCCGAGCTCGTCGACGACGGCCCACACGAGCTCGGCGGCCGTGAGCGCCGGCCGCTGCGGCTCGGGCGCGCCGGCGTGTGCCGTCGCCGGGGCAGCCCCTCGCGCCCAGCCGGACGCCGTGATCTCGAGGGCCGCGCCGAGCGCCGTCACGCTCTCTGCCAGCGCGCTCAGAGGGCGCCGTCCGGTGGCGAGCTCGTCGGCGGCGAGCTTCTGCAGGTGCGCCCACGGCCGGGGGGCTGCGCCGACGGCCTCCACCACAGCGTTGCTGAGGTAGCGGTTCGGGCGGTTGAGCAGCATCCGCAGGCGCTCGCCGGGCACGTCGTGCGGCGCGCCGACGAGGTCGATGTACGCGCGCAGCAGGGCGGCGCCCGGGTGTGAGAAGAGCTTGTAGCCGAGCGCCGGCGTGCGCGGGATGTGGTCGGCGTCGAGCGCCAGCGCCACGGCGAGCTGCTGGGAGCGGTAGCGGCACAGCACGGCGAGGTCGCGCCAGGCGCAGCCCAGCCGCGACCGCTCGGCGCGCAGAAAGGCGCAGAGCGCCGCCGCGCGCGCCGGCCACGTGGGCGCGCCGGCGAAGCGCAGCGCGCCCTCGGCGGCCCCCTCGCGCGGCCTCACGTCCTTGTCCTCCCGCACCGCGTTGTGGGCCACGAGCCTGGCGGCCGACTCGACCACCACGCGCGAGCAGCGGTAGTTGGTGCACAGGGCATACGTCGCCGACCAGGGCGCCGGTGGCATGCGCTTGTGGAACTCGAGGATGCCGCGCGGGTCGGCGAACCGCCACCCGTAGATGAGCTGGTCGTCGTCGCCCACGACGAAGAGGTCGCGTCGCGGCCGTGAGAGCAGGTCGACCAGGGCGAGCTGGGCGCCGTTGAGATCCTGGAACTCGTCGACGAGGATGTGGTCGAAGCGGCCCTCGATGTAGTCGCGATGCTGCGGATCGGCGAGCATGTCGGCGACGGCCAGGTAGATCTGGTCGTCGAACGACTGACAACCGGTGACCGCCTGAGCGCGCGTGTAGTGGGCGTGGACCTCGGCGAACGGGACCATGATCACGGGCTGTTCGCCGGCCGACTCGATGCGGACCTCGACGTCGGCGGGCGCTTCGAGAGCGGCGCGAACGCGCGTCATGGCGGCGAGGAAGGCGCCCACGGGGTCGCTGCCGCGCGCGGGCCTGAGGCTGGCCGGCGACGCGCCGGCGGCTTCCATGGCCTGCTTCATCAGGGCGCGCTGCCCGGAGCCGCGCGTGTCGACGGTGAAGCGTGCGGCGACGATCTCGCGCTGGTAGCGGTAGCCGAACGCGTTGAAGGTGGCGCAGTGCACGGCGGCGGGGCGCAGACCGCGCTCTCCGCGAATGCGCCGCGTCGTGGCGATGCCCTGCGCGGCGAGGCGCTCCTCGAGCTGCTCGGCGGCCTTGCGGTTGAAGGCGAGCAGCAGGATGCTGCCGGGATCGACGCCGCGCGTCACCAGCTCGGCGACCCGGCTGACGAGGGTCTTGGTTTTGCCCGAGCCGGCGGGCGCGAGGATGCGCGCCGGGCCGCGCCCATGCTCGACGGCGGCACGCTGCGCGGCGTCGAGGCGCACTTCGCCGGGGGCGGGAGTGGCGGCGCCCGCAGGTGCGCGCCGCGGAGCGGCGGGCGCTCCCCGGCGTTCGCGCGCCCGGCGCCTCGCGCCCGGCGGCGCGCCCTCGCGCGAGGCGCCGCCGACGCCCAGCAGAGCGCCGATGTCCTCGAGGTCCAGCCGCGCGGTGTCGGCGGGGCCGAGGGGGCGGCGCGCGAACACCTCGGCGGCAAGAGGGAATCCGATGCAGCAGGGGAGGCCACGAGCCACGAGCGGGTGGACGAAGCGCAGGAGCACGTCGTTGGCGCCGGCAAGCAGATCCTCTTCGCTGCCGTTCCACAGCCACAAGCCCACCGTGAGGCGGCGCGTCGACCGCTGCCCCGTGCGGGCGCGGCGGTCGCCGGGGTCTTCGAGCCACGAGCGGCGAGTGACGAAACGCGCGCCGGGAAAGGCCGCCGCGGCTCGCTGCGCGAGGTCCCGGCGGCTCGTCACGTCGCAGAAGACGATCCGCTGAGTGGCGGCCGCCCCACCGCCGGCCGCCCCGCTGCCGGCCGGGTGGTCGGCGGCCGCGGCGTCGAGTCGTGTGCGTGTCGGTCGGGTGATCATGGGGTGGCCGGCGGCGCCTGCTGCCGCAGGCG
>CAIOZS010000341.1 GCA_903862845.1 uncultured Thermoleophilia bacterium
AGGTGCTGAGCGCCGTCAAGCTGGCGGTGGACGCGGACCGCTCGCGGCGCTTCGTGCTCACGGGATCGGCGAACCTGCTGCTGATGAAGAGCGTCGGCGAGAGCCTCGCGGGGAGGGCGGCCTACCTGGTCCTGCGTCCCCTGTCGCTGGGCGAGTGGGAGCGGGACGCTGAGCCTTCCCTCATCCTCCGCAACCTCCTGGAGCGCCTGGAGGAGGCGCCGTGGGATGCGTCCGCGCCGGGCGCCGCCGAGGTCTCCCCGTGGAGCGTCGTGGTGCGCGGCCTCATGCCGGCGCTGCAACGTGGGGGTGCTCGCGGATCTGCTGACTCCGGCCGCAGAGCTCATGCATTGGCGGACCTATCGGGGTGATGAGGTGGACCTCGTGGTGGAGCACGGCCGGCGCGTAGTGGCGATCGAGGCGAAGGCCACGCGCCGCCCAGCCGCCGAAGACGTGCGCGGACTCAGAGCCTTCTTGAGAGGCTCGCCGGAAGCCGCCGGTCTCCTGGTCCACGGCGGCGCTGAACGCAGGCAGATGGAGCGCCGCATCTGGGCGCTGCCGTGGACGGATCTGGCCAGAGGCAGGTAGGTGGGTAGGCTGCCGGCTTTGAGCCGGCCGTGGGCGAAGCGGCGGCATTGGTGTGCTGATGCCGCTCGAGTCTGCTACGCGGTGAGCCCCGGTAGCACCTCCATGAGTACCCGCCTGACCATCAGGATGAAGCCGCGCACTCTGGGCGCCGACCCCGGCTAGCGCCGGTCGGCCCCCCGGGCGGCTGCCCTCCACGCCTTGACAGCCGCCCGGGGGCCTCATAGATTGTCACCTCTGTTCAGGCGAACAAGGTTGACGATTGTCGTCCCTCACGACCCGCGAGCTCACCTCCGCCGCGCTCTTCACGGCGCTCATCGCCGGCGGCGCCTTTGTGGCGATCCCCATCGGCTCCGTGCCCTTCACCCTGCAAGTGCTGTTTGTGCTCCTCGCCGGCATGCTCCTGGGGCCGCGGCTGGCAGCGCTCAGCGTGCTCGCGTATCTCGCCCTCGGCCTCGTGTCCCCGGTCTACGCGGGCGGCACCTCCGGGCTCGGCGTCCTCTTCGGGCCCACAGGCGGCTATCTGTGGGGCTTCGTCCTCGCCGCTCTGGTGACCGGCGCGGTCTGCGCGCGCGGGCGCCCGTCGCTCGCGCGCTTCGTCGGCGCCGGGCTGCTCGGCGTCGCGCCGATCTACGCGCTCGGCGCCCTCTGGCTGGCGGCGCAGCTCCACCTCGGCGTGGGCACGGCACTCGCCACGGGCGTGGCGCCCTTCGTGTGGCTCGACGTGCTGAAGGCGCTGGCGGCCGGCCTCGCGGCGCGCAGCCTGGTCAACCTGCCGCTGGGGCTGCCTGCGGCTCAGCGCGGCCGCTGACGACGACCCAGGCCCGGTCGCGCGTACCCGCGCAGGCGCGCACGCGATGCGATGCGCACGTCCCCATCCCCGCACACGCCACCGGCGTGGCCCACGCACCCCCGCCGCGGAGGGCGATCCATGCGGATAGACGCGGTCAGTGGGCGCCCGTTCCACCACGTCGGCTGGTAAGTCATAAGTTATCATTGTACTATAGGAGCGGTCTCTGCGCAGGCCGAGCGCACGAGAAGTTAGGCGGCACCACGAGCAAGCAAGCGGCACAGGCGTGCGTCGAGAAGTTCAAGAGCGACGAGGCCTTCCGCGCCAAGGTCATGGCGGAGGAGGACGTGGAGGCGCGGATGGCGCTGATCGGCCGGAAGGCTTCGACTGCAGCGCCACGGGGATCGGCGCCCTGCGGGAGCTGGGGGAAGCCGAGCTGGACGGCGTGGCCGGAGGAAGTTGGTGTCCGGACGTCGGTCAACGGTGTAATCGCATCCTGGGGCAACACGTGTGAATGCGCGCCGGTCAGGGGACAACCTTATCCCCTTTGATTACCCAGGCGGCGTCAGCCACGCCACGCAACGCGAGAGGAGAACGTGATGTCGGCAGAGCAAGCCAAGGCGTTCGTCGAGAAGATGAAGAGCGACGAGGCGTTCCGCGCCAAGGTCATGGCGGAGAAGGACGCGGAGGCAAGGATGGCGCTGATCGTCGCAGAAGGCTTCGACTGCAGCGCCGCGGAGATCGGCGCGCTGCAGGAACTCGGGGAAGCCGAGCTGAGCGAAGTGGCCGGAGGAGGCTTGGAGGATCCGGTGAGCGATGCGAAGAACTCGGCCTGCGGCAACTTTGCCAACCACGGCAGCGCCCGCGTCTGACTGTCCCCGAATGACGCCCCCCACCCCTTGATCCCTTGGTCTTTGGCCCTGGGGAACCCGTGAAGGAAGGCGGCGTCCACGGACTCCGCGGACCCTGCCGCGGAAGGCGAGGGGCGTGAGCTCCTCCGGCCTCTGCCGGACCAGCAGGCGTGCCGGCGCGCCTGCTGGTCCGGGAGCTGCGGGGCGGGGCACGCGGGGCGGGGAAACGGCCGGCTGCGCGAAGCAGCCGTGTACAGTGCAGGGCAGCGGCGTCCACCGCGCAACGCAAAGCGAGAGGAGAACCTGATGTCGGCAGAGCAAGCCAAGGCGTTCGTCGAGAAGATGAAGAGCGACGAGGCGTTCCGCGCCAAGGTCATGGCGGAGGAGGACCTGGAGGCGCGGATGGCGCTGATCGGCACCGAAGGCTTCGACTGCAGCGCCGAGGAGATCGCCTCGCTGCAGGAGCTGGGAGAAGCCGAGCTGGACGGCGTGGCCGGAGGAGGCTGGTGTGACCAAGCCTGCTGGTTCGGACCACGCTGATGGCGGTGTACGTGACCGGTTGCCGAGGCGTGACGCGGGTTGCCCCCTCAGTACCCCTTGATCACTTGGCCTCTTGCCCTGGGGGATCCGTGAAGGAAGGCGGGGTCCACGCATCCCGCCGTGGCAGGCAAAGGGCATGCACTCCTCCGGCTTTGTGGGCGTGAGCTGATCCGGCTTCTGCCGTACCAGTCGCCTGGAGACGGCCGGCTGCGCGAAGCAGCCGTGTACCCTGAGGGCAGCGGCGTCCACCGCGCAGCGCAACGCGAGAGGAGAACCGTATGTCGGTAGACCACGCCAAGGCGTTCGTCGAGAAGATGAAGAGCGACGAGGCGTTCCGCGAGCGGGTGATGGCGGAGGAGGACGTGGAGGCACGGATGGCGCTGATCGTCGCGGAAGGCTTCGACTGCAGCGCCCAGGAGATCGGCGCGCTGCGGGAGCTGGGGGAAGCCCAGCTGGACGGAGTGGCTGGAGGAGGTTGGTGCTACGCAGAGGTCGGGATGGTGTGTGGTGGGGGCAGGTGCATAGTGGACACCTCGTAACCATTCCAGCTCCCTCCCCTCTACCCCTTGTGATCCGTTTGCCTTTGGCCCTCGGGAATCCGTGAAGGAAGGCGGGGTCCACGGACCGCGCCGAGGAAGGCAAGGAGTGTGCACTCCTCCGGCTTTGTGAAGGGGGCGGGCGGGGACCGTGCAGGAGGGCCGCCGCCGGCCCCGCCCGCAGCCGACAGAAGGCCCGCCGCCCCCGCCCGCAAGGAGAGCCGCCCATGGAGTGGTCCCGCTACAACCAGCTGTTTGAGTCCGCGCGCTTCGGCGGCTTTCTCTACAACGCGCTCTCCAACACCATGCTCGAGCTCGACGAGCCGCACTACCGCGCCATCGAGGGCGTGCGCGAGCGCGGCGGCGCCGAGGCCGACGAGCTGGCCGCTGCCGACCCCGGCTTCCTCGCCCTGCTGCGCGCAAGCAAGGCGCTCGTCGAGGGGGGCGCGGAGGAGCGCCTCCTGCTCGCCCGCCGCTACGAGCGCCACGCCCTCTGCTTCGGCAGCTCGCACCTGGGCCTCACCGTCTGCCCCACCCTGCGCTGCAACTTCCGCTGCCCCTACTGCTTCGAAGCGAGCCAGGAGGGCGGCGCCGCGATGGGCCCTGAGACGGTCGAGCGCCTGCTCGCCTTCATCGCGAGCTACAAGGACGTGCGCGCCCTCTCGCTGGCCTGGTACGGCGGCGAGCCGACCCTCGCCTGGGAGGTGATCGAGAGCGTCACGCAGAGAGTCCAAGCCCTCGGCGTCGAGTACGCCGGCGCCGGCCTCGTGACCAACGGCTACCTCCTGACCGGCGAGAAGATCGCGCGCCTGAACGACCTCCAGATCACTAACGTCCAGATCACCCTCGACGGCCCCCCCGAGGTCCACGACGGCCGCCGCATGCTGGCCGGCGGCGGCCCCACCTACGCGCGCATCCTTGCGAACGTCGCCCTCCTCATGGAATCGCCCTACGAGGGCACCTGCGCGATCCGCGTGAACGTCGACAAGCGTAACCTCGAACGCTTCCTCGAGCTGCGCGCGCAGCTTCTGGCGCGCTTCGCCGGCAAGAAGCTCTCCGTCTACCCGGGGCACGTGAACACCAGCCTCGGGCACTCCTACGACCACGCCTGCAGCCTCGACTTAGGCGATTGGGCGGAGTTCACCATCGACCTCTACCGCGGCGGCGGCCTGCTGCCCCGCGGCGGCTTCTATCCCGCCGGCAACCTGCACTCCATCTGCGTGGCCACCAGCCACAACGGCTTCGTTGTGGGCCCCCGCGGCGAGCTCTACAAGTGCTGGGAGGACGTCGGCAAGCCCGAGATGGTGATCGGCGACGTCGCTGCCGAAGAGCCGATCACCGACCCCGCTCTGCGCGCCCTCTACGCCCTCGGCACCGATCCCTACGCCGACCCCGAGTGCCTCGCCTGCAACGTGCTCCCCATCTGCGGCGGCGGCTGCGCCAACAAGCGCCTGCGCGCCAAGCATTTCCACGAAGAGGGTTTGACCTACTGCTCGCCCTACAAGGAGCACCTCACGGCCTACCTCGAGGAGTACTACGACGCCTTCCTCAGCCGCGAGATCTGCGCCGCGGTGCTGACGCCGGGCGTTGCCGTGAGGGACGAGACGGGCTACCGCGTGGTCTCGCCGCAGCCGCAGAAGCGCGACCACGAGGCGGCCGTGATGAGCCCAGTGGCTGACCCGGTCTGAAGGACGGCGAGCGCCTGAGCGCAAGGAGAACGCGACGCCGGCAGAAGAAGCCCAGGCGTTCATCGAGAAGATGAGGGGCGAACGTGGCGTTCCGCGAGCGCGTGATGGTGGAGGCGGACGTGGCGGCGCGGATGGCCTGATCGGCGCTGAGGGCTTCGACTGCAGCTCGGAGGAGATCGCCTCGCTGCAGGAGTTGGGGGATGCCGCGCTGGACGAGGTAGCCGGAGGAAGCTGGTTTTGCGCCACCGACTGGCGTTCGACCGTTTGTCCTCTCTGCCCGAGCGATTCGTGCCTGCGCGCGGCCAAGTGGAGGGCGGGGTTCACGGACCCCGCCGCGAAAGGCAACGTGGGGCAATTCTCCGGCTTGCCGTGCCCGCCGCCCTACTGCGTGGGGTCGAGGACCATGTCGGTCGGCGCGCCCAGGTCCTTCAGCTCGGCGGCCGTCCACCCGACCCGGCCCTTGTCCGTGTTCGCGACGACGGTCCAGCCTGCGTCCGTCTCGTGCAGCAGGAAGAACTCGCCCGTGCCCTCCGCCGCGGCCGGGAAGGCGTAGTCGATCTCCCAGCTGGGGTCCTCCTTGCTCACCGTCGGCTTGTCCCCGAAGCCGTCGTCGCCGGACAAGGTCAGATCGGTCATGACGATGCTGTTCTTGTCGCAGTACCCCTGGATGGCCGCCTTCCGCGTGGCGGCGCCTTCTTTCGGCTGCGCCGTGCCGCCGCAGGCGACGAGGAGCAGCCCAGCGGCGAGCAGGGTCAGGAAGAGGACTATGGACTTGTTGCCCCGCATGATCGTTCCGCCTTTCTCAGCGCTGCCGGAAGGCCGACGCTCGGCGCCCCGCCGGGCGTGGCATACCACGCATCGACAGCGGCGCCCCTCTTCTTGAGAATGCATGCACACCGGGCGTGGCGAGCAGCCGCGGGCGCGCCTACTGCGCCTATCTCACGCTGAAGCCGCTCGAGGCGTTGCTGCTGCGGCGCGACCGGGCGCGGCGCGGCACGGATCTCGGAGTAGATCTCTGCTCCCCGTGACGGCCCAGATGACGTAGGCTCAGGCCGACGGCGGGCCGCAGGGCACGCACGTCAGTCAAGTGCCCGGAGGCCCGCTCGGGAGGCCGTCCCCGGCAGGGGGGATCACGATCGAAGCAAACGCTGCCACCAGCCCGGCGTCTGTGTCGTTGGCGCGCAACGGCAACTTTCTGCTGCTCTGGGCGGGCCAGTTTGTCTCGCAGATGGGCGACAGGCTGGCGATGGTCGCCTTTCCCTGGTTTGTCTATGAGAGCACCGGCTCGGCGCTCGGGACGGGGGCCGTCTTTGCCCTGTACACCCTGCCGTATGTGCTTTTCGGCGCGTTCGCCGGAGTGGTCATCGACCGCTTCAACAAACGCGCCGTGATGATCGCCGCCGACATTGTGCGGGGCGGCCTCATGCTCCTCGTGCCCTTCGCGGCCACGCGCTCGCTGCCGGCCGTGTACGTGCTGAGCTTCCTGGTGGCGAGCGCCTCCGTCTTCTTCGATCCGTGCAAGCTCGCCATCCTCCCCGACCTGGTCACCAAGGACCGGCTGCTGCGCGCCAACTCCCTGCTGGCCACCGGCGAGAACGTCACCGAGATCGTGGGCTATGCCCTGGCGGGCTTCATCCTCGCGTACGTGTCCATCAATACGGCTTTCCGCATCGATGCGCTCACCTTCGCGGTGTCGGCCGCCGCCGTCCTCCTCATGGGTTACCAGGCACCGGTGCGCGCGGCGGCGGAGCAGGCCGCGCAGTCCTTCTGGCGCGAGCTCCGCGAGGGCCTGAGCTTTCTCCGTCACCACCACGCCCTGCTCATGAACACGCTCATGGTGGTGGCCTTTGTCGCCGGCCTCGGCGCCAGCTACCCGCTGACCTTTCTGCTCGCGGTGCGCGTGCTGAACGCCGGCACGCAGGCCTTCGGCGTCTTCGAGGCGGTCATCGGCATCGGCTACCTGGCCGGCTCCCTGGCTCTGGCCACGCTCGCCACGCGCGTCCCCAAGGGACTGGCGATGGCGATCGGCTGGGCGGCGATGGGCGTGAGCCTGATCCTCGTGGCCGCGACCGGAGGCGTGTGGCAGGCCTGCATCCCGTTTGCTGTGTTCGGCCTCGCCAACGCCGTGGCGCTCATCGCCCTGGACACCTGGCTGCAGGACGTCATCCCCGAGCATCTGCGCGGCCGCGTCTTCGGCGCGCGCTTCACGCTGACGCAGGGCACCTACGCACTCTCGGTGCTCGTTGGGGGCGCGCTGGCCGGCGTGTTCGACGTGCGCGCCCTGATCATTGTCGCCGGCGTGCTCATGGCCATCCCGGGCATCGCGGCGCTGTTCGTGCGCGACATCCGCGACGCCTGAGCGGGGTGCCCGGAGGCGTCGATACGGCCCCGGTCTGCGCGGTGCCCGTGGACTGCGTGCGGCCCCGCCGCCGAGGCAGCCCAGCCGCCGCCGCGCCGCCCGGGCCGGGCTTCCACGAGGCGCGCGGGCCAGCGCGGCGCGCGCGCCGCGGC
>CAIOZS010000342.1 GCA_903862845.1 uncultured Thermoleophilia bacterium
GATCTGGGCCCCAGGGCCCGGCGCCGCTTGCGGCCGTCACCCCGCGCGCGCCTCAGATGCGCAGGTACGAGTCGGCGTAGATCACCTGGTTCTGCAGCATGCGGTAGGTCTTGTACAGATCCACCTGCCGCGGGTCGCTCTCGTCCACGCGGCCCGGGTCCAGCTCCTCCATGGCCGCGCTCGCGTCGAAGAGCGCCACGACGAGCGTGCCCAGCGGCGTGCTTTCGTCGCGCTGCTCCACAATGCGAATGAACTCGTTCTGCTCCGCGTCGAACGGGTCGGCGATGGCGCTGTCGAGCCCCGCGCCGAGGAGCATCACGAGCAGCGTGCGGTTAATCAACGGCCGCGTCTCGGGCGGGCAGCCGTTGCTGATGTTGCTGAGGCCGACCACCGTGGTCGGTGGCGGGTCAGCCATCATCTTGAACATGCGGATGGCCTCGACCGACTCGCGGGCGACGTCCTGGTTGCAGGTCACGGTGAGCACCAGCGGGTCGAGGTAGACATCGGCGATGGGCAGGCCGGCGGCCTCGGCCGCCGGCAACAGCGCCTCCATGGCGATGCCGGCGCGGCCGTCGGCCGTGGTGGGGATGCCGTCCACGCCCATGGTGAGGGCGATGACGCGGGCGCCGTACTTTGCCGCGAGCTGCATCACGCTGTCGAGGCGCGCGGGATCGGCGGAGGCTGAGTTGAGCATGGCCGGGCGGGCGCACTTCTGCAGCCCGGCCTCCATCGCCGCAAGGTTCGTGGTGTCGAGCGACAGGGGTACGTCCGTGACCTCCTGCACCGCCTCGACGATCCAGGGCATGACCTCGTGACCGAGCTTCTTCTGCGGGCCGATGTTGAGGTCGAGAATGCCGGCGCCGGCCTCCACCTGCCGCAGAGCCATGGCCTGAATGGCCTGCGCGTCGCGGGCCTCGATGGCCGCCTTCACCGGCGGCGCGATGATGTGGATGTTCTCACCGATGATGAGCACCGGTGGCCTCCTTTCCCTGGGTCTGGTCGAGCACGGTGTCGACGACCGGGGCCATGGCGATGACCAGGTCGCTGTCGGCGGGAAGCTGGATCAAAGGACGGCCGGCAGCGTCGAACGCCGCCACCAGCGGGTCGTCGGGCAGCACGGCAAGCAGGTCGAGGCCGAGCTCTTCGATGGCCTCGCGGAGCGTCGGCGTGAGGCCCTCGGCGGCGCGGTTCACGATCAAGTAGTGCTTGCCGACCTTGGTGCTCAGCTCCGTCAGAAGGGCGGCGATGCGCCCCGCCGTCGTGATGCCCCGCACCGTGGCGTCGCTGACGATGAGCAGCACGTCCACGTCCTGGGTGGTGCGCCGCGAGAGGTGCTCGAGGCCGGCCTCGTTGTCGATGACCACCCACGGATAGCTGCCCGCAATGGTGTCGATGATGGCGCGCAGCATGTTGTTGGCGGCGCAGTAGCAGCCGGGGCCCTCGGGCCGGCCCATGGCCAGCAGGTCGACGCCGACGCCCTCGACGACGCTTGAGTTGATCTCGTAGTCGAGAAGGTCGCGCTTGGCGATGCCCGCCTCGAGGAGGTTGGCGCGCGCCTTCTCGCTGGTCTCCTCGCGAACGTCGCCGACCGTCTTCTCGAGGGGCAGGTCGAGCACTGCGTTCAGGTTGCTGGCCGGGTCGGCGTCGATGGCCAGGATGGGGCCGGCCCCGCCCTCCGCCAGGCGGCGGATGAGCAGCCCGGCCAGGGTCGTCTTGCCGGTGCCGCCCTTGCCGGCGACGGCGATGGTGGTGGTCATTGCGTAGGCCTCCGTATCATGTGGTCGCCCGCCGCGCGTCCGAGTCGTCGCCGCGCTTCTGCAGCGCCGCCACGACGCTCGGGAAGCCGCTGAGGTCGGTGTGCGGCAGAAACAGCGCCGACGTGTACTCGTCCATGAAGCTGTTGTCGGCGCTCAGTTCGAGGTAGGTCATCTTGGCGGCCACGTCGAGGACCTCGTGGCGGATGTTCACGCACAGGAGCGCCGCGTAGGCGCCCTGGGCGCTGGTGTTGCCGAGGAACTTGAAGCGCTCCACCGGCTGGTCGGGCAGCAGGCCGATGCGGATGGCTTTCTCGACGTTGATGTACTGGCCGAAGGCTCCGCCGATGAGGATCTCCTCCACGTCGGCGAGGTCGACCCCGACGCTGCGGCAGAGCACCTCGAAACCGGCGTAGATCGCCGCCTTGGCGCGGATCAGGCTGGTGATGTCCGACTCGGTGAGGGCGATGTCGCGTGCGGCGCCGCCTTCGCCCGCCCAGCAGACGACGTACTCCGGCACCCCGTCGAGCACGCGCACGCGTGCGCTGGAGGCGCCGCGGTCGAGATGCCCCGACTTGTCCACGAGCCCGGTCACAAAAAGCTCGCCGAGGAGGTCGATGAGGCCGCTGCCGCAGATCCCCACGGCCGGCGCGTCGTCGACGGTGCGGAAGGTGGGCTCGAACGTGTCGTCGGCGATGAAGACGTCTTCGATGGCGCCGGGGGAAGCGCGCATGCCGTGCGCCACGCCGCCGCCCTCGAAGGCGGGCCCGGCGGAACAGGCACACGAGAGCAGCCAGTCTTTGGTGCCCAGCACCATCTCGCCGTTGGTTCCGATGTCGATGAAGAGGGTCAGCTTGTCGGTGGCAAACATCCCCGACGAGATCACCCCGGCGGTGATGTCGCCGCCCACGTAGCTGCCCACCGACGGCATGACATGCACGCGCGCCAGCATGTTGGCGCGCAGGCCGAGCTCGCCGGCCACCAGCTTGGGCGGCGCCGAGATCGTGGGGATGTACGGCTCGGCGCGCAGGTATTGCGGGTCCAGGCCGAGCAGCAGATGCGTCATCGTGGTGTTGCCGGCCACCGTCAGCTCGTGGATCTCGTAGGGCTCGATGCGGTTGCGCTGCTTCAGCTCGACGAGCAGGTCGTTGATGGTCTCCACGGCGAGCTGCTGCAGGCGCTCCAGGCCGCGCTTGCGCTTGGCGTAGATGATGCGGCTGATGACGTCGTCGCCGCAGGAGATCTGCTTGTTGTAGGCGCTGGCCGAGTCGACCACCCGCCCCGTGGTGAAGTCGATCAGGTAGGCGACCACCGAGGTCGTCCCCAGGTCCACGGCGACGCCCATGCTCGCGTGGCTGAAGGCGCCGGGGTAGATGCGGATCAGGCGCGGCGGCAGGTAGGCGCCGTAGACCCAGTCGCGCATCTCGAGGGTGACGCTCACCCTCCAGTTGGCCATGCGCAGATCCTTGCCGAGGCGGCGCAGCATGGGCAGCTCGGCGCGAACCTCCTCGATGCCGTGCTGCTGGGACAGGGCGCGCCGCAGGCGGTCGAAGTCGCTGGTGTTGTCGCTGAGGGAGGGCGGCTCGATGTCGAGCTCGAAGGTGCGCACCGCCGGGTCCTGCCGCCAGTCGCAGGTGAGCGGCAGTGACTCGGGCTCGGCCACGGCGTGCCCGTGGGGCCGCACGGTCTCTTTGCGGCGTGCGGGCACGTCGATCTCGGCCGAGCCTTTCACGTACGTCTGGCAGGCCACCGCCCAGCCGCCCAGGATCTCGGCGGTGGCCAGGCCGGCGTTGCTGCGGCGCTCGACCTCGCCGGCCGTGACGCGCACCCGGCAGCGGCCGCAGCGGCCCTGCCCGGCGCACGGCGCCGCCACGTCGAGCTCGCAGAGGATGGCAGCGTCGAGCAGGCTCGTGCCGGCCGGCACCTCGATCGTCTCCCCCGAAGGGGTGAAGGTGATCGTGGCCATCGCCGTGCGGGTCGTCGTGGCGGGCGCGTCGCTCATCGCCGCGTCACGCGCCCCACACGTTCTTCAGGTAGTTGGGGATGTCCACGGCGTCGCGCGGGCCCACCATGATCTGCCAGCCGGGCAGCTCCTCTTCGACCTCGCCGGAGAGGCCGGCGACGTGCCCGGGGATCACGAGCTTCTTGTGGTCGATGCGGCTCTCGATGCCCGAGTCCTTGACCGTCTTCGCGATCTTCTCGGCGTCGAACTTGCCGGCTGCCCAGGCCGTGAGCACCGACTGACCGTCGCTGTCGGCGACGAGCAGCCACGCCGGCTTGCCGGAGCCCTCCACTTCGCCCGAGACCGAGAAGTAGGTCAGCGAGAAGTTGGTTGTGATGAGCACGGGGCTGTCGGGGCCGGGGGCGCCGACCTCGTAGAGCTTGGGCTCGACCTGGATGGGCTTCTGGGGGTCCGTGTAGATGTTCTGGCGCAGCGTGAGGAGCGCGTACACCGCCGCCGGCTCGAGGTGGTCGATGATGACGACGCCGGCGTATTTGGCCACGGCTTGCGTGGCGCGCGCCAGCTCCGCCTGCCAGGTCACGGCGCCGGCGTCGGTGACGATGGGGAACCCCAGCGCCCGGGCGCCCTTCTTGAGGGCCAGGCGGCGCAGCTGCGTGAACGCGGCCAGGTCGGCGGCGAGGCTGGTCGTGCCGGGGTCGAGCACCAGCTCCTCGATGCCGGCGCCACGCACGCTCTCAGAGAGGTCGACAAGACCCGCGAGGTCGCCCGCGTCGGCACGGATGGCCAAGGGGCAGCCGTGCTTCTTGGCGACGCCCGCCATCGCTTGCCAGTTCGCGGCCGTGGCGGCGTGCACGAGCGGCCGGTCGGCGGCGGCGCCGCCGCTGAGGGCCGCGTCGATGGCCGCCGGGTCGCCGCTCATGAGGACGAGCGGCAGTCCGGGGGCGGCCGCGCGGGCCGCGGCCACGGCCGCGGCGAACGCGGCCGCGTCACCGCCGGCGTGCTGCACGGCGAGCCCGTCGAGACGGAGCTTCATGCCGACGCGCTCCACCTCGTAGTCGGCCACGCGGGCGGCGACCTCGGCGAGCTGCGGGTCGTCGCTCTTGACGCGCACCACGAGGCCCGGCTGGTGATAGAAGGTCTTCTCGTGGCGGTAGAGGACGACCTCGTTGCCGACCTCGAAGGCGCGCTCGCCGGTGCCGATCGCGACGAGCTTGATGGGCGGCGCCGCGGCGGCATCGAGCGCCGTCTTGGCCTCGTCGTCCACGTACGGGCACTTGTCGAGCTCGGTGCCCTTCTGCGCCAGCTTCATGGCGAAGGCCAGGCAGGTGGGAAAGCCGCACTCTTTGCAGTTGGTCTTGGGGAGGAGCTTGTAGATCTGCAGTCCGGTGAGGGCCATCGCTCAGGCTCCCTTCGTCAGGTCGTCCAGGGCTTCGCGCAGGACGCCCACCGAGCTGGGGTGACGCAGCACGAGGATGTCGGCGCCGGCCTCCACAAGAGTCA
>CAIOZS010000343.1 GCA_903862845.1 uncultured Thermoleophilia bacterium
CGCCCGCCACGGCCACGGCCGGCGCAGCCCGCCGACCCGTCAGCCGCCGGCCGACGCGCCTGAGCCGCCGCCGCTCCTCCGCTGTGAAGAAGCGCCCTGCCCAGAGTACCAGCGGGAACAGTAGCAGGGCAGGCGTGAGCAGGAGCTCACGGAGCACCAGGCTGCCCAGCGGCAGGTCCACGGCGAGCCCGCTCGCCCAGCCGATCGCCCAGCCGGCGCCGAGGGTCGCCGCCGCCGCCACGCCGAGCACGATCAGGCGGCGCCATTCGTAGGGCACCGGGTACCAGCGGTTCGAGATGAAGTAGACCAGGATCGCCAGGATGCCGAATCCGACCACGGTGGTCCAGGCCGCCGCGTACATCCCGTACACCGGCACGAGCATGAAGTTGAGCCCGATGTTGACGCCGGACGCCACCAGGGTGATCACGGGGATGAGGCGGTTCTTCTTCGCCACGTTCGCCCCCACCCAGAAGATGAAGTACAGATTGTAGAGCGCGACGGACAGCGTGAGCACGAAGGTCGTGGGCCCCACCGACCAGAAGTCCCGCGCCAGCAGGACGTGGATGACGAGCGGCAGATACAGGCCGACTAGCGCCAGCAGGAGCGCGTTGAACGCCATGAAGTAAGTCGAGCTGCGCGCCACGAGGAGCTTGTGCTTCTGTGGTTCGTTGAGGCGCGCGTAGTGCCACTGCGGCCAGGCCATGCGAAAGGCCATGCCGACGATGTAGAGCGGCTGCGCCAGCGAGTTGGCGACCGTGTACAGGCCGACCTCGGCCTTGCCCTGATAGTGCAGCAGGAAGAAGCGGTCACTGAGCTTGAGGAAGAAGAAGGAGACCGCCGTGAACATCGCGGGGATGGCGAAGGCCAGCATGTCCTTCATGAGCTCCTTGTCCCAGAGGAAGCGGAGCTTGGGCACGTAGATGGGCAGGGCTGCGAGATTGAGAAGGACGGCGGTGAAGAGGTTGGCGAGCAGGTAGCCCTTGGGGCCGAGGTGGAAGACGGCGAGGAACACGACGGCCATGGGCACCTGCACGAGCACGCGTGCCAGGGTGAACGACGTGAAGGTCCACGGGCGGTGCTCAAGGCGCAGCAGCGTGAACGGGAGGTCGCTGAGGTTGGTGAAGAACAGCGTGGCCACGCCGATGTCGAAGTACAGCGTGTAGCCGGGGCCGCCCATGATGAGGCTCGAGATCTGCGGCATGAAGGCGACGAGCACGCCCAGCAGAACGCCGGGGTAGAAGAAGTCGACGAAGAAGACGTGCGTAATGATCTTGCCGCGGTGCCGCGGGTCCTTGTCGTCGAAGTAGAAGCGCGTGAAGGCGACGTCGAAGCCCAGGGTGACGAACACGTCAAGGAACGTCGTCACCGTGACGACCATGCCGAGTACGCCGTAGTCGCTCGTGGTCATGAACGCCGTGAAGAGGGGGAGCATCAGCGCCGTGAGGAACTTCTGCATGGCGCGGCCGGCGCCGTAGATCACGGAGTCCTTGAGGAGCAGCGAGTAGGCGTGGCCCGTCGGCTTGGCGCCGGGAGCCGTGCGTCGACGCGCGAGCAGGTTCGTGATGGCTCCTACCGCCGCGGGGCGCCGAGGTCCTTGGGAAGCTGCTCGGCGTGCGCCTCTGCGGCGGCGAGCTGCTCCGCCGCCAGCGGCGACGAGCCGCGGCGCCGGGCGCGGGTCATGACCTCGGCGACCTTGAGCCCGGCGGTGTGCAGGTCGATCAGCGGCTGCGGCAGAAGGTCGTGAGCCGCGGCGCCGCCGGCGCCGGGCCAGCAGCGCAGGCCGGCGCCGGCCAGGCCGCGCCTGTCGAGCTCTCCGGCGAGGCCGACGACGGCGAGGTGCGGCGCGGCGCTCGCCAGGGTGGCCGCGTCGATCCAGCCGCCGACGCCGACGGTGCGGGCGTCGGGCTGGGCAGGGCATAGCACCAGGGCGTCGGTCTCGGAGAAGTGGCCGCGAGCGGCCGCCTCTCCGAGGCCGTCCCCGACCTTCTCGCCGCCGTAGAGGCTGATGCGGCCGGCGCCTTCGGGCGCCGCGACGAGCACGCGCGCGCCGGCCTGCGCCAGCCCGCGCGCGACCTTCGCGTACGCCGGTCCGTCGCCGGCCACGAGCACGGTGGCGCCGACCACCTCAACGCCCATGTGCAGGAGGCCCCAGACGGCCTCCATGGCGAGATAGCGGAAGAGGTCGATGCCGTCCTCGTCCACGCCGGCCACGGCGACGCCTCCCCTGCGGCAGGTGGCGACGTCCACGTCGGCGGTGCGCCAGTGAGCGACGCCGCGCATGAGGGTCACGGCTGCCGTCTCGGCGATGTTGCGCACGATCGCCTCGTCGATGGGGCGCACGCCGGGGAGGTCGGTCACGATGTCCACCCCGGCGAGCGGCGCCTGCAGGCGCGTCGGCAGGACGCGCACGCGGTCCTGGATGCCGGCGAGCCCGGCGAGGAACTCGGTCTGCTGCTCCGCCTCCTTGCGCGATGCCTGCGCGCTGTCGCGGGCCACGGCGTACACCTCGGCCGCGCCGGCGAGGGCGGCGATCGCCGGCGTTATTCTGCGGTAGCCAACGCCGGCCTCGGTGAGCACGCGCAGGCCGGCGAGGTCGAGCCGGTGGCGCTCGATGGAGCGCCGGATGAGGCGCAGCACGTAGCGCCCAGGAAAGGTGTCGTCGCAGGCAAAGCGGGGATCGGGGGTCTCGTTCATGTGCTCATCTTACTTCGCCCCGAGGCGGCGGTATCCCCGGAGCCGGGCGCTGCGTTCGCGGGAGCGGCTCTGAACTGCGAGCGGTACGCGAGCGTCTCACCGATGGGGCCGGGTCGGCGCGCCGGGCTCTCTCGTCTATACTCGGACCTCGCGCCCCCGGAGAAAGGACCGCCCTCGTGCGCGTCACGTCCCGCCCCACAGCCTCACTCATGTTCGTCCTCGCGGTCGGCTGCGTGCTTCTGGCCGCCGTGACCGGCGCTTTCGCGCCGGCGGCTGCGGCGGCCCCCGGCGCCGCCCAGATCGACGACTTCCTCGCGGCCCACGGCTCGCCGATGACCGGCACCGGCGCGGCCTTCGTGGCCGCGGGCCAGGAGTACGGCGTCGACCCGGCCTTCCTCGTCGCCATCGCCGGCGCCGAAACGAGCTTCGGCCAGTTCCTGTACGCCGAGAACGGCGACCAGTGCACGTACAACGCCTTCAACTGGTTCTTCGGCGCCACGTGGCCGCAGAGCGACTTCGGCTCCTGGGACGAGGCCATCGGCCGCGTCGCCCAGGGGCTGGCCGGCGGGCTCTACTACGGCGCCGGCCTCTCCTCGGTCGACGCCATCGCCCCGCGCTACTGCCCCGACGGCACCGCCAACTGGGTCAGCAACGTCACGTCGTTCATGACCCAACTCGGCGGTAACCCGGCCGATACGCGGCTGGCCGGCACGTCCACGCTGCCGCCGGCCACGCAGCCCGGGCTTGTCGCCCTCGACGGCTCGGTGAGTCTCGGAGGCGGTGCGCGTGAGGTCGGCAGGCACGTGAAGGTGCGCTTCACCATCACCAACAGTGGCGGTCAGCCGATCGCCCTCGAGGGCATCAGGCTGGCGGTGCGCGGCCCCGCCGGCGCCAGCGCCGACCTGGTCTCCGACCAGGCGGTCACGCTGGCACCGGGTCAACCGCTCGCCGTCTCCGCTTCGTGGCCGCTCGACACGGTCGGCCCGTGGCACGGCTGGATCGAAGTGGTGCAGAACGGCGTGCCGAGCTTGGTCGGCGAGAAGCAGGCCTTCGCCTTCCGCGTCAGCCTGCCGCGCGATCTGCTCATGCGCCGCTGGATCATGGCCGACGCCGGCCTCAGCTCACCTGACTGACCGACCACGTCGGGTCAAGGTGCGGGGCGCCGTCAGGCACGCATCGCTCGCGGAGCTTTGCGCTCAGAACTGGAAGTAGAGAAACGGGCTCGGCTTGCTGAGCGCCAGCAACGAGGCCCCCAGCAGCAGCCCGAGCACGAGCGCGTAGCGCAGCTTGGGCTGCGGCTTGATCTCCCAGGTGTTGGGGAGGAAGTTCACCCACACGAGTCCGCCGATGATGAACCCCGCGAGCACCGGCGCCAGCGGCAGCGTCGCGCCTCCGCTGACGCCCTTCAGGCCGAACATCGCCGCCAGCACGTCCAGTGCTGAGCGCATCGACGTGGCGCGGAAGAACACCCAGGCCAGCGTGGCCGCCAGGAAGGTGAGCAGGCGGTTGAGCCACACCCACGGCGGCGTGAACCCCTTCTTGCGCGCCACCACGTGCACCGCCTGGAAGACGCCCCACAGCAGGCCCCAGAAGACGAAGGTCCAGGCGGGGCCGTGCCAGAGGCCGGCCAGCAGGAAGGTGATGAGCAGGTTGCGCACGGTCATGAAGGTGGTGCCGCGCGAGCCGCCCAGCGGGATGAACAGGTAGTCGCGCAACCAGGACGACAGCGACATGTGCCAGCGCCGCCAGAAGTCCGACGGGTTGGCGGCCTTGTACGGCGAGTCGAAGTTCTGGGGGAAGCGCAGGCCGATCATGAACGCCACGCCCACGGCCATGTCCGAGTAGCCCGAGAAGTCGAAGTAGAGCTGCAGCGTGTAGCCCAGCGAGGCGCCCCAGCCGGAGAGCAGGCCGAGATGGCCGTGCTGCGCAAACAGGTCGTTGACGTACGGCGCCATCATGTCGGCGACCAGCATCTTCTTGGCGAGGCCCATGACGAGAAAGAACATGCCGGTGCCGATAAGGCTCCAGCGAAAGCGCTGCTGGGCGTGCTCGAGCTGCTCGCCGACGTGGCCGTAGCGAATGATCGGCCCGGCCAGCAGGTAAGGGAACAGCGTCGCCCAGGCGAGGTAGTGGATCACGGACCTCGCCGGGCGGATCGTGCCCCGGTAGACGTCGACCGCGTACGAGATGGCGGCGAACGTGTAGAACGACACGCCGACCGGCAGCAGCACGCGCAGCAGCGGCAGCGGCTCGCCCATCCCCATGAGCTTGAAGAGGCCGTCCATCGAGTCGAAGAAGAAGCCGCGGTACTTGAAGTAGGCGAGCAGGCCGAGGTTGACGGTGATGGCGGCGGCGAGCAGCAGCTTGCGTCGCCGCCGGCTCGTGCCGCGCACGAGCGCCCACCCCGCGGCCCAGTCGACGAGCGTGGTGCCGAGAAGCAGCGGGATGTAGCGCCAGTCCCAGAGGCCGTAGAACACGCACGAGGCGACGATCAGGAAGCTCAGGCGCGCGTAGCCGCGCGGGATCAGCCAGTAGAGGAGGACGACGACCGGCAGGAAGAGGAAGAGGAAGCCGAAGCTGTTGATGAACACGGCTTCCCCTCAGTGCCCGGCGGCCGGCCGCGTCACTTGGGCAGACCCCCGGCCTGTTGCAGCACGTAGTCGATGGCGCGCCGCGTGTTGATCGTCGTCATGTGCACGCCGTCGTAGAACTGCTGGGGGTCGGCGCCGAACTTCGTGATGTCGGTGATGTCGACGAAGACGAACTGGTACTTGCTCTCCAGCGACGTCACGTAGTCGACGACCTGCCGGTGGCGCTCATCCCAGCCCAGCGGGCCGATGACCTTGAGCAGCTTGGGGTTGATGGGAGTGAGCACGATCAGCGGCGTGGCGCCCTGATCGTTCATGAGCTTGAGCGTGCGCTCGAAGTAGCTCTGGGCCTCGGGGTCGAGCTTCTTGTAGGCGTTGCGGTAGAGGTCGGTGTAGCGCTTCACCGACTTGGGAAAGCGGCGGTCCCACTCCCTCTGCGTCCAGGAGCGCTCGCCGAGGGAGCCGTCCGGGAGAAACTTGCTGCGGTACTTCTGATAGGTGCGCTTGACCTTGTCGCGGTTCATGAGCACGCGCAGCGAATCCTTGGCGGTCACCCACGAGAACACCGAGGAACGGTTGTCCCACACGCTTCGGGCGACGGCCGCCGGCGTGTGCTGGATGGTGCCGGACCCCTCCACGTACTGGGCCAGGCGCGGCTCGTTGGCGGTGCGGCCCTGGACCTTGAAGGGTACAAACGACTCCACGTCGAGCAGCCAGAAATAGGCGGGGCGGGCGTCCGGCCATCTGTCGTGGATGAAGTTGGTCATCGCCCAGGCGTCGGCGGTGCCGCCGATGCCGTTCACGCCGGCGTTGAAGGTGCGCAGCCCGGTCTTCTGCTGCAGGTACGCGGGTTCGTAGCGCATCGAGCGGGAGCTGCCGAGCACCACGAGCTGCGGCGGCTGCTTGAGCTTCTCGATGAAGTCGGCCTTGATGGTGCGGTCCGATGTCGTCACGGTCGGCAGCAGCTTGGTGCCGATCATGCCGTAGGGGTCGGCGAGAGTGTTCAGGGTGCCCACGGCGGCCATCACGAGGAACGCCGCCAGAGCCAGGGCGAGCAAGAATGCCAGCGTCTTGCGGCCCTTGGCCTGATCGATCTCCGGCGGGTCGGGGATGATGCGCTTCTTGAGACCCGCCTGCGGCGCCGGTTCGGGGCCCGCCGGAGGCTCTTCGCCGCCGTCCTCCGGGGCGCGCGCGAACAGTTCTTCGTCCGGCGGGTTCATCGGCAGGTTCGCAGGGGGGGGAAGTGACGGTTCGGCACGGGGCAGAAGGATACCACAGGCGTGCGCGGCGGCGCGCGGGGGCCGGCGCGGGGCGCGGCCGGGCCGCCGTCAGGCGGGCCCGGCCAGAAGCTCCGTGATGCGCTCGGCGAGGCCGGCGCCGGCGACTTCGTCGACGCCGCCGTTCGCCATGCTCGTCTCGTGAAAGGCCGCGATGCCACGGCCCTCAAGGAAGCAGCGCACAAGACGGATGCTGCCGCCGTGCGTGACGAGCAGAGCCGGGCGACCGTCCCGCGCCGCGTCCCTCAGCGCGGCGAGCACCCGGCGCTGCTGGTCGGCCAGGCTTTCGCCGGCGGGAAAGCGGAAACCCTCGGGGTGCTCGCGATACCGGCGCCACGTCTCGGCGTCCTCGAGCCTGATCTCGGCGAACAGCCGCGACTCCCAGTCGCCGCGGTGGGTCTCGGCGAGGCGCGGGTCGAGGACGAGCGGCACGTCGCCGCCGAGCTCCTCGCGGATGAGCTCGGCGGTCTCGCGTGCCCGAGACAGGTGGCTTGAGACGATGAGCTCGAGGCCGCGCCCTCTGAGCGCGCGACCCTGGTCGCGCGCCTGGGCGCGGCCCGTCTCGTTGAGGCCGATCTCGGCCCAGCCCAGGCAGCGCGCGGGCTCACGGTTCCAGTCGGTCTGGCCGTGGCGGATGAGAGAGAGCGTCACGTGACGACGGCGGGGTCTCGGGCGGGCGCGGCCGGGCGCGGCGACACGCTCAGTGGAAGTGCAGCAGCGTGTCGCCGCGCACGCCTACGCGGAGCGTCTCGACCGAGATCACTTCTTCGGGCGGGATGTTGCCGAGGTTCACGTTGGCCCCGAACTCTTTGATGAACCAGGCCTGCTGGCTCTTGACCGGCGCCTCGAACAGGAGCTGCGCCGGGTCGACGGCCGAACGGATCTCGTCGAGCAGGCCCACCTTGACCTCGCCGCCCGGCTGGTAGATGCCCACGGTGCCCGACTCGCGGCCCTCGGTGATGACCTTCCAGGCGCCGGCTTCGAGCTCGCGCTTGATGCTGTCGACCCACTTGAACGGGGCGATGACCACGCTCGCGTCCTTGCTGCCGACCTCGCTGAGCACCTTGAACTCCTTGCTGAAGCGTCGCAGCAAGGCCAGCTTGTCCTCTTCGGCCATGTCGATGGTGCCGTCGGAGATCTCCACGCAGGTCATGCCGCACTCGCGCACCAGGGAGACGAACTGCTCGAGCTTGTTCTGGCGCAGGCACACCTCGAACAGGGTGCCGCCGAAGCAGACCGGGATGCCGAAGCTCTGGTAGAGGGCGATCTTGTCCTTGACGTTGGGCGTGACGACCGCCGTGCCCCAGCCCAGCTTGACGATGTCGACGTGGTCCTGGGAGACCTCGAGGAACTGGTGCACCTGCTCGAGGCTGTAGCCCTTGTCGAGGACGTGCGTGAGGCCGCTCTCGCGCGGCTTCGTGGTGCGCTCGGGGAGCGTCAGAAACTCGAACATCGATCATCCTCTCGTGGTCGCGCGCCGTTGCGGTCGGCGCTCATCGAATCGTACCAGACGGCCTCGGACGCCGCGCGTCCGCTGCGCTACGCCTTGAACAGGAGCGCCAGGCCGCTGAGGAAGAGCACGGTGGCGAGGATGCTGCGCAGCACGCGCGTCGGAGCGCGCACGGTGAGCTGCGAGCCGATGAGCACTCCCGGGATCGAGCCCATGAGGAGGGCCGCGACCATCCACAGGTCGACGTTGCCGACGCCGATCTGGGCGAGGCCGGTGATGAGCAGCAGGATCATCGCGTGGAACACATCGGTGCCCACGATGCGGTCGGTGGTGAGCGGGTAGAACATGATCAGAAAGACGCCGAGCAGGGTGCCGCTGCCCACCGACGTCAGGCCGATGATGAAGCCTGTGCCCATGCCCAGGCAGACGGTGGCGATCTTCAGCCGCGTCGTCATCTTGATGTTCTCGCGGCGGTGCTTCTGGTCGACGTGCATGACGACCTTCACGACCAGCAGCACGCCGACCATCATGAGAGCGCAGCCGATAGCCCGATAGAGGATGTGGTTGATGAGGTCGCCGTAGTTGTTCTTGACGTAGGTGACGGCGGCGACGCCGGCGAGCGCCGCCGGCACGCTGCCCATGGCCAGCCACAGGGCCAGCGGGACGTCCACCGAGCCCTGGCGCCAGTGCTTCCACGAGCCGAAGATCTTGGTCACGGCGGCGTAGGTCACGTCGGTGCCCACCGCCATCGTCGGCGAGAAGCCGAAGAAGAAGATCAAGATGGGCGTCATGAGCGCGCCGCCGCCCATCCCCGTGAGGCCGACAAGGAAGCCGACCAGCAGGCCGGTCAGGCTGAGGTACGGGTTCAGATGGCCGCCCACGGCCGCGTAGGCGGCGGTCACCACGATGGCCCAGCCGCCGATGCCCAGCGCCCAGCGCTTGTGCCAGGCGCCGGTGGGTGCTGGCGCGGGGCGAAACGGCGGGAGCGTGTCGTCGATCTCTGCGTCGAAGACGTCGTCGTCGGCCGGCGCCGCGGGGCGTTCGTCAAGCGCCCCTGAAATAGGCGTCGATGCGACGACGACGCTGCTCTTGCTCTCGGTCATGCACTCTCCCGGCCGGCTGAGATCGGCGCCGGTGGCAGCTTCGCAGCCGGCGCCTGAATGGGCGTGAGTATGGGGACATGTGACTTATCTGTCAAATAAGGAATGTCTATAGACTGACGGCCTGCCCACGCGGATGGAGCTGGGATGAAGCTCCCAGTCTCCGCGTCATAAGAACTTCTGATGGGCGGCGGTGGCTGGATGCGAAGCGCGAATGCGTCGGCAATGACGCCCGTGCCTGTGCGCTGCCTTGATGAAGCCGTCGCCAGCGCGCGGGCGCAGGGGCGGCTCGGTCTCTCCGTCGCCTCTCGTGGCCGACCGCGAGGTGATCGGCGAGCTTCCGGGTATGGTAGACGAGGTGCTCAAGGGCGCCGCGTCCTGGTTGGCGA
This sequence comes from uncultured Thermoleophilia bacterium, assembly GCA_903862845.1. GTDB lineage: Bacteria > Actinomycetota > Thermoleophilia > UBA2241 > UBA2241 > CAIXSE01. Next base: position 9,499 of record CAIOZS010000343.1, read on the forward strand.
GCTGGAGTTGATTGTCGTATGAAACAGAGCGATACGCTCCCTGGTGAGCGGCTCGAGCGCACGGCAATCCTCGCGTGGCTGCGCGAGGACGATCCGACGCGGCTCGAGGACCTGTGGTCCGCGGCCGACGAGACTCGTCGCCGCCACGTCGGCGACGAGGTCCACCTCCGCGGCCTCATCGAGATCAGCAACCACTGCGTGCGCGCCTGCGGCTACTGCGGCCTGCGCGCCGGCAATCGCGAGATTGAGCGTTATCGCATGAGCGCCGACGAGATCCTTGCTTGCGCCCACAACGCGAAGGCATGGGGCTGGGGCACGGTCGTCATGCAATCCGGCGAGGACTACGGGCTCCAGACCGCATGGATCGCCGGGGTGGTGCGCCGCATCAAGGCCGAGACCGGCCTCGCCGTGACGCTGAGCTTCGGCGAGCGGCCGGAGGCCGACCTCGCCGCCTGGCGCGAGGCCGGCGCCGATCGCTACCTTCTGCGTTTCGAGACCTCCGACGACGAGCTCTACAGGCTCATCCATCCAGACCTGCCCGGGCGCAGCAGTGACCGTCTGGCGATCCTGCGCAGCCTGCAGCGTCTCGGCTACGAGGCCGGCAGCGGCGTCATGGTCGGCATTCCCGGCCAGACCTACGCCAGCGTCGCCGACGACATCGACCTGTTTCGCAGCATGGACCTCGACATGATCGGCATCGGGCCCTACATCGCGCACCCCGAGACGCCGCTCGGCGATCATAGCTGGGCGCGCGAGATCTCGCCGGACGAGCAGATCCCCAGCGACGAGCTCACCGTGTACAAGGCCGTGGCGCTCACGCGCCTCGTCTGCCCCGAGTCAAACATCCCCAGCACCACGGCGCTGGCGACGATCAACAAAGAAGAGGGCCGCGAGATGGGGCTGATGCGCGGCGCCAACATCGTGATGCCCAACCTCACGCCGCCGGAGTACCGCGTGAAGTACGAGATCTACCCGGACAAGGCCTGCGTCAACGAGACCGCCGAGATGTGCCGGGGCTGCCTGCAGGGCAGGGTCGAGGCGATCGGCCGCGTCATCGGCGCCGGCCCGGGAGGTCGGCGGCGCGTCGCCGGCTCCTAGCGCGCCGTCGCCGGCGGGCCGGCCGAGCACCGCGAGGTGCCCCGCCCGCCCGTCTTGCCGACACGCGTCAGTGAAAGTGCAGCAGGGTGTCGCCGCGCAGGCCGAGACGCAGGGTCTCGAGCGAGATCACTTCCTCGGGGGCGATGTTGCCCAGGTTCACGTCGCTGCCGAAGTGCTTGATGAACCACACCTGCTGTTTTTTGCCCGGCGCCTCGAAGACCAGTTGACCGGGGTCGATGGCGTCGCGGATCTCGTCGATGAGCCCCTCCTTGACGGCCCCGTCGGCGTGGTAGACGCCCACGGTCCCCGACTCGCGGCCCTCGGTGATCACCTTCCAGGCGCCGGCGTCGAGCTCCTTCTCGATCATCATGACCCAGCGCTTGGGGGCGAAGATGACGTTCTCGCTCTTGCTGCCGACCTCGCTGAGCACGGTGAAGTCCTTCGTCAGCCGCTTGATCACGGCGAGCTTCTCATCGTGATCCAGGGCGATTGTGCCATCGGACACCTCCACGTGGTCGATGCCGAGGCCCTTGACCCAGCGCACGTAGTCTTCGAGCTTGCCCTGCTTCAGCACGACTTCGAGCAAGGTGCCGCCGAGGCACACGGGCACGCCGCGCTCCTGGTAGGCGGCCACTTTGGCCGGGAGGTTGTTGGTGACGGCGGCCGTGCCCCAGCCGAGCTTGACGATGTCGATGCTGCCCGCGGCCACGGCCAGCAGGTCCTGTACCTGGCTGGGGCCGAGGCCTTTGTCGAGGACATGCGTGATGCCGGTCGTGCGCGGTTTGGGGCTGCGCTCCGGCAGCGTCAGGAAGTCCGTCATCCGATCCAGAGCCCCTCGATGCGGACCTGGATGCCGTCGTCGGTGTGGTTCATGTAGTTCACGAGGCCGCTGTGACGCCACTGCATCATGCACATGCGTGGCTGGAACCAGTAACGGCGGCCGATCTCCACGTCGATGCGCCGCGCTTTGATCAGACCCTCGTACGCTTGGGCGGAGTAGTAGCCGATGTCCTTGAAGCCGTGCTGCCGCGGGTGCAGCGGGCCGGTGACGCACCATTCCAGCGTGCAGTTCTTCATGTCCACGCTCTGCACGATGCCGCAGTGCGTCACCGGGCAGCCGCAGGAGATGCCCAGCGGGCGGCCGACGAGGACCTCGCCGACCTGGATGTCGAGCTCCCGGGTCAGGACAGGGTTGTGGGGGATCACCATTTCGCGTGGGCCTTCCTCCTCGGGAAAGCTGTCGAGCACGAAGTCGACCTCGCGGCCGAGGTGGTCCTGCCAGGTGCGCTCGATGCCGCTGCCCAGGCCGCCGCCGACGACGACCCGCGGCGTCTTCCTGGTCGCGGTCTCGACAACGCCGCCGGCAGCGCAGCCGCCGCAATCGCCCGCCGGCGCGCACGAGCCGCCCGCCGTGTCGATGACCGGCGCCGTGAACGGAGCCACGACGCCGGCGGACTCGCCGGTCGGCGGCGCGGCCCTCACGCCGAGGCTGTCGGCCGACAGCGGGATGCAGCGTTTGAGCAGGTCGGGCTTGTCGTCGAGACGGCTGGCCATTTCGTCGCAACTGGGGAAGCCGCAGAGGCCACAGTCCAGGCCCGGCAGTTCGATCTCGCTGGTGGTCGCCATAGGGTGACTCCTTTCAGGCACGTACCGCGAAGCCACGGTGGCTCGCGACGGTCTGCAGTGACTGGACGGTCGTGGGAAGCACGTCGAGGAAGCGATCCACTTCGGCCTCGGTGTTGCCGCGACCCAAGGTGATGCGCAGTGAGCCGCGGGCGCGGATGGGGTCGAGCCCCATGGCCGTGAGCGCGTAGGCAGGTTCGCCGGCGTGGTTGGCGCTGCAGGCGCTGCCCGATGAGACGGCGATGCCCATTTCGTCGAGCTTGAGCAGCAGCTTGACCGCTTCGCCTTCCTGCCCGGCGAATCCGAGGCACAGGTGGCCGGGCAGGCGACGGTAGCGGTCGCCGATGAAGTAGGCGTTGGGGATCGCCGCCGAGATGCCCTCGAAGAGCTTTTCGCGGAGGCGCACGACGCGCGCCGTCTCGGCGCCCATCTCGCTGCGCGCGATATGCGCGGCGCGTCCGCAGCCGACGATGCCGGCGACGTTTTCGGTGGCCGAACGCAGGCCGCGCTCCTGCCCGCCGCCGAAGATGATCGGTTGCAGGTCGACGCCCGTGCGCACGTACAGCGCGCCCACGCCTTTGGGGCCGTGGATCTTGTGCGCCGAGATTGAGAGCAGGTCGATCGGCGTGCGGCTGACGTCGAGCGGCACCTTGCCGACGGCCTGCACGGCGTCCGTGTGGAACAGAGCGCCGTGCCGGTGCGTGAGCTCGGCGAGCTCGTGGACCGGCTGGACGGTCCCGATCACGTTGTTGGCGGTCATGATCGAGACCAGCCACGTGTTCGAGCGCAGAGCGGCGGCGAGCGACTCCGGGCTGACGACGCCGTCGGCGCCGACCGGCAGGTAGGTCACGTCGACGCCCCGCGCCTTGAGGTACTTCGCCGTCTCGATGACGGCCGGGTGCTCGAACGCGCTGACCACAAGATGCGCGCCTTCCGGCGAGCGTTCGAGCAGGCCGCGGATCGCCAGGTTGTCGGCCTCGGTGCCGCTGCCGGTGAAGACGATCTCGCCGGGGTGGGCGCCGACCAGCGCAGCCACGTCGGCGCGCGCCTCGTCCACGCCCGCGTGTGCCTCTCGTCCCGCGGCGTGCATGCTGGACGGGTTGCCGAACGAGCCGTTCTGGTACTGGTCCATGGCCTGGCGCACGCGCGGGTCGAGCGGCGTCGTGGCGGCGTGGTCGAAGTAGATGCGGCGGGTCATCGTCCTACTGCCCGCGGTAGTAGTTCTGGTTGTCCAAAGCGCGGACCACGCCGCAGTGCGCTTGCCAGCCCACTTCCTTCTTGCCGACGCAGATCGTGCAGGTGCCGACGGGCGGGCTACCCCTCAGAAGCAGATTCTCGTGAGCGTCCGGCGTCTCGAGAATCGCCTCGACGAGTGGATCGATGCCGATGCCGTACAGGGCGTTGGCCTCGCGGATCTGGGTCATCGGGGCGACGTCCTGGATGCGGGCACGGAACACTTCGCGCTCGGCCTGCGAAACGAGGTCGCCCTTGGTGACCACCGTGACGTCGGCCAGCGAGAGCATCGGGCCGACCTTGAGCGGCAGGTTCATGCCGCTGGTGGCCTCGAGCACGCAGATGCCGAGGCCGCCGTCCACGTACGGGGCGCAGCGCAGGCATAGGCCGGCAGTCTCCACGAGAAGGATGGTGCAGTCGTTCTCGTCGGCCCACTGGATGGCGTCGCCGAGCACCATGACGCTGCAGTGGTCCGGGCAGAGCTCGCCCGAGTAGACCTTGCGCGTGGGGATGCCGAACTCGGCGGCGAGCTGCTCGTCCTCTTCGGCGAACTGCACGTCGATCTTCAGGAAGGCGCAGCGCTCGCCTTTGTCGATGAGCTTGCGGATGGCGTGACGCAGGACGCTCGTCTTGCCCGTCGTTGGCGGGCCGCTGCAGATGGCGATCTTCATGCCAGTGTTCCTTCCAGCTCGTCGCCGCTCAGGGCCTGGCCGACGCGCAGCTTGTCGCGCAGACGCGAGAGCACGTCGTCCAGCCTGCTGACCTTGGTGGCCAGCTGTCGTTCGGCTGCGTTGGTGCCGAGGATCTTCATCACGCGACCTTCGGCGATGACGATGCGAAAGTCGCTGAGCAGCGCGATGCGCGGGTCGTGGGTGACGAAGATGAACACTTTGCGTTGCATGCGCAGCAACTCGAGACAGCGGGTGCGGTCGATGCCGGCGTTCTCAACCTCGTCGAGCAGCACGATGGGCGTGTCGCAGATCACCGTGGCATCGGCGATGAGGAGGGCGCGCGTCTGTCCGCCGCTGAGCTCGGTCATGCGCACGTCGAGCCCGACCGGTTCGCCGGTGAGCTGGTTGGCGAAGGCGATGGTCCGCTCGATCATGTCGTCGGGGTGTTTGCCGGAGGCGGCGCGCACGGTAGCGTGCGCTTCGAGGAACTCGCCGACCGGGAGGTCGCTGAGGAACGTGGTGTGCTGCGTGATCAGGGCGATGGGGTTCTTGGACGGATCGTTGCGGAACTCGCGCGGCGGGCGCTCGCCGTTTATCAGCACCCTGCGCATGGACGGCGTGTCGGCATCGGCGAACATCTCGATGTCGTTGATGAACGTCGTCTTGCCGGATCCGGTGGGGCCGACGATGCTGGCCACGTTGCCCATCTTCAGCTCGATGCGCTCGACGGGCTCGGGCTGACCGTTCTTGCCGCGGCCGCCGATGATGGTGATGCTCTCTATCATCGCGTCTCCTTCCTCGGTCGCGAGCGCCGGCTAAAGCCGACAATTGCTATCAGGAATAGAAACATCGCGACCTTGGGCAGTATGAATGCAGAAGCGTTCTAGCGCAAATAGCAATTCGGCATGAAATGACGGGGACGTATGGGGCCGCGCATCAGCCGCGGCGGCTCGGCGAGCCGGGTCGGTCAGCGGCCGTGCTGCGGACAGATCAGGCGGGGTGCGGGAAGCCGTCTTCGCCGCGGACGGCGTCGAGGTCATCGTCGTCGGCCGCGTAGTCCGCGTACTTGGCGTCGAGCTCGACCGCGCGGCGCAGGTGCGCGAGCGCGTCGCCCGAGCTCCCGGAGAGGCTCTCGTAGCAGGCGAGGTTGTAGAGCAGCACTGCCTCGTCAGGCCGCTGCGACAAGGCTTCCGTCAGAATCCTGACTGCCTCGTCCGGGTGGCCGGAGTGGGCCGCCGCGTCGGCGCGAAACGCGTGCTCCCAGGCGGAGACCTCGAAGGGCCGGCCGGGCGCGCCGCCGACGGCGAGCGCGGTGGTGCCGGCCCGAAGCGCTCGCGCGCCGCGGCGCGCAGCCGGATCGTGGACGGCGACAAGCGTCCCCGCCGGTCCATCGATCTCTTCGCCGTCGATCGTGAAGACGGCGTGGCCGGTCAGGACGACGTAGACCTCTTCGTGGCCACCTGCCGAGTCGCCGAGCTCGTTGTGCTCCTCGATGAGCGCGCCGCCTGCTGTGTGGCAGGTATAGGCGTTGATGCCGAAAGCGTGGACGTCGAGGAGATGCCGCAGGGGATGCCAGCCCAGCCCGGGCGCGAAGGTCAGAGAGAGCTCGTCTTCACTGGTGATCCGCGTGACGCTGACCCGGGCGTCGTCCATTGTTGTCTTCCGGCTCAGCCGGCCGCGGCGTACTGCTCGCGGAAGAACGCGAGCAGTGACTCCGCGGCGCGGCTCAGCACGCGCGTCTTGGAGCGCACGCTGTAGAAGTCGCGCAGGATGCGGAAACGCTCTATCGGCACGATCGCGAGCGTGCCGTGCTCGACTTCGGGGCCGATCGCCCAGCGGCTCACGAAGGTGACGCCGCCGCCGGAGATGGCGGCCTGCTTGGCCGATTCCATGAGGCCCATCTCCATGACCACGTTGAGCTTCTCGGGGCGCACGCCGGCGCGCCGCAGATGGTCTTCTACCACGGTGCGCACCCCTGCTCCGTGCTGCTGCATGATCTGCGGCTCGGCGACGAGCTCGTCGAGCGTCACCTGCTCGCGCGACGCCCAGGCGTGGCTCGGGCTGCAAACGAGGACGATCTCGTCGCGGGCGAGTGGCTCGGCCACGAGCTCGGGCCGCGGCGTCACGGCGCCGACGGCGCCGATCTCGAACTCACGCGCCAGCACGCGCTCGACCACGGCGTGCGTGTCGTCGACGTGCAGCGAGATCGAGACGCCCGGGTACTCCTCCTTGAACTGCGTGAGCATCCCCGGCAGCACGTGCTCGCCGGGCCCCGTCGAGGCGCCGACCATGACCCTCCCTGCAATGAGCTCGCCGAGGTCGAGGATCTCGGTGCAGGCGCGCTCGTGCAGATCGAGGATCTCGCGGCCGTAGCGGTAGAGCACCCGGCCGGAGTCGGTGGCCACGACGGTGCGGCGCGAGCGGTCAAGCAGCGTCGACTTGAGCTCGCGCTCGAGGCTGCGGATCTGCTGGCTGGCGGCCGGCTGGGTGATGTGCATCTCGTCGGCGGCCAGCGAGAAGCTCCTGCGGTCGACGATGCGGCAGAAGAGCCTGATCTGGCGGATGTCCATGCGCTCATCTTATCGTGCCGATTAGCGAACGCCAACGCCGGGCGATCGCCGGGGTGGGCCCGGCGGCTCGCGGGTCAGATGAACGGCGCCGGGCCCTCGCCCCCGGAGTCGCCGGCGAGGCGGCCGAGGCGCGCCCGGCGGGAGCGGCGGCGCGCCAGCTCGAGCAGCCGCTCGACGAAGAGTCCGGGATCGCGCGGCGCGACCTGCGCCGTGCGCGCGTCGACCTTCTTGCGCAGATCGATGTCCTCGGCGCTCGCCGCCCGGCGGAGCCGGCCTGCGGCGAGCAGAGCAGCGTCGACGGCCGCCGGCGGGCGCTGCGAGACGGTGTACGCCGGCGTGCCGAGAGCGGCCGCCTCCCGCGCCATCACGCCGCTGGCGCCGAGCACGAAGTCGGCAGCGGCGATGAGGCCGGCGCCGTCGAGCACCGGCCCTTGGGGGGCGATGAGTCCCGGTACGCCGAGCGCCACAAAGCGTGCCCGCTGCCCGGCTTCGCGGGCCACGAGCACGAGCGTCACGTGGCGCCGCCGGGCGAGCTCGCGCATCAGGCCGCCCAGCGCCTCCTCATCCTGCGAGGCGGCCGCGTCAGACCCGCGCGCCGGCCGCGCCGGGCGCACCACGCCCACCACGTGCCGGCGGTCGACGCCGAGCGACGTCAGCACGTGCGGGTCCGGGCTGAAGTCGTAGAGGTAGTACTCCTCCTTGAAGCCGGGGTAGCGGAAGAGCTTGCCCGGCGGCGCCCCGAGCGTCGCCAGCGCCGCCGCCGGGATAGCGTCCGGCACGGCGACCTCGTCGACGAGGCGCACGTTCACGGCGTTGCCCCGGCGCAGCCGTTCGTCGTCGAGAAACGTCATCTGCGGAATGCCCAGCAACCAGGCTGTGAGGGCGAAGTCGCTGGCGTGGCTGCCGGCGGCGACGTCGAAGCGCCCGCTCGAGGCGGAGCCGAGGAGCTGGGCGGTGCGGTTCACGAGGCCGACGGTGCGCGTGCCGAAGCTGCCTCCGCGGTGCCCGATGGTGAGTACGCCGCCGATGCCGTAGCGACGCAACACGAGGTCGGCGCCGGCGAAGCGCCGCGCCGTGATCGTCACGGTGTGACCGGCGTCCTCGAGGCGGCGCACGAGGGGCGCGAAGAAGACGACGTGGGATGCGTCGGTGATGTCGACCCAGATCCTCATCGCCGCTTCCGCGCTCATGTGCCGGCGGTCGAGTGCGGCCGGGTCAGTAGCTCAGGCCAGCCCGGCGGCGACCGCCGCCGCCACCTCCTGCACTTGCGCTTCGCTGAGGTTGGGGTGCATGGGGATGGCGAGATTCTGCTCGGCCGCCGCGTCGGTCGCCGGGAAGTCGCCGACCTTGTGGCCGAGCGCCGCGAAGACCGGCTGCCGCTGCAGCGGGGTCGTGTAGTAGGCGGCGCAGTCGACCTTGCGTTCTTTGCACGCCGCTGCAATGGCGTCGCGCTGCGGATGACGCATGACGTAGAGGTGGTAAACGTGCGTGAGCCCGTCGGGCACGCAGGGGCGCAGTACCTCGCGCGGCAAGTGCTCGTCGTACCAGGCGGCGACCCGCGCGCGACGCGCGTTCCACTCGTCGATAACCTCGAGCTCGATGCGCAGGATCGCCGCTTGCACCTCGTCGAGACGCGAGTTGAAACCGATGTCGGTGAACGTCTTCTTGTCTTTGCTGCCGTGGAAACGCAGCTCGCGGGCGCGTTGCACCAGCACCGCGCTGTGGGACGTGACAAGACCGCCGTCGCCGTAGCCGCCGAGGTTCTTGGTGGGGAAGAAGCTGAAGACGCCCATGTCGCCGAGGCTGCCGGCGCGACGCCCGTTGTAGGTTGCGCCCCAGGCCTGGCAGGCGTCCTCGACCACAGGCAGCCCGTGAGCCTCCGCGACGGCGCGCACGGCGTCGGCGTCGGCCGGCAGGCCGAAGAGATCGACGGGCATGATGGCCTTGGTGCGCGGCGTGAGCGCGCGCTTGATGGCGGCCGGGTCGATGCAGAGAGTATCGGGGAGGATGTCGACGAACACGGGCTTGGCTCCGGCCTGAGCGATGGCCTCGGCCGTGGCGTAGAAGGTGAACGGCACGGTGATGACTTCGTCGCCGTGCCCCACGCCCAGGGCGCGCAGCGCGATGGTGAGGCCGTCGGTGCCGTTGGCGACGCCGACGGCGCCGACGGTGCCCATGTACGCGGCCGATTCTTCCTCGAAGCCCTTGACGTTGGGCCCCAGGATGACGCGCCCACTGCGCAGCACCTCGAGGACGGCCGCTTCGATGCGGTCCTGCAGCTCGGCGTACTGCCCCTTGATGTCCATGAGTCCGACGGCCATGCGATGCGCCTCCTTGCGGCGGGGGAAGTCGAGCCCGCAACCTACCACAGGCCCTCACGAGCGGCCACCGAGGGCCGGATGGTACGCTACGCAGCATGCAGACCATCATCAACGACGTCGTCCAGTGGGCGACGCACCTCATCGGCGCCTGGGGCCTGCCGGCCGTGTTCTTCCTGATGCTCCTCGAGAGCGCCTGCATCCCCGTGCCCAGCGAGGCCATCATGCCCTTCGCCGGCTTCGCCGTGAGCGAGGGCACGCTGACCTTCGTCGGCATCGTCGTGGCCGGGGTGGCGGGCAACCTCGTCGGCTCGTGGATCGCCTACGCCGTGGGCTACTTCGGCGGGCGGCCGTTTGTCGACCGCTGGGGCAAGTACGTGCTGCTGCGCCCGCATCACCTCGACACGGCGCAGCACTGGTTCGACCACTACGGGGCGCCCGTCGTGTTCTTCGGCCGCATCATCCCGATCGTGCGCACGTTCGTCTCGCTGCCCGCCGGTTTCGGCAAGATGCGCTTCTGGAAGTTCACTCTGTACACGGTGCTCGGCTGCGTGCCGTGGGTGGCCCTCCTCGGCTACATCGGCGTCAAGCTGGGCAGCAACTGGGAGAAGCTCCGTCCGCTCCTCCACTACGCCGACTACGTTGTGGTGGTGGCGCTGGTGGCGCTCGCGATCTACGGCGTCGTCAGGTGGCGCCGGCATCGCGCGCCCGGGCCACCACCAGAGGCTGAAGGTCGTTCTTGACGACCGGCGCCGGCTGCCGCGTGCGGGTGCCCGCGACAACGGCCAACCTGGGCCCCGGCTTTGATTGTCTCGGCATGGCGCTCGACCTGTGGAACGACGTGCGGTTCTCCCTGGAGGGCGACGGCGTGAGGGTCACGATGGCCGGCGAGTACGGCGAGTCGCTGCCGACAGACGAAACCAATCTGGTCGCGCGTTCCTTTCTGCGGCTGTACGAGGAGGCCGGCGCCGCTCCGCCGGCCGACCTCACCATCGACTGCGACGTGCGCGTCCCGCCGTCGTCCGGCCTCGGTTCGAGTGCCGCCGCCGCGGTCGCCGGGCTGCTCGGCGCCAACACGCTGCTGGGCCGGCCGTTCGACCGGGCGGGCGTGCTCGAGCTGGCCGCCGCGATCGACGGTCACCCCGACAATGTCGCGGCGACCCTGCTCGGCGGCCTCACCATCGTGGTGCGCAAAGAAGAGAGGCTGCTGACCAAGAAGATTCTCGTCCCCGAGGCGCACGTCGCCTTGGCCGTGCCGGCGCTCGCCTTCAGCACGCGCGCGGCGCGCGCCGGTTTGCCCACGCAGGTGTCGATGAAGGACGCGGTGTTCAATCTGGGCCGCACCCCGCTCGTTGTGGAGGCCCTGCGCACCGGCGATTTCGAGCTGCTCAGCCAGGTGATGGAAGACAGGCTGCACCAGGCGGCGCGGCTCAAGCTCATTCCCGGCGGCCGCGCCGCCTGGGTCGCGGCGCAACAGGCAGGTGCTGCGGCCGTGGCCATCTCGGGCTCGGGTCCCAGCCTGATCGCCTTCGTCAGCCTGGCGACCGACGCGCTTCGCGTCGCGCGCGCGATGGCCGAAGCGTTCGGCGGGATGGGCGTGGTAGCGCAGCCTCTCGGGCTGAGCGTCTCTGCGGGCGGCGCCACCGTCGTCGCCTGACCGCGGCGACGCCCCTGCGGCCGCTGCCTCAGCCTCAGGCATCCGGCCGCTTCGCGGCCTCAGCTCTGCGCGGCCTCGCGCTTGGTGATCTCGACGATGCCCCGGTAGAGCTCGGCGAGGCCGTCTCTCGAGAGCGGCCCTTTGTTCGCGCGGCTCACGAAGGTGAGCATCCACTCTTCGCGCGCGGGGTCAAGAAAGTCGACGCCGTGCTGCTCCTTGTACTCCTTGAGCTGCTTGACCAGCTTGAGACGCTTGTTGACGGCGTCGATGATCTTGAGGTCGTTGTCTGAGATCTGGTCGCGGAACTGCTTGATGACCGGATCGTCGCCTGCGTTGCCCACGCTCGTGTCTCCGTTCTGGCCCGGCGCGACGCCGACGCGTCAGTTGTGGCCGGGCCTCTCGCTGTCCGCGTCGTCTTCGTCCTCTTCGTCGTCGTCATCCTCTTCATCCTCTTCATCCTCGTCGTCCTCATCCTCGTCGTCGACCTCCTGGTCGACGGCGAACGCTACGTCGTCCGGCGTGCCTTCCGCGGTGGCGAAGTCCTCGGGGGAGACGCTCTCGAGGAAGTCGCGAAAGCTCTCGACGATCTCCTCGGTGTCGTCGACCTCGCGCTCGAACTCGATGGCGTTCTCGTCGACGAGCGCCGTGGCGGCGAAGATGGGGGCGTCGGTGCGCACGGCCAAGGCGAGCGCGTCGCTGGGCCGCGAGTCGATGTCGATCTCGGCGCCGTCCTTGTTGAGCGTGAGGGTGGCGTAAAAGGTGCTCTCCTTGAGCTCGGTGACGGTGATGCGCGCCACCTCGGCGTGGAACTGCCCGATTACGCTGGTGAGGAGGTCGTGCGTCATCGGCCGCGGCAGCTTGGTGCCCTGCAGCTTGATGAGGATCGCGGCGGCTTCGGGGTGCCCGATCCAGATAGGCAGAAAGCGATTGCCCTCCATGGTCTTGAGGAGGACGATCGGCTGCTTGCCGATGACGTCGAAGCTGACGCCGTAGATGACCATTTCCTGGACGTCCATTGCGGACTGAGTATACGGCAAGCCCGGCGGGGCTCACACCATTGACGGCGGGAGGGGGCGGGGCCGGCTGCGCCCGCCCGCCCGCGGGGCCGGCCGGCTGGTCTTCGACATCCGAGCCGGTTGCCCAGCTCGTTGCCGCCTCGCCCGCCTCGCCGCGCCCGCAGCACGTTGCCAGCGCCGACCACGCGTGTGCCGACGATCGCCTCATGAAAACACGCCTTCGGACCGTTCTTGAATAGTGAAGCCTATTGGGGAGGTCGTCATGCCACGGGTGCGCACCGCAGAGCCGCCGAGAGCCAGGGCCGCCGGGATTCTGGCCGGGGCGCTTGCTCTCGGCGCCGTCCTTCTTCTTCTCGCCGTCTGGCTGGCCTCGCCGGCCGCGGCCGCCGCGGCCGTCTCCCTCAAGATCACCGCCCCCACGGGCACGAGCAGCTACGCCGTGGGGGCCGGCCTCACGGTGAGCTGGACGACGAGCAGCGCCGTCTCTGCCGGCGAATTCGGCGCCTGGGTGCGCAGCCCCGCCGGCGGCTGGTACGCTGCAAAGCTGGTTCCCGCCGCCGGCAGCAGCAGCTACACCAGCGGCCTCATCCTCGCCGTGCCCGCAGGCAGCGGCTACCAGGCGATCGTCGCCTACCGGCCCACGGCGGGCAGCGGCGCCTGGAGCAGCTGGGGCACCAGCCCGGGCTCGTTTACTGTGACCGACTCGGCGGCCGTCTCCCTCCAGATCACCGCCCCCACGGGCACGAGCAGCTACGCTGTTGGGGCCGGCCTCACGGTGAGCTGGACGACGAGCAGCGCCGTCTCTGCCGGCGAATTCGGCGTCTGGGTGCGCAGCCCCGCCGGCGGCTGGTACGCCGCAAAGCTGGTTCCCGTCGCCGGCAGCACCAGCTACACCACCGGCCTCATCCTCGCCGTGCCCGCGGGCAGCGGCTACCAGGCGATCGTCGCCTACCGGCCCACGGTGGGCAGCGGCGCCTGGAGCAGCTGGGGCACCAGCCCGGGCTCGTTCACGGTCACGGCGACGACGACGACGGTGACGCTCTGGGTCGACCCCGCGAGCGGTAGCGACGCCGCGGCGGGCACGTCACGGGCGACCGCTCTGCGCACTCTGAGCGCCGCGTGGGAACGCGTCCCCGCCGGCGCGTCTCTGGCTGCCGGGTATCACATTCGTCTTCTGCCGGGGCGCTTCCTCGAGGACGCCGTTCCCGGCTGGATGGACGATCGTCACGGCGGCGCTGGCGCGCCCCTCGTCATCGAGGCGGCCGATGGACCCGGCACCGTGACCTTGCCGAATCTCAACATCCACGGGTGCTCGTATCTGCAGCTCGTCGACCTGGCCTTCGAGAGCGGAGGCACCGCGGCAAGCGGCGGCGGCAACACCCTTCACTTCGAGGCCTGCGACCACGTGCTCCTGGACGGCTGCCGGGTCACGGGTCTCGGCAGCCGCGAGGACTACACCACGCCGCAGGAGACGGTGAAGGTCAACCAGTGCAGCTACGTGACCATCCAGGACTGCGACGTCTCGGGGGCCTGGAACCCCGCGATCGATTTCGTGGCCGTGCAGTACGGCGCCATCTTGAGGAACAAGATTCACCGGGCCGGCGACTGGGGCATCTACCTCAAGGGCGGCTCGGCCTACTTCACCATCGAAGGCAACGAGATCTACGACTGCCAGAACGGCGGCTTCACCGCCGGGCAGGGGACGGGCTTCGAGTTCATGGTCTCGCCCTGGCTCCACTACGAGGCCACCGACGTCAAGTTCGTGAACAACGTGGTCCACGATACCGAAGGCGCCGGCATGGGCGTGAACGGCGGCTACAACATCCTCCTGGCCTGGAACACGCTCTACCGGGTGGGGCGACGCAGCCACGCCATCGAGATCGTGCAGGGCGCCCGCGGCTGCGACGGGGACGCCGCCCGCTGCCGCGCGTACCTCGCCGCCGGCGGCTGGGGCACGGCCACCTCCGGCGATGACTACGCGCAGCCCATCCCCAACCGCAACGTCTTCATCTTCAACAACCTGGTCTGCAACCCGGACGGCTACCAGAGCGCCTGGAGCCACTTCGCCCTGAGCGCGCCGCTGCCCACAGCCCCGGGCTCCAATATCCCCAGCCCGGCGCTGGCCGACGACAACGTCGTGATCCGCGGCAACGTGCTGTGGAACGGACCGCCGGACCTTGCCCTGGGCATCGGTGAGGAGGGCACCGGGGGGCAGCCGGGCAACCCGGTCTGCACGGCTGCGCTGGTGCTGGCGCAGAACGCGGTGAACACGGTGCGCCCGATCATGGTGGATCCCGAGCACGGCGACTACCGGCTTGCGTCGGGCGCTCTGCTCGCAGGTGCGGCGACGGTGGCGATCCCGTCCTTCGCCGGCGGCGACCGCCCGGCGCGGCCGCTGGCTCCGCAGGGCGAGCTCTCGAACGCCGTGGCCACCGACATCAGTGGCTCAGCGCGCGCGGCCGGCGACCCGCCCGGCGCCTGGCGGCTGCGGGCCGCCACTCCATAGACCGCAGCGCAGATTCCCGCCGCCGTCGCGGAAGGGCGACGTCGCCTGACCGCGGCGCTTCAGCCTTGCGTCCCTCCAGAGTGGACGTATGGTTGGGGCAGGAGGCCTGCGCGCCACCCGGAGTGGGCCGGGGAAGGCGAGGGACCACGATCGAGCGGGAGGGGTCATGGCAAGTTCGCGCGCGCAGGTGGTCAGGCGATCGTCACGGGGCGCGCTCGCTGCCGGGCTGCTCGTGCTCGTGGTGCTCGCCCTGGCGCCGGCCGCGCCGGCCGCGCGCAGCGGCCGGGTAGCGCCCGAGAGCCGCTGGGCGCCCTGGGCGCCGGGAAGGGCCGCCGACGCCGTCTTGCGCGACGACTGGGTGCGGCACTGGATCTACGACGCACAGCCAACGGGGACGCTGACACTGACCATGGCCGACGTCGCGCCGGAGGCGACGCTCGACGCGACCGACGCGACGGGCGCGACGGTGTGGTCGGTGGAGACCGGCGACGCCTGGGCGGCGACGGGCACGTTGCCCGCCGCCTTCGTCGCCATCTTCGCCGGTCCGGACCCCAATGTGCTTCGCTCCGGGGAGCTGCGCGCCTACAACGCCGACGGCTCGATGCGCTTCCAGAGGGCGTTCGCGAACAAGTTCGTCGAGCCGCTCTGCGACACGCCGGCGCGTCTCGTCTGGGCCGAGGTCTCGGCCCAGAAGGTGACGCGCGTGTTCGTGCGGCAGGGCTCCACCACGCGCTCCGTCGCCCTGCCGTATCGTCCGCCTAGGGCGTTCTTCATCAACCCGGCGGCGGCGTCCGCAGACGGCAGCCGCCTGGCGGTCGGCGTGTACATGAACAACCCGAGCAGGTGGCGCACGATGATGTACTGGCTGCGCGTGAGCCGCGCGGGCGTGCCCCGCATCGTCTCCCACAGGGTCACCGACTGGCCCTATCTGGCTCTGAGCCCGGACGGCTCCAATGCGGCGGTAATGAGCTCCCGCAACGCGCCCCAGGCCAGTCGCAACCTGTGGGTCGCATTCGGCAAGTTCACTGGTCGGCTGCTGCCCGCGGGAGCGAACAGCAGCGAGATCGGCGTGGCGAAGTGGCGCATTTTCGAGCAGGGTGGCTACTCCTACCAGAGTGACACCGTCGCCTGGGGCACCTCAGAGGTCTCGGTGGTCGACTGGTCCATGCAGTACATGTATCAGCGAGCCTGGGTGTGGGACGACTCGGCCGGCTCCATCTGGTTCCGCCACGACCCGGCCATCTTCAACCTGGCCGGAATCGACAACACCGGTGCGCTGACGGTGATCAACGTCGACACGTATGCGATCGCCAGCGTGCCGGGTACCTACGCGGACGCCGTGCCTCTCTCGGACGGACGGCTGACAACGCTCACGCCGGAGGGCGTGCTGGACATCATCCCCAACCCCGTGGCCGGGCCGTAGCGCCCGGTCTACTCGAGTGGCCCGCCGAGCGTGGCGAAGCCTTCGCGCTCGGCGGCCTTCAGCAGCAACCGGTCGAACGTCGCGAACGACACAGCCGCCTGCGGTGCGGCTTCAAGCATGCGAGCGCGGAGCGTGACAGCGGCAGCGAGCTGGACGGCGTCCATGCCGCGAAGGCCGTGGGTCACGACGAGCCTGCCCGCGAGCTGCTCCGTTACAGGCAGCCTCACGCAGCGGCGCCAGCGGTCGTCCAGAGTCGCGATCCACTCTGTGAGTCTCGATTCCACCGGCCCCTTCTCGCGGTCCTGCCGGTACAGGGCGGAGGAGGCCTCCGGGTAGGTGATCACACTCGTGACGGCGTAGTCGGCCTGGTCGAACAGGTCACGCATCATGGCGGTCTCGGGTTCCTTCAGCACCAGCTTCGCGAACGCGCTGGTGTCCAGGTAGAGGATCACGGCGACTCTGGATCAGTGCCCGGCAGATACGGCCCGCGATCTTCGGAGATCAGTTCGGAGAGGGGCCGGCCCGGGTTCACGGGGAGGGCGTCCGGCAGGACCATGTCCTCGCCACTCCACTCGGCCTCGCCCGCCGCGACCATGCGCCAGAGCGCCGCCCTCACGGGATCCGGAGGCCCCAACTCGGCGACTTCGGCGTTGCGAGACGTGACGTGAAAGCGCTCGCCGCCCTGCACGCGTCGCAGGTACTCGCTGAGATGCGCTTTGAGTTCGGTGATGCTCACGACAGTCATGGTAGACCTCTTCAGGTCGCCTAACTAGTCCTTTCTACTAATGTAAACCGGTCAGTTCACGACCGCAAGGTGAGGCCGTTGACGCGGTCTCGCGCCGCGCGCCAGGGTCTGAGGCAGCGCTCGGCGATGTTGCCGCGCGCGGTTGACCTCCCGCCGCCGCCCTCATAGACTCCAAAGCCCCTGTGGGCGCATAGCTCAGTCGGTTAGAGCGCTTCTCTGATAAGGAAGAGGTCCGTGGTTCGAATCCACGTGCGCCCACCAGTGAGTTGCAGGGA
>CAIOZS010000344.1 GCA_903862845.1 uncultured Thermoleophilia bacterium
GTCCGCCGATGTCGCTCACGACGAAGCGGAAGCTCACGGCCTGCACCCGTTCGATGACGGCGGGGCTCACGGCGCCCCACTCGAAGCCCGGCGGCGTGGTGTCGATCTTCACCGTCACGCGCTGCTCTGCTTCGACGTTCTGGGCGTTGTCGACCGAGTAGAAGCTGATGATGTGGGCGCCGTCGTTGGCGTGGTTCTTCAGCGCCCGCACCTCGACGCGCGTGCCGTTGGTCCAGGCCCCGTCGTCGACCTTGAAGAGCGTATGGGCGATGCCGGACCCGGGATCGGTGGCGATGAAGTGGACGACGACGTCGCTGCGATGCCAGAGATCGTCGACGCCCGTGGCGATGGTGACCGGGGCCTCAGAGTCGACGGGGGACGGGCTCGGCGAGGCTTCCCGGGAGCCGGCGTAGGCCACCGCTCCGGTGCCGGTCTCGACGCCGGGCGCGGCCATGGGCGTGTGCGTCGCCGCCGGCGTCGCCGGCGTGGTGGCGGCGTTTGTGGCCACCGTGTACACGCCCGGCAGGGCGAAGACGGCGGCAGCCGTGACGATGAGGAGCAGGCGGTACAAGGACGGCCTCCCGGTCGCGGTGGGCGTCGGCGATGACGCCCAGAGCGCTCACGATCAGTAGATACCTGTGTCGACAATTCTAGGGCCAGCCTTGAATGCCTGCAGCCCGCCGCGCGGCGGGCCGGGCACCAAGCCGCGCCGGCGCCGGGTGGGCGGGTGCCGTCGGTCCCGTGGTAGCCTTGCGCGATGGCCCTCCCCTTCTTCGCCACCGTCCCCCGAGGCATGGAGTCGCTGCTCGCCGGCGAGCTGCGCAGCCTCGGCGCGGAGCACGTCAAGCAGGCCCGCGCCGGCGTGTCGTTCCAGGGCGCCCTCGAGACGGCCTACCGCGTGTGCCTGTGGTCGCGCCTCGCCGGCCGCGTGCTGCTGCCGCTGGCGACGGGGCCGGCGGCCGACGGCGACCAGCTCTACGCGACGACCTACGGGGTGGACTGGGACGTCCATCTCGGCGTCGACGGTACGCTGGCGGTCGACTTCTCCGGTACCAGCGACACGATCCGCGACACGCGCTACGGCGCCGTGCGCATGAAGGACGCCGTCGTCGACCAGTTTCGCGCGCGCCACGGCGCCCGGCGCCCGTCGGTGGACACGCGCGCGCCCGATCTGCGCATCAACGGGCACCTCGTGCGCGGGCGCCTGACCATCTCGCTGGACCTCAGCGGAGACAGCCTGCACCGGCGCGGCTACCGCACCGACAGGGTGCAGGTCGAGGCGCCGCTCAAAGAGAATCTCGCGGCCGCGGTGCTGCTCTTCGCGGCGTGGCCGCAGGAGGCCGCCGCCGGGGGCAGCTTTCTCGACCCGCTCTGCGGGTCGGGCACGCTGCCCATCGAGGCGGCCTTCATGGCGGCCGACGTTGCGCCGGGGCTGCTGCGCGCCGAAGGGCTAAGCGGCTTCGCCTTTCTGCGCTGGCTCGGGCATGACGGAGCGGCCTGGGAGCGGCTCGTGGGCGAGGCCCGCGAGCGGCGCGCGGCCGGGCTGAGCCGCCTGAAGGCGGCGGCTCCCGGCCAGACGGTGAGCGGCAGCGACTACGACCCGTACGCCGTGCGCGTCGCGCAGGCCTGCGTCGAGCATGCGGGGCTGGGCGGCGCCGTCGCCGTCTCGCGGCGCGAGCTGGTCGAGCTCCGCGCCCCCGCCGCGCGCGGCCTCGTGGGCGCCAACGCGCCCTACGGCGAACGTCTCGGGCGGCGCGAGGACGCCGAGGCTCTCACGCGCCTGCTCGGCGAGCGGCTGCGCGCAGGCTTCGGCGGTTGGCGCGCCACGCTGCTCGTCGGCAGCCCATACCAGGCCCAGATGATCGGCGTGCCCGTCAAGCGCGACACGATGCTGCACAACGGGCCCCTTGAGTGCACGCTGGCGTTCTACGAGGTGGGCGCGGGCGGTGCGGACGTCGGCGCCGCGGGCGCGACTGCAGCCGACGCGCCGCGGAGCGCCCGCGCTGCGGTGCGCTCGTCCGGCGGCGCGACGTCGCCGGCCGCCGCCTCCGTATCCGTCACGTCGGCACCCGCCGCAGCAGCCGAAACGCCCACGCCGTCGCCCGTGACGCCGGCGGCCGGGCCGACGCAGATCCGCCCGGCCGGACTGCTCACCGGCGGCGCCGAGCAGTTCGCCAACCGTCTGCACAAGAACATCCGCCGTCTCGGCCGTCAGCTTCACAAGGAGAACATCACCTGCTACCGCCTGTACGACGCCGACCTGCCCGACTTCAACCTGGTCATCGACGTGTACGGCGACTGGGTGCACGCGCAGGAGTACGCGCCGCCGGCGGAGATCGACCCCGGCAAGGTGCGGCGCCGGCTCGAAGACGCGCTCGCGGTGATCGGCGCGGTGCTCGACGTGCCGCCGGAGCGCGTGGTACTCAAGGAGCGCCGCCGCCAGCGAGGCGCGGCGCAATACGAGCGCCGCGCCACCGGCGGCGACTTCCTGGCGGTCAAGGAGGACGACCTCACGTTTCTCGTGAACCTGCGCGACTACCTCGATGCAGGGCTCTTCCTGGACCAGCGCCTGACGCGGCGGCTGGTGCGCACGCTGGCCGGCGGGCGCCGCTTTCTCAACCTGTTCGCGTACACGGGCACGATGACGGTCGACGCCCTGGCCGGCGGAGCGCCGGCCTCAACGACGGTCGACCTCTCCGCCACGTACCTCGAGTGGGCACGGCGCAACCTGGAGGCCAACGGCTTCAACGCCGCGCTGGAGCTCTCGGGAGCCTCGGGCGACAGGGCGGGGCGCGGGGCCGGCTCCGCGCGCCCGCCTCAGGGCGCCGCGCGACCCGGCGCCCCCGCCCGGCGGGCCTCGCCGAACCGTCTCGTGCAGGCCGACTGCCTGCGCTGGGTGGCCGAGGCCGACGACTCGTACGACCTCATCTGGCTCGACCCGCCGACCTTCTCCAATTCGAAGAGGATGGGTCGCGCCACCTTCGATGTGCAGCGCGACCACGCCGATCTCATCCGCATGACCGCGCGGCGCTTCCTGGCCCCGGGCGGCATCCTGCTGTTCGCCACCAATCGCCGTGGCTTCAAGCTCGAGCACGGCGAGCTGGGCGGCCTCTCGGTCAAAGACCTGTCGCGCGCCACGCTGCCTTTTGACTGCACGCGCGGCGCCAACCGGCACCACGTCTTCCGCCTCGAGCGCCGGTAGGCCGCGCTCCGTGCCGGCCGCGCGGCGGTGTATGCTCCGTGTTGAACCGCGCCGCCAGCGCGGTTCTCCGGAAGGGGCACGAGTGACCGACCAACCGCGGCCGAGCCGAGCCGAATCGCGGCGAATCGCGGCGCCCTACGGTTCTTGGGCGTCACCGATCACCGCGCGCCTCATCGCCGAGTCCGGCATCGCTCTCGGCTGGCTACAGGCTGCGGCCGGAGAGCTTTTCTGGGTCGAGATGCGCCCGCTCGAGGACGGGCGCTCCGTGCTCGTGCGGCGCACCGCGCATGGCGAGATCGTCGACGTCGTCCCCGCGACCACCAACACGCGCACCCTCGTGCACGAGTACGGCGGCGGCATCTACGCGCTGCACGCCGCTGCCGACGGCAGCGTCACCGCGTACTTCAGTGAGTTTGAGGATCAGCGCCTGTATCGCCTGGAGGTGAGTGGAGCAGGCGGCGGGGCGACGAGCGGCGAAGCCGCGAGCGGGCCCCGCCCCATCACGCCGGTGCCCCCGAAGCCGCGCAGCGTGCGCTACGCCGACGGGCGCGTCACGCCCGACGGCCGTACGCTCGTGTGCGTGCGCGAGCGCCACGAGGACGGCGCGGTCACGAACGAGCTCGTCGCACTGCCAACAGACGGATCGGCCGCGCCGCAGGTCGTGGCCACCGGCCACGACTTCTTCGCGGCGCCGCGCCTCAGCCCGGATGGGCGGCAGTTGGCATGGCTCAGCTGGGACCACCCACAGATGCCGTGGGATGGCACCGAGCTGTGGGTCGCCGACCTCACAGCCGACGGAGAGCTCGCCGCGCAGCGGCGCGTCGCCGGCGCCGCCGCCGAGAGCGTCCTGCAGCCGGCCTGGAGCCCCGACGGCCGGCTGCACTTCGTGAGCGATCGCAGCGGCTGGTGGAACCTCTACCGGGTCGAGAGCGGCGGCGATTCTGCGCGGGGCGGCGAGATCGCCTGCGGCGTCGCCGCGCTCGCCCCGCTGGCCGCCGAGCTCGCCAAGCCCCCGTGGGTCTTCGGCCTGCAGAACTACGACTTCCTCCCCGACGGGCGCATTGCCGCCTGCTTCGGCAAGGACGGCGCCGAGCACCTCGGACTTATCGACCCGGCGCGCCCCGGCATCGTGCCGCTACCCTGCGAGCTCACCGCGTTCTCGTCGCTGGTCGCGCTCGGCGAGCAGGTCGCGGTGATCGGCGGCGGCGCGGCGCGGGCCGCCGCCGTCGCGCTCGTCGACCCCGGGAGCGGCGCCGCGTGCGAGGTCCGCCGCAGCAAGACCATCGATATCGACCCCGGCTACATCTCGGTGCCGGAGCCCATCGCGTTCCCCACGTCGTACCCGGAGGGCTCCATCGTGGGGCCGCTCGCCGATGAGCTGACGGCTGCGAAGGACCAACGCCGGGGCGCGGCCGGCGAAGACGGCGTCGATGTCACCGCCCACGCCCTGTACTACCCTCCGGCGAACCGCGACTTCGAGGCGCCGCCCGGCGAGCGGCCGCCGCTCATCGTCATGAGCCACGGCGGCCCCACGGCTGCCGCCGGCGCCCAGCTCTCGTTCGACGTCCAGTACTGGACCTCGCGCGGCATCGGTGTCGTCGAGGTGAACTACGGGGGCTCCACAGGCTACGGCCGCGCCTACCGCGAGCGCCTGCGCGGCAATTGGGGCATCGTCGACACCGTCGACTGCATCAACGCCGCACGCTACCTTGCGGATCGCGGCGACGCCGACCGGGCGCGCATCGCCGTCCAAGGCGGCAGCGCCGGCGGCTACACGACGCTCAACGCGCTCACGCGCCATCGCTTCTTCGCCGCCGGCGCCTCGTACTTCGGCCTCGCCGATCTGGAGGCCTTCGCCACGGGCGGCACCCACAAGTTCGAGTCACAGTACCTGGTCGGGCTCATCGGACCGTATCCGCAGATGGCCGCCGTCCACCGCGAGCGCTCGCCGATCCACCATGTGGCGAACATCGCCTGCCCCGTCCTCGTGCTGCAGGGCCTCGACGACGCCATCGTCCCACCGGCCCAGTCGGAGATCATCGTCGCGGCACTGAAGAACAACGGCGTGCCCTATGCCTACCTCGCCTTCCCGGGCGAACAGCACGGCTTCCGCAAGGCCGGGAACATCGTGCGCAGCCTGGAGTCCGAGCTGTACTTCTACGGGCGCGTGTTCGGGTTCGCCCCGGCCGACGAGATCGTGCCGGTGGACATCAAGAACCTCGCGTAGGGTGGGCGCATCCGCCGGCGGTCACCCCGCGTCCCGCGCTAGATGATTGATTCCACGCCCGCAGCCTCAGGCGGCGTAGTCGACAAGGGCGCGACTGGGGCGTCCCAGCCAGTGATTGATGCTGATGCAGGCCGTGAGGCAGAGGAAGCGCGAAAGGAAGCGCTCACGCAGCCCGGCCA
>CAIOZS010000345.1 GCA_903862845.1 uncultured Thermoleophilia bacterium
ATCATAATCCGCGTGTCGTAGGTTCGAGTCCTACCGCCGCTACCACCGCTTTGCAGGACTTTCCCTCTCGAGCTACTCCCACCGCAGGGCAGGGCAGTCGAACCACGACCCACCCGCGGCGAAGGTCCGCATCTTCATCGTATCGGCGAGACCACCCGACACCGCTTTGATCTCCTGGGCGCTGCAGTCGAAGCCCTCGGCGTGGATGAGCTCCATGCGCGCCGCCACGTCCTCCACGGCCTTCACCTTGGCAGCGAATTCTTCGTCGCTCTTCATCTTGTGGACGAACGCATAGGCTTGTTCGGCTGACATCGCAGTCTCCAATCGCTTCTTGTCGCATGACGGTCGTCGCTGTCTGGAAGCAGCATACTCCCGCCGGCGCCGTTCGCCGGCCGAGGCGCCGCCGGCTCAACTCCACGCAGCGATTCGCCGATACGTGTCGCGAGGGCCTGCGGCAGACTCCGGGCGCGTGGCAGGCTCGCGCCTCGCGGCACGCGTGGACAGTTGGGACGCTCGGGGTCGGCGACGGCGCCGAAGGAGCGGGGACGAGGTGAGGGGAGGGCGCGTGCAGACCGCTGAGCACAGTCTGACCGACCTGCTCGATCTGGCGCAGGTGCAGCGCGTGTGCAACGGCCTCTCCGCCGCCGGCGGTCTCAGCGCGGCCGTCCTCGATCCGGACGGCACCGTACTCGTGACCGCCGGCTGGCAGGACATCTGCACGCGGTTTCACCGCGTCCACGAGGTCACGCTGAAGGGCTGCCTCGAGAGCGACGCGTGCGTCAATCGGCGCCTCCTCGACGGCCTGAGCGCGCCCGGCTACGCCTCGTACACGTGCGCCAACGGGCTCCGGGACGTGGCCGCCCCCGTTGTCATCGCCGGCGAGCACGTCGCCACTCTCATCATCGGCCAGTTCTTCTGCGACGACGACGTGGTGGACGAAGCGGCCTTCCGCCGGCGCGCCCAGCGGCTCGGCTTCGACGAGCGTGCCTACCTGGACGCGCTGGCGGGCGTGCCCGTGCTCTCGCCCGAGCGCGTCCAGCGGGCCCTCGGCCTCCTCGCCGACTTTGTCGACATGCTCGGCGATCTCGGCCGGAGCGCGCTGCGGCTGGCGCGGGAGCACGAAGCGCTCCGCGGCAGCGAAGCGCGCTGTCGGTCCGTGCTGCGCGCGTCCCCCGACGGCATCGCGATCACCGATCTGGAGGGCCGCGTGCGCGAAGCGTCTCCCGCGGCCCTGAGCATGTTCGGATACGATCGGGACGGGGGGATTATCGGCCGTTCGCTCGGCGAGCTCCTCGTCACCGAGGGCGCGGAGCGTCCCGAAGCCGGGGAGCGCCCCAAGGTCAGCGTGGCGCTCGAGTTTCAGGGCATGATGCCGGGGCCGGGCGACTGCCGCGGGCTACGCGCCGACGGCAGCACCTTTGCGGCCGAGGTGAGCGGCGAGCTCATCCATGACGCGCACGAGCAGCCCGCCGGGATGGTCTTCAACGTCCGTGACGTCACCAGGCGCAAGCAGATCGAAGAGGAGCTGCGCGAGACGCGCGACTACATCGAGAACCTCTTCGGCTACGCCAATGCCCCGATCATCGTCTGGGACCCGCAGCAGCGCATCACGCGCTTCAACCGCGCCTTTGAGGAGCTCACGGGGCGCGCTGCCGGAGAGGTCGTCGGCCGGCATCTCGAACTGCTCTTCCCGGCCGACGAGCGGCGCACCCAGACGCTCGACCTCGTGACCCGGGCGTCGGCCGGCGATCTCTGGGAGGTGGTCGAGGTCCCCATCCTGCGCGCCGACCGCGAGGTGCGCACGGTGCTGTGGAGCGCCGCCGTTCTGTACGGGGCCGACGGCACCACGCCGGTGGCCACGATCGCCCAAGGACAGGACATCACCGAGCGCAAGCGGACGGAGGAAGAGCTCGCCCACCTCAACGACGAGCTGCGCAGCGAGACCGCCGCCCTCGCGCAGGCCAACGCCACGATCACGCGCATCGCGGCCGTGGACGATCTCACCGGCCTCGCCAACCGGCGCCACTTCTACGAGGCCCTCGAGAGGGCGATCTCGCTGGTGCGGCGCCACGGCGGCGCCCTGTCTCTCCTGAGCCTCGATCTCGACGGCCTCAAACGTGTCAACGACAGCGCCGGTCACAAGGCCGGCGACGAGGTGCTCACAAGCTTCGCCGCGCTGCTCGGCTCCGTGTGCCGCGTCGAGGACCTGCCGGGCCGCCTCGGCGGCGACGAGTTCAGCGTGCTCCTGCCGCACACCGACCAGAGCGGCGCGCTGGGGCTCGCCGAGAGAGTGCTGACGGCCGTGCGCTCCTGCGAAGCGCTCGCGCAGCGCGGCGTCACGGTCAGCGGCGGGGTCGCGCAGTGGACCTCGGGCGAGCTCCCCGCCGACCTGCTGCGGCGTGCCGACCGGGCGCTTTACGTCGCCAAGCAAAGCGGCCGCGACACCGTCGCGCTTGACGGTTGACGCCGCGGCCGAGGGAGCCGTGGGAGCCGCCGCGGCGGGGCAGTACTGCGAGGGAAGATAGGGAATGGCGGCGGATCCTTATCTTATCTCTCAACGATCGAGCCTGTGGACGGTCGCGGGCGACGCGACAGTCAAGGAATCCTTGTCTTCCCTTTTCGCACTGCCCCGCGCCGGGGCCGCCTGGGTCGTTGCTGCCGGCCGCGCGCCCTGCTCGTCAGGGAATGGCGCGGCTCAAGCTGTCTCTTGCTGGTAAGCTGACCGACGGGGCACGCGTGCTCCGTGCCACTCGGCCAACGGAGGGAGCGACTCATGATCACCAGAACAAGGTTCGGGTTCCGCCATGTCACCATCCCTCTGCTGCTCGCCCTGGGCCTGTGCCTCGCCGGCGGCCTGCTGCTGGTGATGCAGGCACAGGCCGGCAGCCGGGACGCACGGCCTGCCGCGCACTTCGCGAAGGCGCCGGCGCCCGGCGCCTCGTACGTGGCCGGCGAGGTCCTCGTGCGCCTGCGGGCCGGCGCCTCGCAGTCGGGCAAGAAGGCCTTGGCCGGCGCGCTCGGCGCGGCCGGCGTCCGCGACCTCCGCGTGCAGGCCGTCGTGCCCCGCGGCCAGCGCATCCTGCTCTTCAAGTCCACCACGCTAACCGGCAAAGCCCTCGTGGCGAGCGCCCTGCGGAACCCCAACGTCATCGCCGCCTCGCTCAACTACAGAAGGTCCGCGGACGCCGCGCCGGTCTATCCGGACGATCCTTTGTTCACGGACCTCTGGGGGCTCAGCAACACCGGCCAGACCGGCGGAACCCCGGGCGCCGACATCGGCGCCCCCGAGGCGTGGAGCACGACCACGGGCAGCGCCGCCGTCGTGGTCGCCGACGTCGACACCGGCGTCGCCTACGACCACCCCGACCTGGCCGCCAACATGTGGCACAACCCCGGCGAGATCCCGGCCAACGGCATCGACGATGACCACAACGGCTACATCGACGACGTCTACGGCATCAATGCCATCACCGGCTCCGGCGACCCCTACGACGACAACGGGCACGGCACCTACACCTCGGGCACCATGGCGGCCGTCGGCAACAACGGCGTCGGCATCACCGGCGTGGCCTGGCAGGCGCGCATCATGGCGCTCAAGTTCCTGAGTGCGGGCGGCCCTGGCACCGATGCGGATGCGATCACGTGCATCGACTACGTGGTCAACGAGAAGCTCCACTACGGGGTCAACGTCGTGGCCATCAACGCCTCCTGGGGCGGCACCGGCGAAGACCACTTGCTGCGCGACGCTATCAGCGCCGCCGGCGCGGCCGGCATCGTCTTCTGCGCGGCGGCCGGCAACGGCGACGCCGCCGGCAACGGCATCAACAACGACACCCATCCGCACTACCCTTCGTCCTACGATTGCCCGAACATCATCTCGGTGGCGGCCACCGACGACAACGACGCCCTCGCGAGATTCTCGAACTACGGTCCCACGAGCGTCGATCTGGGCGCCCCCGGCGTGGGCATCCTCAGCACGGTGCCGGCGATCGGCGTGGCCTTTTATGACGTCGCCTTCCCCGATGCCGCTCACGGCTGGGCGGTGAGCGGCGGCGGCGACATCCTCGCCACCACGAACGGCGGCGCCACCTGGACCACGCAAAGCTCGGGGACCCACGCGTTTCTGTGGGGCGTCGCCTTCAGCGATCGCGCCCACGGCTGGGCGGTGGGCGAGGCCGGCGTCATCCTCGCCACCAGCGACGGCGGCGCCACCTGGAATGCGCAGAGCTCGGGGACCTCCGAGCTGCTTTACGACGTCGCCTTCAGCGACGCGACCCACGGCTGGGCGGTGGGCGAGGCCGGCACCATCCTTGCGACCAGCGACGGCGGCGCCACCTGGAACGCGCAGCGCTCGAGGATCAGCACGTGGCTGCACGGCGTCGCCTTCAGCGACCGCGCCCACGGCTGGGTGGTGGGCGAGGCCGGCGTCATCCTCGCCACCAGCGACGGCGGCTCGACCTGGAACGCGCAGAGCTCGGGGAGCAGCGCGCGACTCTACGACGTCGCCTTCATCGACCCCACTCACGCCTGGGTTGTGGGCTATGACATGGGCCTCTCCTCGGGTGTCATCCTCGCCACCACGAACGGCGGCGCCACCTGGAACGCGCAGCGCTCGGGGACCAATGAGCGCCTGCGCGGCGTCGCCTTCAGCGATGCCGCTCACGGCTGGGCGGCGGGCTGGGGCGGCACCATCCTCGCCACCGCGAACGGCGGCGCCACCTGGAGCGCGCAGAGCTCGGCGACCTCCGCGGACCTCGAAGCAGTCGCCTTCGGCAACGCTACCCGCGGCTGGGCGGCGGGCTACAGCGGCACCATCCTCGCCACCACGGACGGCGGCGCCACCTGGGGCGCGCAGAGCGTGGGGGACGGGGGCTGGTACGCGAGCGGGAGCGGCACATCCATGGCCGCGCCGCAGGTCACCGGGGCGGTCGCGCTGTGCGCCACGCAGTACCCATCCGAAACCCTGGAGCAGCGCCTGCGGCGGATCCTCGGCACTGTCGATCCGCTGGACTCGCTGAGCGGCGTGACGACCACCGGCGGGCGGCTGGACGTGGCGGCCGCGGTGCGCTCCGACGTGCCGGCGCCCATCGTCAGAGGTTTCACCCCCAGCTCGGGCCCGGCGGGCACCGTCGTCACTGTGGTCGGCGCGGGCTTCAGCGGCGCCACCGCGGTCGACTTTGGCGGCACCGCGGCGAGATTC
Organism: uncultured Thermoleophilia bacterium; assembly: GCA_903862845.1. Taxonomy (GTDB): domain Bacteria; phylum Actinomycetota; class Thermoleophilia; order UBA2241; family UBA2241; genus CAIXSE01. Next base: position 5,201 of record CAIOZS010000345.1, read on the forward strand.
ACCGTGGTCTCCGCCGGGCTGATCAGGGCCACTGTGCCGAGCCTCGCCACCAGCGGCACGATCGCCGTGTCCACGGCCGGCGGCACCGCCACGAGCGCCACAGGCTTCATCGTGATCCGGTAGGGGGGAGCCGCCTCCAGACGCGGCCGCCTGCGGCCGCGCGTGCGCCTGCGAGCAACGCCTTGAGCCTCGCCGTGAGCCGGCAGCGCCCGCCCGCGGCGCTGCCCCGCCGTCGGTGGTAGCCTGCGGGCGTCCAGGACGCGCGAACGCGGGGGGAGAAGCATCGTGGCCGACGGCGAACCAGCGGAGCCTGCGGCGCTTGGCCGCCCGGGGGCGCAGCCACCCTCCTTCCTCGTCGACGAGGGGCTGCGCTTTCTGATGTTCGGGGGCAAGGGCGGCGTGGGCAAGACCACGGTCGCCGCCGCCACGGCCCTGCACCGGGCGCACGAAAGGCCGGGCGCCGTGCTCGTCGTCTCCACCGACCCGGCGCACTCACTCTCGGACGCGTTCGAACAGCCGATCGGCGACCGGATCACGCCCATCCGCGGAGAGCCCGAGCTCTTCGCCTGGGCGGTCGACGCGGGCAAACGCCTGCAAACGTTCAAAGACCGCTACGGCGACGCCATCGCGACGATCATGGACCTCGGCACCTACTTCGACCACGACGACATCCGCCAGTTCCTCGAGCTCTCGCTGCCCGGCCTCGACGAGCTGATGGCGGTGATCGAGATCGCGGAGCTCGTCAGAGAGCAGCGTTATGCCCTGGTGATCCTCGACACGGCACCCACGGGGCACACCCTGCGCCTGCTCGCCTTGCCCGAGCTCATGGCCCGGTGGCTGCACGTCCTCGATCTCATGCTTGAGAAGCACCGCTACATGCAGTCGGTCTTCGGGCGCCGGCGCCGCGACGAGACGGACGACTTCATGGAAGCCATGACCGCCGACATGGAGCTGCTGCGCGACCTGCTGCGTGCCCCGCGCACCACCGAGTTCGTACCGGTCACGATTCCCGAGGCGCTTAGCGTCGCGGAGACCGGCAGGCTTGCGGACGCTCTGGAGGGCATGGGGGTGCCCGTGCGCACTGTGGTCGTCAACCGGGTGGCGAGAAACGCGGACGCCGCGGAGTGCCCCTTCTGCGCGCGGCGCCGGCGCGAGCAGCAGGCCTCGCTGCGGGAGATTGCCGCGCGCTTCGGCGCGGATGAGGCCGGCGCGGGTGCGCTCTCGGCCGGCGCCGGTACGGCGGCGGTGAGCGTGCCGCTGCTGCCGCACCAGGTCCACGGCCAGGCCCGCCTGCGGCAGTTCGCCGGCCTTCTGTACCGGGCGGGGCCGATAGAGCCTGACGCGTCGGCGGAGCCTTCCGCGCCCGGCGCTTCCGCCGGGGAGCATCTTGCCGAGGCCGTCGGGCTCGCGCCGCCCGTCGGGACCGTATCGCCCGCTCGCATCACCGTGGAGCAGACCTTCATCCTCGTCGGCGGCAAGGGCGGCGTGGGCAAGACCACGGTCGCCGCCGCGACGGCCCTCCACCTGGCGCGCAAGCACGAGGGCCGGCGGGTCCTGCTTTTCTCGGTCGATCCGGCGCACTCGCTCTCCGACTGCCTGGGGCAGAACCTCGGCAGCCAGATTGCGGCGGTCGAAGGTGTCGCCGGGCTGGACGCCCTGGAGATGGCGGCGACCTCGGTGCTCGCGGAGGTCAGCGGGCTTTACGCCGGCGAGGTGCAGGAGGCGTTCACCGCCTTCGGCGCAGGCGGTGACGTGGAGATCGCCTTCGACCGCCGGGTCATGCAGGAGCTCATCTCCCTGACTCCGCCGGGCCTCGACGAGCTCATGGCTCTCATGAAGCTCATGGATCTGGTGCAAGAAGGCCGCTACGCCGCCTACGTCCTCGACCTGGCGCCGACCGGCCACGCCCTGCGCCTGCTGCAGACCCCGGAGCTGGTCAGGCAGTGGTTCACGGCGCTCTTCAGGGTGCTGCTGAAGTACCAGAACGCGTTCTCGCTGGCGCGCGCCGGGGAGCTCCTGCGCCAGAAGTCGAAGCAGCTCCGCCAGGTGCGGCAGCTCCTCACCGACGGCGAGCGTTGCCAGCTCGTGGCCGTGGCGATCCCGGAGGCGATGGCTGTGGAGGAGACCCGCCGGCTTCTGGACAGCCTGGCCCGCATCCCCACGCGCTGCTCGTGGGTCGTGGCCAACATGGTCACCGCGCCGGGCGCCTGCGCGTTCTGCGCCGCCGTGCGCGAGGAGCAGCTCCCGTACCTGCAGGAGATCGAGGCGCTGGGCCCCGGCTGCGTCTGCCTGCCGGCGTTTCCCTTTGAGCCGCGCGGCGTGGAGGCTCTCGATCGTCTGGCGCGCCTGATCTTCTGAACGCGGCGCGGGAGTGGCCTGCGCCCCTCCCGCGTCGCTGCGGACCGCTCCCGATGACAGCCGCCCCGTCCGCCGTGACCGCTCCGGCCTCAGGTCTTGAGGGGCACCGGCCCGCGGTCGATGATGAGCCAGGCCTTGTACAGCGGCGCGGCAGGGTTTGTGCGGTCGACGCGCCCCGTGACGAGCACGCGGTCGCCGGCGACCAGGCCGCCGAGGCCGATCGTCGCCGCGCCGTCCTCACCGATCTTGACGATCACCGCGGAGTCGCCGACGGCAAAGGTGACGTCTTTGCCGATGGACGCCTTCATCGGGCGGTTGCCCTTGACCACCCTGGCGGTGAGGGTCTTGCCACTGAGGTCGACCGACGTGACGGTGGTCTGGGCCATGAACGGCCGCGGCTTGGCCGCCGGCGGCGCGGCCGCCCGGGCCACCACGGGCCCGGCGACCGTGAGAGCGAGCAGCGCCACCGTCGCCGCCAGCAGGGTGATGCTCGCGGCCGGGCGCCTGATCCTGCCTGCCGCTCTGACGCGCTTTCTCAACATCGTGGTCCTCCTTGTCGATATCGTGAATGAGCCGGCGAACTGCCGGGCTCTTCATCTCAAGGAACGTCGGGAGGGCCTCCGGTCTTACAGACGGCCGGGCGGAGCCGGCGTCGGGGCACTCAGCATCGCGGCTCGGGTGAGGTGGGTGCTAAGGTTCACCGACGCGAAGGAGTTACTGGGAGCAGGATGGCCACGATCCCCAAAGAGGCACGCGCGCTGCCGGGCGGCGCCGCAGGCGCCGCCGCCCGCGACGACGCGCGCCTTGTGGCCGCTCTGCGCGCCGGCGACGAGGACGCGTTCGCCCGCCTGGTGACCGACTACCAGGCCGCCATCTACAGCCTCGCCTGGCGCCTTGTGCACGACCGCGAGGATGCTCGCGACATCGCTCAGGAGGTCTTTCTCAAGGCGTATCGGCAGATCCCGAGGATCGATGGGGAGCTGCACCTCTGGGCATGGCTGTACCGCGTCACCGTTAACGCCTGCTGGGACCACCTGCGTGCCGGCAGCCGGCGCCCGGTCTCCCTGGAGGAGCGTGGGGAAGAGGCGGACCTCGCGGTCGGTGACGGGGAGGACCAGGCCGAGATGGCGCGCCTGTTCGCCGCGAGTCTCGCTGAGCTGCCGCCCAAACAGCAGGCCGCCCTGCTGCTCAAGGACGTGCACGGGCTGCAGCACCGCGACGTTGCGGAGGCGCTGGGCATCTCGAGGGGCTCCTCCGAGGTGCTGCTGTTCCGCGCGCGGCGCTCGTTCCGGACCGCCTTCACTGCCATGACGGCGGACGCGACGCGCGGGTCGGTCTGCCGCTTCGCCGAGCAGGCGGCCGCCTACTCCGTCGGCGGCCGCCTGACAGAAGCGCGCCGCCGGCGCGTCCTCGAGCACGCGCGCACGTGCCCGGACTGCTGCAGAACGGTGGAGGGCTGGAGCGGCCTGCACGCCGTGGGCCTGGGTCTGGCGCTGCCGCTGGTCGCCGCGCCGCCGCTCTTCGGCGCCCACGTGGTCGCCTCGGCGGCCACGAATCTCGCCGCCGCGGCCGGCGCCTCCGCGGCCGGCGTGTCCGCGGCCGCCTCGGTCGCGCTGACCAGCGGAGCCTCGTCGGTCGCCGGTGGCCTGGCTGCCAAGCTCGCCGGCCTCGGCGTCGCGAAGGCAGCGGTCATCGCTCTGGCGGCCACGACGGTGCTCACGTGCGGCGGCGCGGTCGCCTACAAAGACTACGCGAAGGACGGCGGGCGTCGGTCGCCGGTGGCGCCCGCCGGCGCCGCTGCCGTGGCGGGCAGCGGGGCTCGTTCGGCGTCTTCCCGCCCGGCTGCGGCGGGCCCGGTCGCCGACGCCTTGGCCGTTGCGGGTCGGGCGCTCGTCGCCGGCGACCGCGTGCGCCCGCGCCTTTCCGGCGCCGGCGGGTTCCTCGCGCCCGGCGCTCGGCACGCCCGCGGCCTGCTCGCCCGGGCTCTTGATCTCGGCCGCGCGGCTCGCGGAGCCTTGCCGGCGGCGCGCCGACTGCCGCGGGGCAGCCGGCGATTCTCATCACGGCCGGCAGGTACGCGCCGGCCGGGCGCCCGCCTGCCAGGCGTCCCCGCGCCGGGTTCGCGCACCGCGGCTGGTCCCGGCCGAGCGTCACCTCCGCCGGCTGCACAGGCCGCACGCCGCTCGGAGGCCGCATCGCCGCGGCCCGGCGCGGGTGCGGCCTTCCTCGGCGCTGTGGTTCGCCCGGCCGGCGCGCGACCTGCCGCGTGGGCGGGCGTCCGCCGCCCTGGCCCGCCCGTCCGCAGGCTCGATCACCGAGGGGGAACATGAGCCTCCGCCGACCTTTCTTGCCTTCGCTCGCAGACTTACCCCGCCGCAGCGGCCGACCCTGCTATCAGCGCCCGTCGACGCGGCCGGCGCGCGCCCCCCAAGCTTCCGGCCGCGGCCTGAGGGGGCAGTGATGATTCTTGGCCTGACGTCTCGCCGCGTTCTCCCGGCCGCTGTGGCAGTGGTGCTCGCTTGCGTTGCTGTGGCCGTCGCCTCGCCGGTCGTGCGCGCCTCGAGCGCGACTTCGTTGCACGTCTACTGGGGCGATCTGCACGCCCACACCAGGTACTCGACCGATGCCCGCGTGATGGGCGCGACCAACATCCCGTCGCAGGCCCTCGAGTATGCGCGCTCGACCGCCAGGCTGGACTTCTGCGCCATCATCGACCACGACTACTCGCTCTCGAAGAGCCTGTGGACCAAGACGCAGGACCAGGTCAACGACGCCAACGATGCCGGCCGCTTCGCTACGCTGCTCGGCTACGAGTGGACCGAGTCGACCGACTACGGGCACAAGCAGGTGCTCTTCCGTTCGGCCAAGGTGCCGGCCGAGGTGTTCGCGAGCTTCACGCGGGTCGGCGACGAGTCCAGCGTTCGCAGCACGCCGCAGGCGCTATGGAGCGCGCTCGCCAAATACGACTGCATGACCGTGCCGCACACGGTGGCCGAAGGCAGCGGCCTGAGCGAGGACCAGCATCCGAGCCAGAACTGGGACTACGTGAACGCCCGGCAGCAGACCGTGGTTGAGGTGTTCTCCAAGCACGGTGCCAACGACGTGCCCGGCACGATCGAGGCCATCAAGGGGCTCATCGCGGAGCGTACCGTCGAAGCCGCGCTGGGCCGCTGGCTGACCACCGGCGACGCGGGCTACCAGCTCGGCATCGTCGGCGGCACCGACGATCACCGTGGTCTGCCCGGCAGCGTGACCGATCACAGCCCGCCCGCTTCGGACGAGCTGCCCTACGGCGGCGCCCTCACAGCCGTGTACGCGAAGAAGCTCACACGTACGGCGATCTACGACGCCATCAAAGGGCGCTACTGCTACGCCACCAGCGGGCCGCGCATCAGGCTCCAGTTCGCAGCGACGGCGGATGGCGCGAGCGTGCGCATGGGCGGCTTCAAGACGCTGTCCGGCCCGACCTCGGTGACACTGACCGTCAACGTGAAAGGCGACAGCGCGCCCATCGAGAAGGTGGAGGTGATCGCGAGCGGTGAGGTGGTGGCGACGCGGACGACCGGCTCCTTCAGCCTCGTGTGGCCGGTCTCCTCGCGCACCTACTTCCGCATCGTGGCCTACCAGCAGCCCACGCTGGGCTTCGAGGGCGAGATGGTCAACGAGCGCGCCTGGTCGTCGCCGATCTGGTTCGAGGTGGG
>CAIOZS010000346.1 GCA_903862845.1 uncultured Thermoleophilia bacterium
AAGAGGAGCCGCGCGGCGCCGATGATGGCCGCCTTGGTCCGTTCCGCATTGCGCGTCTTCGGGTTCACTCGTCACCTCGTTTCACGGTGGCGTCGGGGGAGATGACGCGCTCTGGACGGTCACCGGCGCAAGTCTTACCATACAGCTGTCCAGTTGGCGGCGTCGCCCCTGTGGCGGCGCGAGAAGTCAGGAGGTCGGGCGCATGAGCACGTTCGCCGGCAGTCGCGGTTTGACCGCGAGACAAGGGGGGGCAATGACGACACGCGTACGCAGGATGGTCTGGCCGGCCGGGATCTTGGTCCTGCTCCTGGCGATGCTGGTCCCGGCGGCCGCGGCCGCCGCGACGACGTACCCGGTCCCGGCGGTCCCGATCCCGAGCGCGTCGCCGTCCGCCGCGCCGACCTACGTCGGCGGGCCGGCCACTTCGCACTCGATCTCGGCCTCCCCCATCCCGGTCAATCCGTGGATGGCGCCGGCACCCTGGAACAACGGCCACAACGACACGTACATGAGCGACACGTATCCGGTCGCCGGCCCCAGCGGTCTCTCCCCGCAGGTCTTCTCGACTTGGCTGGGACAGGGAGGTGCCAACAACATCGGCTTCGTGGGCATCGCGGGCTTCGACCCGGCCGGCAATATCGTCGCCCCGGTCGTGCAGGGGACTGTGGGCAGCCTGTTCTGCACCGTCACGCTCACCCTGCTCGACCCGGTCACCCTGGACGTCCTCGCGGAGTACGACCTCCCCGGTTACCTGCGGACGAGCCTCCTCGACCGTCTGCCCGGGGCGTATTTCTACCTCGACAACGACGGGAACGTGGTCATCGGCACGACCGACCGCACGATCCAGTACATCTCGCACCAGCAGACGGCCGGCGGATGGCAGTTCACGAAGGTCGGCGAGACCGACCTGAGCGGCTACATCCCGAGCAGCGACAAGATCCAGGCGCTGCAGCCCGACTTCAACGGCCACATCTGGGTGACCACCAAGGGCGGCCTGGTGCTCACGGTCGACGCGACGACGCGGAAGTATCTCGGCGTCGACACCTCGCTCGCGCTGCTGGGCGAGCGCATCGACAATGGCACCGCCGCGGGCCAGGACGGCGGCATCTACACCGTCTCCACCAAGGCGTTGTACCGCTTCGACGCGGACAAGTTCGACCGGCCGGCGGTCACCTGGCGCGCCGAGTTCGGAGCGGGCGACCGGCTCAAGCCGGGTCAGGTCGACCTCGGCTCCGGGACGACGCCGACGCTGATGGGCACCAAGTACGTGGCCATCACCGACAACGCTGACCCGTACATGAACGTGCTCGTGTACAAGTGCGCGAAGCAGGTCAGCGGCAAGCGCCTGGTCGCCAAAGTGCCGGTGTTCGGCGCCGACCAGGCGTCCAACGAGAACTCACTGGTCTGCACGGACCGATCCATCGTGGTCGAGAACAACTACGGCTACGTGTCGCCGTTCCAAGACGTGATCGGGGGTCTCACGACGACGCCCGGGCTGGCGCGCATCGACCTCAAGAAGGACGGCACCTGGAGCAAGGTCTGGACGAACAGCGAGCTGAGCATTCCGAGCACGGTGACCAAGCTCTCGCTCGCGAACGGGCTTGTCTACACGTACAGCAAGCCGTACTTCGCCGACGGGACGGACGCCTGGTACTTCACCGCTGTGGACTTCCGCAACGGCAACGTCGTGTGGAAGCAGCTCGCCGGTACCGGGGTGCTCTACGACAACGACTACGCCGCCACGTACATCGGCCCCGACGGGACCTTCTACGTGGGCGTGAACGGCGGCGTCGTCGCGATGAGGGACCAGCCACAGGACTGAGCGGCGCGACGGGGACTGAGAGGGGTACGGACATGAAGGCGATCATCACGACGTGTGCAGCCGTGCTTGCGGCGGCGGTCCTGGCGGCGCCGGCCTGGGCGGGCACGTCCTACCCGCCGATCGCCCCGGGCCCGGCTACGGTGCTGCCCGACTTCGTCGGGTCTGCAGTCGGGGCGCGGCCGCTGCCGAGCGCCAACGTGCCGCAGGACCCGTTCCTCGGGCGGAACCCGTACGGCTACATCCACGACGACAGCTGGAACAGCGACACGTCGAGTGCGCCCGGGCCTCTCGGCCGCGGCCTCGAGACGATCTCCTCGCGTCTCGGCCTGCCGGCCGTGCTGCAGTGGGCCTCGTGCACCAGCACGATCGCGTTCGACAGTCACGGACGACTGGTCGTCAACTTCATGCAGGACGGCATCGTGCCCCGGCTGGACATCCTCCTCGTCGACCCGGTGTCGCTCGATACACTGGCGGCCTACCCGGCGGGTGCCGCTTCGATGGGGACTTCCTATTTCTTCGTCGACGATCACGACCGCGTCGTGATCAGCACCGGGCCCCGCACGATCACGATCCTCCGTGAGGGCGGGACCGCCGCTGCTCCGACGCTGGAGCCGCAGGTGCAGTACGACCTCTCGCAGGTCATCCCCTCGGACGACGCTCTCGCCGGGCTGCTTCCGGACTGGAGCGGTCGCATCTGGTTCGAGACGGTGGGCATGGGTGCCTCCTCGGGGCCGCGGGTCGGCGTCATCGACCCCGAGGCGTGGCCGCACGTGGAGTGGGTCGAGCTCAACCGGGGCGAGCAGATCGGGAACGGGTTGGCCGTGAACAAGAACGCGGCGTTCGTCCTGACCTCTGAGGCGCTGTACAAGCTCGTCGCCGGGCGCGATGACCGGCCGGCCGTCGCGTGGCGCGCCGGCTACGACCACGGCGTCGACAAGTCTCAGACCGGTCAGCTGTGCATCGGGTCGGGGACGAGCCCGACCATCCTCGGCGGCGGCAAGTACGTGACGATCAACGACAGCGGCACCCCCATGCAGGTCCTGGTGTTCCGTACGGCCGACAGTCTCAAGCACGGGCAGGACCGCCT
>CAIOZS010000347.1 GCA_903862845.1 uncultured Thermoleophilia bacterium
CGCCGGCTGGGGCGCGTGGGCCGGCGTCGTCGGCGGCGTCGCCGAGGCGCTGTTCGAGGCGCCTGCCGCCGCGGCCGTCCGCGACGCCGCCGGCCGCCTCGCCGCGCTCGGCGTTCTGGACGAAGAAGTCGATGTCGCCGAGATGGCGGCGGCGCTGCGCGAGCAGCTCGCGGACGCGCGTGTGCCGCAGGGCCGGGTGGGCCGCGAGGGCGTCGCCGTCCTCGCGCCTCTTGAGACTCGCGGTCTGCGCTTTCACACGGTGGCATTCGTCGGCCTCGCCGAAGGCGGCTTTCCGCCGCGTGGCCGGCCGGACCCCCTCCTCGGCGACGCCGAACGGCGCCGGCTCGCCGAGGCGCTCGGCGCGCGGCTGCCGCTGGCCGAATCGCGCGACGCCGAGTCGATGCTGCTCTTCGCCTTCGCCTGCGAAGCGGCGCGAGAGCAGCTCACGCTGCTCGCGCCGCGCACAGACGCCGCCACGGGCCGGCCGCGGCTGCCCTCGCGGCTGTTGCTGCGTCTGGCCTCGCTGGTTGCAGGCCATCCGGTCGGTCTCGACGAGCTTCTGAGCGGCGCACCCCTGGCCGCCGTGTGGCGCCACGTCGGCGGCGCGCCCGCGTACGTGGGCGGCGCCTCGGCGGCCGCTGCCGACGTCGCTTCGGCGCCCCGGAGCGCCGCCACCGTGTGGACGGACGCGCGCGAGCACGACACCGCGGCGCTCCTCGCGCTCTCCGAGCTGGGCGCCGCACCCGCGGCGCGGGAGTACCTCGGCGCCGTGCTCGGCGAGCCTGCCACGGCGCGGCGCCGCCTGGAGCACTGGCGGTCCGCCCGCGACAAGGCGCCGGGCGCGTGGGACGGGCTGCTCGGCGGCGCCGCCCGCGCCGCGCTGGCGGCGCGCCACCCGTTCGACGCCGAGATGTCACCTACGCGCCTCGAGCGCTACGTGGGCTGCCCCTTCGCCTTTCTGCTGCGCGACGTCTTCGGTTTGGAGACTCCGCAGGAGCCCGGCGAGAGCCTCGAGATGGACGCCCGCGAGTACGGGACCCTGGCCCACAAGATCCTGCAAGGCGCCTACAGCGCGTCGCTCGCCGGTGAGCCCGGTCTCAACGAAACGTTGCATGCCCTCGCCGCGGCCTGGGAGGCGCGCTGCGCCGAGGCCGAGCAGAGCGGCGTCACCGGCGTGGCTCTTTCCTGGGAAGTGCGTCGCATGATGCTCCTCGAGGACCTCCTCGAGTCTGTGCGCCGCGACCCCGTGTTCGCCGCGCGCGGCGGCCGGCCGGCGAACGTCGAGTGGCGCTTCGGCGAGGCCGTCGGCCGGCCGGTCACTCTCGAGTTGCCGGGTGGGCGGACCGTGCGCTTCAAGGGCCGCCTCGACCGCGTGGACGCCACTGCCCTGGGCGCCCGCGTCGTCGACTACAAGACCGGCAAGGGCACCACCGAGGACAAGCGCCTCAAGGACGGGCTCAGCGTGCAGCTGCCCGTCTATCAGATGGCGGCGCGGCAGGCCGGGGACGTGGACTACGGCGAGATCACCTGCCTGTACCGGCTCGTCACCCGCCGCGGAGGGTTTGAAGAGCTGCGCCTCCCGGACGCCGAGGACGTTGCCGGCCGGCGGCTGCGCGAGTTGGTCGGCGCAGCGGTCGCGCTGGTCGACGCCGGCCTGTTTCCGCGCTCCACGGCCGGGCGCTGCGACTACTGCGACGTCAACTACGCCTGCGGGACCACCGCCTGGACGCGGGCGCGCAAACGCGAGCATGAGCTCCTCGAAGACCTCGTGAGCCTGCAGCGCCACGGCCCCGGGGAGGTCAGCGACGATGCCGGCGCCTGAGCGCGCGGTCTGCGACCAGGACGTCCGCGACCTCGTCACGGGCGATCTCGGCGTCACCTTCCTGCTCGAGGCGGGGGCCGGCACGGGCAAGACCCGCGTGCTCGTCGACCGCTACGTCAGATGCGTGCTCGACGACGAGCTGGGAGCCGGCGACGTGCGCTCCGTGGCCGCCATCACGTTCACCGAGAAGGCGGCCGGCGAGCTGCGCCAGCGCGTGCGCGAGGAGTTCGAGGCGCGCGCCGCCGAGGCTGAGGTCGGCTCGGCCGCAGCCGACGCCATCGAGCGCGCCCTCGCGGCGCTCGACGACGCGCCCATCAGCACCATCCACGGCTTCGCGGGGCGCCTTCTGCGCGAATTCCCGGTGGAGGCCGGCGTCGACCCTGCCTTCGAACAGCTCGACGCGCTCGGCTCCGACATCGAGCGCGCCCGCCTCTGGGAGGAATGGCTCACCGGGCTGGCCGCCGGAGAGCCGTCCACGGAGGCCGTGGCAGAGGCCTCGGAGCCGCGCGTGCGCGACTGGCTCTCGCGGCTGCTCCGCGTGGGCGTGAAGCTCGACGACGTGCGCGAGCTCGCCGCGGGTGCAAAGGGCATCTTCGGCGAGCGCTACGACCTCGACCCAGCGCCGGAACCACCGCCGGAGCCCGACCTCGGCGGCGGTCTGGACGAGCTCGCGGGACCTCTGGCAAGCCTCCGCGACTTCTGCGCGGCGGCCTGCGGCGACCAAACCGACAAAGGGTTCGCCGCCGCCATGGACCTCGTCGAGGCCTGCGATCCGCTCCTTGCCGAGCCGCCCGCCGACCTCGACCTGCTGGCGGCGGCGCTCTATGCGCTGCCGGTCAAGACGACCCCCACGGCGCCCGGCGGCAGCAAGGGCAACTGGGACGGAGCCGCCGGCGGCAAGGACGAGCTGCAGGCGCGCTACCAGGCCGCGGTCGCCGTCGTCCTCGATCTGCGCGACGTCTACGCCGACTACGTGACCGGCCTCGCCGTGGCGGTGGCCGACTCGTTCGCACGCTGGGCCGGGCTCGTACAGGTGGGCCTCGGCCTCGTCGACTTCACCGATCTGCTCGGCCGCTTGCGCGACCTGCTCAGCGGCGACCTCTCCGCGCGCCGCGCCCTTCAGCAGCGCTTCCGCTACCTGCTCGTCGATGAGTTCCAGGACACCGACCCTCTGCAGGCCGAGATCGTCTTTCTGCTCTGCGAACAGGAGCCGCTCGCCGCCGATTGGCGCGATGTGGTGCTCGAGCCCGGCAAGCTCTTCGTGGTCGGCGACCCCAAGCAGTCCATCTACCGCTTCCGGCGCGCCGATATCTCCCTGTTCGACCAGGTGAAGAAGCTGGTGGGCGGTCAGCCCGGCGGCGCCGGCGTCGTCACCGCCATCCGCCAGAACTTCCGCACCACGCCGGCCGCGGTGGCGTGGGTCAACAACGTGTTCGCCGATGTGTTCGACAGCGACCAGGCCGAGGGTCGCCAGCCGGGATACCAGTGGGTCGAGCCGTACCGGCCGCCGGCCGACGGGCCGCGGGTGGCCGTGCTGCTCGGCCGCGAGTACAGCGTGCGGGCGGCCGGCGAGGCCGACGCCGCCCGCCGCGATGAGGCCCGTGCGCTCGCGGCGCTGCTGCTGCGCATGCACGGACCGGACGCGGTGCGCTGGTCGGTTCAGGACAGGGGAGTCGCCGACGTCGCGGCGGCGGCATCCGAGGCGGGGGAGGCGGCGGCCGCCGGAGGCGCGCCGCCGGAAGGCGAGCCGGCGCGCGCGCCGCGCTGGGGCGACGTGGCCCTGCTGTTCCGCGCCACCACGGGGCTCGAGACCTACGAGCAGGCGCTGCGCGAGGCGGGCGTGCCGTACCGTGTCGACGGCGGCAAAGCCTACTTCGCGCGGCGCGAGGTGGCCGACGCGCTGCTCTGCCTGCGCGCCGCCGACGACGCCGCCGACGGGCCCGCCCTTTACGGCGCCCTGCACTCGTCGTTCTTCGGGTTCAGCGACGACGACCTCTTCCTCTTCTGGGCGGCCGGCGGCCGCTTCGACCTGTTCGCCGCCGAGCAGCCGTCCGGGTACGAGGCGGTCGTCGCAGCCCTGGACACGCTGCGTGCCCTCCACGAGCGCCGCGTCGAGTGGGAGCCGCACGAGATGGCCGCCGAGCTCGTGCGGCTCGCGCACGGCACCGAGCTTCTCGCGGCTACCGGCGCCGGGGCATCGCAGGCCATCGCCAACCTCGAGAAGCTGGTCGAGCGAGCACGGGCGTTCTCGGGCGCGGGCGGACGCGGCCTTGGGTCGTTCCTGGTCTGGGCTGCCGAGGCCGGCGACGCGGCCGGTGAAGGCGAGTCCCAGGTGGACGACGAGGGCGATGTGGTCCACCTGCTCACGATCCACAAGGCCAAGGGCCTCGAGTACCCCATCGTCGTCCTGGTCGGCGGCGCTCTTGGCGGTGGCTGGCGTGGAGGAGAGCCGATCGTCGACCGTGCCGCTCGCCGCCTGGCGATCAAGCTCAAGGCGGAGCTCCCCGGGGCGGCCGCCTGCGATCTGGAGCCCAGGGCGTACACCGCCCTGAGCGAGATCGAGAAGAAGATGTCCGCCAGCGAGTCGCGGCGACTGCTGTACGTGGCGGCGACGCGCGCCCGCGACCGCCTCGTGGTGTCGTGCTTCGGCAAGCTGACGACGGCCAAGGGCGA
>CAIOZS010000348.1 GCA_903862845.1 uncultured Thermoleophilia bacterium
CCGCGCTCGAGGCGCTCGGCAGCGCCGCGCAGGCCGTGCCGGCCGGCGAGTGGCCGCCGCGGCTCGCCGGCGCCGACGGCTCCGGCCTCGCTGCCGGCCTCGACGGCCCCGGCCTGCACTCGTGGTGGGTCGACAAGGAGGGCGCCGCGGACCTCAGCGCGGGGCTGCGCGCGGCGCTTGCCCCGGGGCGCATCTATCTCGGGCAGGCCGGGGCGACAAAGTGGCCCGCCGCCAAGAAGGTGACGACCACGCTCGCCCGCCAGATCGGGGAGACGCATCTGGGCGGGCGCGTCAGGGCCTCCGACCTGCGGTTCTCGCTGGCCGCGGCGCTCCTCGGCGAGCTGACTCTGCAGGTGCAGGCGCCGATGCTGGTCACGCCGGCGTCGGAGGCCGACCTGAGCGCGTGGATGAAGCGGCATCTCGCGGTCGCCGTCTGCCCGGTCGCCGACGCGGACGTCCTCGAGAGCCTCGAACGGCGCCTGCTCATGAGGCTTGACCCGCCGCTGGACCTGCTGCACATGCCGCCGAGCGCGGTGCGTGCGCGCCTTGCCGAGCTGCGCCGCGTGATCAGCAGGGAGTGAACAGCGCGTCGGCGGAAGACTCACACCAGGCGACACAGGGAGGAGCGCCATGGCGATCACCGGCAATAAGATCACTCCGATGCTCTGGTTCGACACGCAAGCTGAAGACGCGGCGATGTTCTACGTCTCCGTCTTCGCTGATTCCAGGATCATCACGATGAGCCGCTACGGCAAGGACGCACCCGGGCCCGAGGGGACCGTGATGGTCGTGAGCTTCGAGATCGAAGGCCAGCGGTTCACGGCGCTCAACGGCGGGCCGGTGTTCACGATCAGCGAGGCCGTGTCCTTCGTCGTCAACTGCGAGACGCAGGGAGAAGTGGACTCCTACTGGGACGCCCTCACCGAGGGTGGCGACCCGGAGGCACAGCGCTGCGGATGGCTCAAGGACAAGTTCGGCGTCTCGTGGCAGATCGTCCCGACGGCGCTCCCGGACTACGTGGGCGGCTCGGACACTGAAGGGGCGCAGCGCGCGATGCAGGCGATGCTCACCATGAAGAAGCTGGACATCGCCGCTCTGCAGCGCGCCTACGATGGTGTGGAGGCGGCCTTCTGAGTGCCGGCGGCCAGGTGCGGGGGAGATGACTGCCGGCTCCGATCTGCCGGCCGGCGAGCTCTCCGCCTGGCTCCTCCGCATGCGGGCGGTGCTCGCCGGTCAAGGCGAGGCCGACGTGCCGTGCGGCGACTGCTGCGCCTGCTGCGCGACGTCGCACTTCGTGCACATCGGGCCGGACGAGGAGCGGACCGTCGCCGTGATCCCTCGCGAGCTCCTGTTCCCGGCGCCCGGTCTACCCGCCGGCAACGTGCTTCTGGGCTACGACGAGCAGGGCCGCTGCCCGATGCTCGCCGCGGACGGCCGCTGTTCGATCTACGCCGCCCGGCCGCTGACCTGCCGCACCTACGACTGCCGCGTCTTCGCCGCGGCCGGGACCGCGGCGGACAACGAAGTGATCACGCGGCAGGCGCGGCGCTGGAAGTTCAGTCATCCGGCTCAGGACGACTGCGACCGGCATGCGGCGGTACGAGCCGCCGCAAGATTCGTACGGGAGCGGGCGGAGTGCTTCCCCGGCGGCCGGGCACCTCGCGACCCAGTGAGCGTTGCCCTTCTCGCGGTCAAGGTCTACGACGTGTTCCTGGCGCCCGGGGCCGAGGCCGGAGCGGCCGGGCGCCCATGGTCGGATCTCGAAGTCGCAAAGGCGATCGTCGAGGCCAACGATCGGTTCGAGGTAGCGCGGGCCGCGGCCCCTGCCTCCTACGGCGCCGTCCGCCAGGACGAGCCCGACGGTTGACCGCCGCGCGCCGCCCACGTAGCATGCAGGGCGCAGGTCGGCGTTTGCCGACCTGCGCCACTTCGACCAAGGAGCGATGATGGGCAAGGAGCTTTCCATCCTCTCGCACGATACGGTCGACCAGCCTCCTCCAGCACCCCGCTTCTAGACGCGCCGGCGTCCGCCTCGCGGCCGGCGCCACCGCATCCACCCGCCGCCGCCGGCTGCGACGCTTTGTGCGTCACCTGCATCCATCCCCGCGCGCCGGCCACCATCCTTGTTGACAAGACGGGAGAGCTGTGGCTCTCCTTGCATAGTTTGTATTCATGAGTGCAAAACCTGTGATGAGGAGCGACACATGATCAAGGTAGCTGAGTGGGGCACGGGCATGATGGGCCAGGGCCTCCTGGGATACATCCTCGACCGCCCCAAAGATATCGATCTCTGCGGCGTCATCGTCACCAACCCCGCCAAAGAGGGAAAGACGGTCGGCGAGCTGCTCGGCCGCCCGTGCGACGTCAAGATGACCACCGACTTCGAGGCCGTCCTTGCGCAGAAGCCCGACGTCGTCTGCATCAACACGCAGAGCAACATGGACGAGATCGAGCCGCAGATCGTGCCCGCCGTGAGGGCCGGCGCCAATATCGTCTGCATCGCCGAGAAGCTCGCCTACCCGTGGGCCAGCGACCCCGCGCGCGCCGAGATGTTCGACAAGCTCGCCAAGGAGCACGACGTCACCATCCTCGGCACGGGCATCAACCCCGGCTTCGTGCTCGACGCCCTCATCGTCATGTGGAGCAGCATCTGCCTGCGCGTCGACTCCATCGAGGCCTCACGCGTCAACGACCTTTCGCCGTTCGGCCCCACCGTCATGACCGGCCAAGGCGTGGGCACCACCGTCGCGCAGTTCGAGAAGGGCGTCGCCGACGGCACGATCGTCGGCCACATCGGCTTCCCTGAGAGCATCATGCTCATCGCCAAGGCCCTGGGCTGGGACATCGACGAGATCGTCGAGACGCGCGAGCCCATCGTCACCAAGGTCGAGCGCTCCACGGCGTGCGTGCACGTGGCCGCCGGCGACGTGGCCGGCTGCAAGCAGGTCGGCAAGGGCTACAGCAAGGGCGCGCTCAAGATTCACTTGATCCACCCGCAGCAGATCCACCCGCAGATGGCCGACCAGGGCACCGGCGACTACATCAAGATCGTCGGCGACCCCAACGTGAACATGGCCAACACCCCCGAGATCCCCGGCGGCAAGGGCACCTATGCGAGCGCCGGCAACTACATTCCCCTGCTTCCCGGCGCGCCCGCCGGCATGCAGACCGTCGTCGACCTGCCGATCCCGCGCTACTGGGCTCCCACGGTCTGAGAGGGGTGACCGCTTTGACAGACGCCATTCAGTGCAAGGCCGGCGACTGGGTCGAGGTGCAGCGCGTGCTCCTCGAGCCGGCCGACCGCTCGAAGAACCTTCCGCCGGAGACGGCGGAGAAGCCTCTGCGCATGTGGATCAAGGGCTTCGCCCAGGCCGCAGGCGCCTTGGGCGATCCCATGACCATCGAGACCATGACCGGGCGCCTGGTCGAGGGCTCGCTCTCGGCCATCAACCCGGGCTACTTCCACACCTTCGGCAACCCGATCCCCGAGCTCGTGCACGTGGGCGTTGACCTGCGCGCGCGGCTCGCCGACTACCACGCCGCGCAGGGCGACGCGCCGGCCGGCAAGGGCGGTGCCTGATGGCCACCAAGTTCGACGCCATCATGGCGCGCCGCGGCGAGATCATGCTGGCCGCGCTGGGGATGGACTACAGCGTCTTCGAGCAGAGCCCCATTGCCTTCGACTACGAGGGCATGATGAGCGCCCATGGCTATAGCCTCGACGACATCGTCGGCATCCAGACCCGGGCCGGCGTGGGCCACACGCCGCTGCTCGAGCTCAAGAACCTGACCGACGTGGTCAGGTCGATGAGCGCGCCCGGCAAGGGCGCCCGCATCTTCGTCAAGGACGAGGCCGCCAACATGGCCGGCGCCTTCAAGGACCGCCGCGCCAGCGTGAGCATCCACGTCGCCAAGGAGAAGGGCTACGAGGGCGTCATCGCCGCCACGAGCGGCAACTACGGCGCCGCCGTCAGCAGCCAGGCGGCGCGCTACGGCCTCAAGTGCATCATCTGCCAGGAGACCTTCGACAGCCGTCACATCGGCCAGCCGGAGATCGTCGAGAAGAGCCGCATCTGCGAGGCGTTCGGCGCCGAGGTCATCCAGATGACGGTCGGCCCGGAGCTCTTCTTCCACATGGTCGAGCTGCTCGACCAGACCGGGTACTTCGCAGCCTCGCTCTACAGCTCCTTCGGCGTGAGCGGCATCGAGACGCTCGGCCTCGAGATCGCTGAGGAGATGACGGCTCTCACAGGAGCGCCGCCGACGCACTGCGTGATCACCCACGCCGGCGGCGGCAACACCACGGGCACCGCCCGCGGCCTCAAGCGGGCCGGCGCCACCGACACCCAGATCATCAGCGCCTCCGTCGACCTCAGCGGCTTGCATATGGCCAGCGACGACGACTTCAACCGCAAGAGCTTCACCACCGGGCACACCGGCTTCGGCGTGCCGTTCGCCACCTGGCCGGACCGCGCCGACGTGCCGCGCAACGCGGCCCGCTCGCTGCGCTACATCGATCGCTACCTGACGGTGACCCAGGGTGAGGTGTTCTACATCACCGAGGCGATGAGCAAGATCGAGGGCCTGGAGCGCGGCCCGGCGGGCAACACCGCCATGACCGTGGCGGTCAGCCTTGCCCGCGACCTGCCGCGCGACGCCACCGTGGTCGTGCAGGAGACCGAGTACACCGGCGCCGGCAAGCACCATTGGGCGCAGCTCAACTTCGCCAAGGAGATGGGCGTCGAGGTGCGCAGCGGCGACCCCAAGGGCAACGTCCCCGGCAAGGTCATCGTCATCCCCGAGCGTCCCGAGCAGATCCAGGCCCAGGACTTCGACGTGGCCCGCATGCGCAAGAGCTACGTGCGCAACGCTCTCAAGAACGCGCCCGAGGGCTACGCGCCGACGGCCGCCGACATCGCCTTTCTGGCGGCCGACACGAACTCGGACGCGGCCGCCGTCGAGGCGATCCTGGCCGCGCTCAAGGAGGCCTGAGATGGCCCGCGCGGATACGTACCTGCAGATCCGCGGGCACCTCGCCGCCCTCACGGACGAAGAGCTCGAGGCGCGCTTCTGGGAGCTCGCCCAGCAGGTCGTCGACCCGCTGGTCGAGCTCGCCCGCACGCACACCTCGCCGAGCATCGAGCGCTCGGTGCTGATGCGCATGGGCATCGACTCGCCGACCTGCATGGCCGTGGCCGGCGAGTGCGAGAAGCGCGGCCTGCTGGGGCATGGGGCCGGACAGGTGGTGCTGCACTGCAGCACCACCTGGGGTTGCCCCGCGCCCGAAGCCGCGCGGCGCCTCGCCGCCGGCGAGGGCTGGGACGTGGCCCTCGCGAAGTGGGGAGGAACGGCATGAGCGACACGCCCGCCCGCCCGACCGGCGGCGCCATGCCGCCGCTCGATCCCAACGAGAAGCTCGACATCGCCAAGCTCCTCGAGGACCTCGCGGACTATCGCCCGCGGCGCAAGGGCTGGCACTGGCGCGAGCAGGTGCCCGACCAGAAGCTGCACAAGTTCGTCTACAAGGAGACCTCGAAGGGCCTGAGGAACAGCATCCCGCTGCCGGCCGCCCACTACTTCGGCGACATCGACCCGCAACCCGACTGCGTGATCACCACCGAGATCGCCTCGGGACGCTTCGAGGACGACCTGCGCCGCATGCGCATGGCGGCCTGGCACGGCGCCGACCACATGATGGTCATCCGCACCGCCGGGCAGAGCCACATGGACGGCCTGCTTGAGGGCACGCCCGAAGGCGTCGGCGGCATCGCCGTCACGCGCAAGCAGGTGCGCGCCACGCGCAAGGCGCTCGACCTCATCGAGGACGAGGTGGGCCGGCCCATCAACTTCCACTCCTACGTGAGTGGCGTCGCCGGCCCTGAAATGGCCGTGATGTTCGCCGAGGAGGGCGTCAACGGCGCCCACCAGGACCCGCAGTACAACGTCCTCTACCGCAACATCAACATGTACCGCAGCTTCGTGGACGCGGCCGTGGCCAAGCACGTCATGGCCAGCGTGCGCATGGCGCAGATCGACGGCGCTCACAACGCCAACGCCACCGCGGTCGAGGCCTGGAACGTGATGCCCGAGCTGCTCGTACAGCACGCCATCAACAGCGCCTACTCGGTCGCGGTCGGGATGCCCAAGGAGGACATCTGCCTGAGCACGGTGCCGCCCGACGCCGCCCCGGCGCCCTGCATGCGCATGGATCTGCCCTACGCGCTCGCGCTCCGCGACCTTTTCGGCGAGTACAAGATGCGCGCCCAGGAGAACACCCGCTACATGGAGTCGGACGGCCGCGACGCCACCGTGTCGCACGTCATGAACCTCGTGATCAGCCGGCTGACGAGCGCGGACATCCAGAGCACGATCACGCCCGACGAGGGCCGCAACGTGCCCTGGCACTACAACAACGTCGCCGCCGTGAACACGGCCAAGCAGAGCCTTGTCGGCATGGATGGCCTGCGCGAGATGGTCAAGCTCGACCGCGAGGCCCCCGAGCTCAACCAGAAGGTGCGCGAGATCAAGGAGCGCGCCGTGCTCTTCTTCGAGGCGATGCTTCGCGAGGGCGGCTACTTTGCCTCCGTCGAGGAAGCCTACTTCGTCGACTCCGGCCTCTACCCCGAGACCCACGACGACGGCATCGCGCGCAAGAGCGACGGCGGCGTGGCGGCGGGCACGATCGTGCCTCGCGCCGCCGACTACCTCGCACCGGTGTGCCACCACTTCGGCCTGAATCACCTGCCGGAGGGGTACGGGGACGCGGCGGGGGAGGCCGTCGCGGCCGCCGCGGACGTCGCCCACAAGCCCTGCGACCTCATCGGCGGCTGCACGCTGTGCGACGCCGAGAAGGTGCCGTTCATCGACGAGCTCGACCCCGAGGACAACGTGAACGCGCGCCTGGCGCTGACCGCCGAGCTGCGCGCAAAGGGCCTCATCAGGCCCGAGGTCCAGTGGGCCGCCGACGGCTGGGTGGTCGTCACGATGTTCCTGCCGGCGGCGCCGCGCGTCGCGGAGTTCGCGGCGCTCGAGCTCGGCAAGGCCATGAACCTGCAGGCCTGTGAGGTCATCAACAAGCAGGTCATGCACCCTGCCGAGGGCACGCTCATCGAGCTCAAGGGCCGGCTGGACGCCGTCGTCGACCCGGCCACTCTCACGATTCCGCCGGAGCCCGTGGTGATGAGCGACGCCGAGATCAAGGCGTTTGTCGCCGAGAAGAAGCTCAAGTGCGTGGCCGCCACCGTGGGCGAGGACGAGCACTCGGTGGGCATGCGCGAGATCATCGACATCAAGCACGGCGGCCTCGAGAAGTGGGGCTTCGCCTGCGAGTACCTGGGCACCTCGGTGCCGGTCGAGAAGGTCCTCGACGCGGCCCTCGAGCACGCCGCGCAGATCGTGCTCATCTCGACGATCATCACGCACGGCGACATGCACAGGAACAACATGCAGAAGCTCGCCGACCTGGCCGTGGAGAAGGGCGTGCGCGACAAGCTGCTGCTCATCAGCGGCGGCACGCAGGTCACCGACGAGCTCGCCCGTAGCTGGGGCATGGACGCCGGCTTCGGGCGCGGCGCCAAGGGCATCGGCGTCGCCTCGTTCGTCGTGACGACGATGCGCGAGCGCGGGATGTGAACACACGTGGGGCGCGACACGAAGCGCTCTATCGGCGCCGCCGAGCGCAGGGCAGAGACGGTCGTGTGGCTGGTCGTCAACGCCGTGAACCTGCTCCAGGCGCTGGGCTTCGCTACGCGCCCGTTCGCACCGTGGGCGAACCCGGCGCTGGGCATCGGGATAGCGCTGCTGGCCGTTCCGGCGACGTACGCGCTCGTCGTTTTCGTGCGCGCCGGGAGCGGCCGGCTGGCCTTGGCCGGGCCGCTCACGTTCGATGCGTTCGTGGTCCTCATGCTGGGTGTGGACTACGTTCTCCGTCTCGAGTGGCGGGATCCGGTCGTGGCGGTCGTCCAGATCCCATATCTCGCGCTCTTCTTCGGCAGCATCCTGCTCATGGGGCTGCCCATGTACTCCAGCGACCGCCGTCGCTGGAGAGTGACCGCCGCAACGACGGCGCTGCTGCTGGCGGCGATGCTCTACGCCATGTGGCGGGGCGTGGGGTAGCCGTGCGCCTCGCGTGGAGCCATCGCGCGAGGGCACATTCCTCGAGGAGCCGCGATGAGTCCTGAGGTCCGCCCCGTCGATGCCCTCGTCGCCGAGATCGGCTCGACGACCACGGTCGTCTCGGCCTTTGACGGGCTGCGCGCGTACCCGAAGGCGACGCCCTGCCTCGTCGGGCAGGGCGTCGCCGCCACCACGGTGCAGGGTGCCGGTGGCGATGTCACCATCGGCGTGGGCGCCGCCCGGGCGCAGCTGGAGGCGGCGTGCGGGCCGCTCGCGCCGCGCCTGACGCTGGCGACCAGCTCGGCGGCCGGCGGCCTGCGCATGACCGTGCACGGTCTCACGCAGCGCATGACGGCGATGGCCGCCCGCGAGGCCGCGCTGGGGGCCGGCGGCGTCGTCGAGTACGTCACCGCCGGCCGCCTGCGCGATCACGACCTGCGCAGGATCGACGAGATCAGGCCGAACCTCATCCTGCTGGCCGGCGGGGTGGAGGGCGGCGACTGCGACACCGTGCTGTTCAACGCCGGGCGTCTTTGCGAGCTCTCGGCGCGTCCTATCGTCGTGTACGGCGGCAACTCAGTCGTGGGCAGTGACTCCCAGGAGCTTCTCGAAGGGGCCGGCTTCCGCGTCAAGCTCACCAGCAACGTCTACCCCGGCATCGACGAGCTCGACATCGTGCCGGCCCGGGCCGTGATTCACGACGCCTTCGAGGAGCACATCACGCAGGCCCCCGGGATGGAGCGCATCGGCGAGGTCGTGAATGGGCGCATCCTGCCCACGCCGGGGGCGGTGCTGATCGCCGCCGAGCGGCTCGCCGCCGAGGTCGGGGACCTCGTCGTCATCGACGTCGGCGGCGCCACCACCGACGTGCACTCGATCACCGACGGCAGCCCCGAGATCGCGGCGCTCATGATGGAGCCGCAGCCGCACAGCAAGCGC
>CAIOZS010000349.1 GCA_903862845.1 uncultured Thermoleophilia bacterium
GCGGGGGGAGGCCCATGAGCGAGGCGACCGGGAAGATCGTGGTCATCGACGACGAGGAATCGGTGCGCGAGGTCGTGCGCGCTTACCTCGAGAGAGACCACTTCACAGTGTTCGTGGCCGCGAACGGCCGCGATGGCCTCGCCCTCGCGGAACGCCACCAGCCCGATCTGATCATTCTCGACCTGATGCTTCCCGACGTGTCCGGCGAGGAGATCTGCCACGAGGTCCGCAGCCGCTCGGACGTGCCCATCCTCATGCTCACCGCGAAGGCCAGCGAAGAAGAGCGCGTCGCGGGCCTCGTGGCGGGCGCCGACGACTACCTGGTGAAGCCGTTCAGCCCGAGAGAGCTGGTCGCCCGCGTGCGCGCCGTGCTGCGTCGCACGCAGGGCGTCGAGACCCCGCTGGTCGAGACGCTCAGGTTCGACGGCGGACGCCTCGAGATCGACACCGTCAAGCGCGCCGTGCGGCGCGACGGCCAGACCATCGCGCTCACGCCCAACGAGTACAAGCTCCTGCTCGCGCTGGCCCGCTACCCGGGTCGCGTCTACTCGCGCTTCGAGCTCGTCAACCGCGTGCAGGGGTGCGACTACGAAGGCTACGAGCGAACCATCGACGTCCACGTGAAGAACCTGCGCAAGAAGCTGGAGCCCGACCCGGGCACGCCGCGCTACGTGGAGACGGTCACCGGGGTCGGCTACAGGCTCGCCAAACTGTGAGCGGACGCCTGCGCTGGGGGCTCCGGGCACGTCTTGTGGTCGCGTTCGTGGCGGTCGCCATGCTGGGCGCCGTCGTCACGACCATCTACTCGAGCGTCAGCCTCACGTCTCAGTTCGCCGCCTCCGCGCGCACGCGCCTGCAGAGCTCCGCCACGCACTTCGGCGACGTCGCCGCGGTGGTCTCCAGTCGCGGTCGCTGGGACCTTCAGAGCATCCAGACCCTGCACCACCTCGCCCAGATCGACTCTCTCGCCGTGCGCCTCTTCGACGCGGGCGGGCAGCTCGTGTTCACGCACCCGCCATCCGCAGCGGTGCAGCCGGGGGCGGCCGCCTCAGCGCCCGTCATGGTCGGCAGACGACAGATCGGCCGGGTGACCGTGAGCCGTGACGACGGACGGCTGTTCACGGCGGAGGAGGTGCAACTGCGCGAGCAGCTCACCCGCATGCAGATGGTCGCCGGGGCCACGTCGGCGGCGATCGCCCTCGCCGCCGCACTCTACCTGGCCGTCACGCTGTCGCGGCCGCTGCGGCGCATCCGCGCGGGCGCCGAGGCCATGGGCGCCGGGGACCTCGACGCCCGCGTGCCGGAGAGCGGCGACGCAGAGATCCGTGCCGTCGCCGAGGCCCTGAACGGCCTCGCCGAGACGCTGAGGCAGGAGGAGCGGCTGCGCAAGGAAAGCGTCGCCGACCTGGCGCACGAGCTGCGCACCCCGGTGATGGGGCTGCTGGCGCGCATCGAGGCCGCCCAGGACGGCGTGCTCGCCGACGAGGCGGCCAACCTCGCCGCCATGCACGACGAGGCTCTGCGCCTGGCGCGCCTGCTCGACGACCTGTCGGCGCTGGCGGACGCAGAGCGCCCCGGCCTTCTGCTCTCTGTGGAGCAGGTCGACCTTGCGGCGCTTGCCGACACGCAGGTCGGCCTGTTTACGGGCAGCTTCGCGGACAAGGGCATCGCCCTCTCGAGTGACCTCGAAGCGGCCATCGTGGACGGCGAGCCCAAGCGTCTCGAGCAGATCGTCGTGAACCTGCTGTCGAACGCCCTGCGCTACACGGACCCGGGCGGCCGCGTGAGCGTCGTCGTGCGCGCCGCCGGCGACGACGTCGTCCTCGAGGTGACCGACACCGGCATCGGCATCTCCGCCGACGATCTGCCGCACGTCTTCTCGCGATTCTGGCGCGGCGAGAAGTCGCGCTCGCGGGCCACCGGCGGAGCCGGCATCGGGTTGTCCATCGTCAGGGAGCTGGTGCGCGCGCACGGCGGCCAGGTTGCGGTCGAAAGCGTTCCCGGCGAAGGCTCGCTGTTTCGCGTGGTCATCCCGCAGGCCGCGAGGCCGCGCTCCGTCTGATACCGTCCGCTCATGACCGACCCCCCGAGCACCGACCCGGCGCCCCCGCTCCCCGGCCTCAGCGACGAGGAGGCCGGCCGCCGCAGGGCCGCCGGCCGGGGCAACGACGTCGAGATCCGCGCGGGCCGCACCTACGGGCGCATCGTCCGCGACAACGTCTTCAACTTCATCAACAACCTCTTCTACTTGCTCGGCATCCTGCTGCTCGTGCTGGGCAAGCCGCTGGACGCCTTCGCGGTCGTCTTCGTGATCGGCGCCAATACGGTCATCAGCCTTGTGCAGGAGGTCCGCGCCAAACGCGTCATGGACAAGATGGCGATCCTCCTGCGGCCCAAGGCCGACGTCGTGCGTGACGGGCGCGTGCAGGAGCTCGACCCGTCGCAGGTCGTGCTCGGCGACATCCTGCGCGTGCAGCCCGGCGATCAGGTCGTCGTCGACGGACCCATGGTCGGCGACGGACGCATGGAGGTCGACGAGTCGCTGCTCACCGGCGAGTCGGACCTCGTCACCAAGCACCCCGGCGACGAGCTCATGTCGGGCAGCTTCTGCATGACCGGCGGCGGCTACTACGAGGCCGCCAAGGTGGGCCTCGACAGCTTCGCCAACAAGCTCACCGCCAAGGCGACCGTCTTCAAGCGCGAGCTGACGCCGCTGCAGAGGCAGGTCAACCAGATCGTGCGCGTGCTGCTCATCATCGTGATCGTCTTCGAGACCCTCGTGTGGATCCGCAACGTCATCGCGGCCGTGCCGTTCGTGGAGAGCGTGCGCATGTCGACGGTGATCCTGGCGCTGATCCCCAACGGGCTCGTGCTCTCCATCGCCCTCACCTACGCGCTCGGGGCGGTGCGCCTGCTCGGCAAGGACATGCTCGTGCAGCAGTTCAACGCCGTGGAGTCGCTGAGCAACGTCGACGTGCTCTGCACCGACAAGACCGGCACGCTCACCTCGGGCGTGATCAAGCTGGAGGAGACCCTGGCGCTGGGCGCCGAGCAGGGCCGCGTGGCCGCGCTGCTCGGGGCTTTCTCCGCCAGCACCACGGACGCCAACCGCACCATCGAGGCGCTGCGCGCCGCGTACCCGGCGGCGCGCGAAGCGGCCGCCCACGAAGCGTTCTTCTCGTCGGACCGCAAGTGGAGCGGCCTCGCGTTCGAGAGCGGCGAGGCGCGCGGCACGTACGTTCTCGGCGCGCCCGAGATGCTGGCGCCGGCGCTGCGCGCCGGCCCCGACTGGCGGTCGCGTGCCGACGAGTGGGCGGCGCGCGGCCTGCGCGTCGTGCTGTTCGCCGGGCGCGCCGAGCCGCTCGCCTTCGGCGCGCCCGACGACCCGCCCAGCCTGCCCGCCGGCCTTGACGCCCTGGCCCTCATCTGTTTCAGCGACGAGCTGCGCGGCGGCGTGCGCCAGACGCTCGAGGAGTTCTCGGACGCCGGCATCGACGTCAAGGTCATCTCCGGCGACAACCCTAAGACGGTGATGGCGCTCGCCACGCAGGCGGGCCTGCAGACCCTCGGCCGCCGCGGGGGCGTCGACGCCTACTGCGAGACGGTTCTCGGCGCCGCTGAGCCGGCGACGCCGGCCGCCCCGCCTCGCGAGCTGATCGCCGTCTCGGGGCAGGAGCTGGAGGGCATGTCGCCCGAGGATCTGGCCGCCACCGCCGACCGGGCCAACGTGTTCGGGCGCGTCACGCCGGAGCAGAAGCAGGACCTCGTCGAGGCCCTGCGCGCGCGCGGCCGCTACGTGGCCATGATCGGCGACGGCGTCAACGACGTGATCGCCCTCAAGCAGGCCAACGTGGCCGTGGCCATGCAGGGCGGCAGCCAGGCGGCGCGCAGCGTCGGCGACCTCATCCTCATGAAAGACACCTTCGCGCCGCTGCCCTTCGCCTTCCGCGAAGGCCAGCGCATCATCAACGGCATGAACGACATCCTGCGCATCTTCATGGTGCGCATCTTCTTCAAGGCGCTGATGATCGCTATCGTCACGGCCGTCGGCGGGTTCCCCTTCGCGCCGCGCCAGTCGGCCCTGCTCTCGTTCGTGGGCGCCACGGTGCCCGCCGTCGCGTTCGCCCTGTGGGCGCAGCCCGGACCGACGCCCAAGGTGGGGCTGTTCAAGCTCCTCGCGCGCTTCGTGCTGCCGACCGCCCTTCTGATGGCCGCCATCGCGACCGGCGTCTACCTGGCCTGGGCGATCCCCGCGCACAACGCCTACCTGGCGGCGCACCCCGGCGCCACCGAGAACGAGCTCATCGAGCTCGCCTACCCACAGGCGCAGACGGCTCTCACGCTGTTCGCCTGCTTCGCCGCCATCCTGCTGATCCTGCTCATCGTGCCGCCGACGAAATGGTGGGCCGGCGGCGCCCCGCTGGTGCGCCGCGACTGGCGCATCGTCGGCGTGGTCGGCTTCCTGCTGGCGTGGATGGTGGCCGTGCTTGCCATCCCGCTGGGCCGCACGCTCTTCGAGATCCACGCCCTGCCGGTGTGGCAGTACTTCGTGCTGTTCGCGCTCGCGGTGGTGTGGAGCCTGCTCTGCCGCCTGGTGTGGCGCTCGCGCGTGCTGGACCGCTGGCTGGGCACGGCGGAGGACCCGGGCAACATGTGCGCCAAGGGCGCGGCGGTAGCGAAGCCGGTGTGAGCCTCGGCCACTGGGCCGGGCGCGACGTCGCGCCACAACCCAAGCGCGGCGAGACCGCCGGCGCCCGCGCCTCTGCGCAGCGACTCAGGCCTCTGTGAAGGCGAAGCCCTGCGCGAACACGCGCTCGCAGGCGGCCACCGCGACGGCGTCGTAGCGCCTGCCGGAGCCGGAGCGCACCTCGGCGAGGGCGGCCTGGAGGCCGAGCGCTGCCCGGTAGGGCCGGTGCGAGGCCATCGCCTCGACGACGTCGGCGACTGCGAGGACGCCCGCTTCAGGCAGGATCTCGTCGCCCTTCAGACCGTCAGGATAGCCCGAGCCGTCGAGGCGCTCGTGGTGCTGGCCGACGATCTCGGCGACCGGCTGGCGAAAGCGGATGGCGCCGAGCAGCTCGCGGCCCGCCTGCGAGTGCCGTTTGATGAGGGCGAACTCCTCCTCGTTGAGGGCCGCCGGCTTGCTGAGGATCTCGGCGGGCACGCCGACCTTGCCGATGTCGTGCACCTCGCCGGCGAAGGCGAGCCCCTCAAGGGCCTCCTCGCCGAGCCCCAGCTCGAGGGCGATGGCCGCGGCCAGAGTGGTGACGCGTCCCTCGTGAGCGGCCGTGTACGGGTCGCGCAGGCCAATGATCGCGCCCATCGTCTTCACCGTGTCTTGCAGCTGCTCGTGCAGCTCCTCCTCTGCCGCAACCCTCTCGTGGACATCGATGAAGGTCAGATGGTAGCGCAGCGGCGCGCCATCGGCGACGCCCTGCGGCCGGCTCTCGAGCCGTGCCCAGAAGAACGCGGCGGCGGCGGGCTGAAGGCGCAGCTCGCAGGTCTGCGGCACGCCGGTCTTCTCGAGCAGCCGATGATGCCGGTAGAACACCTCCTGATCCGCCGCGAGCACGAAGGCGCTGAACGGCTGCCCGACAAGCCGCTGCCGCTCCACGCCCAACAGGTGAGCAGCCGTGACGTTCGTCTCGCCAATGATGTCCTCGGCGTTCACGGTGAGGTAGCCCACGGGCGCCAGTTCGAAGAGCTCGAAATACTTCGCGCGCTGCTCCTCGAGCTCGAGCTGGGCGCGGCGCAGCTCCTCGTTCTGCACCTCGAGCTCGATCTGGTGGACGCGCAGCTCGTGGACGGCGGCGGCGAGGTCGTCGGGCTCGGGCGAGGCGGCCGCGGCGGCGAGCCCGTCGAGGCGCTCCTCGGCCTGGCGGCGCAGCTCGTCGGACGAAAGCGGCCGGTGCGGCGCGGCCTTCTGCTTGCGCGGCTGGCGTGCGCCGGCCATCAGACGGAGGGGTCGCGGTCGGTGATCGTGAGCAGCATGAGGCGCCGCTGCTCGGAAGCCCAGATAAGCTCGTAGTCTTCGGACCCCGCCCTCTTGGACGGCGTCCTCAGCAGCGGCCGGAGCGGGCCGGCGAGAGTGCTCTCAGCGGTCTGCATGCGTCGCTCCCCTCACGTTCTCCCCTCGCCCTCGTTTCTGTCGCCGACCGTGAGCGTCCGTGCAATCATAATCCGCGAGGCGGGAACGGCGGCAAGTAGCATTTCTGCTCAGAGTGCCCCTCAGGCTCGCCTGGCAATCATCGGTGAGCCGCTTCGTGGGCTCAGCAGGCGGCGCCGCGCGGCGCCGGGGCCAAGCACGAAGCGCGGTCGGCGCAGCTGTTCGACCACTGACGAGAGCAGCTCGTCTTCCACGGCCGCAGGTGACGCGGAGCCTCCAGCCCTTGACGCGTTGCGCGCAAATCCGCATCATGAATTCGAACTTGCGCAGGAAGGGGAACCGATGGAGCCGCAGCACTCTGCTCGCGAGATCGCCGCGGGACAGCGCTACATAAAGCGCGGCATCGAGCCGACGCTGCGGCGGGCCTGCCGCGAGTTCCCCGTGGTGGTCCTCACCGGGCCCAGGCAGTCGGGCAAGACCACGGTGCTGCGCCGCGTGCTCAGCGCCACGCACGACTACCTCACTCTTGAGACGCCTGACGCACGGGCCGCAGCCGCGTCGGATCCCCGCGGCTTTCTTGCCGGCACCGGGCGGCCGCTCGTGATCGACGAGGTGCAGAACGCGCCGCATCTGCTCGAGTACATCAAGGAGCGTGTCGACGTGGCTCGCGACCGGCCGGGCCAGTACGTGCTGAGCGGCTCGCAGAACCTGCTGCTACTCAGCCAGGTGAGCGAGTCGCTGGCCGGCATGGCCCTGCCGCTGCGCCTGCTGCCGTTGTCGCTGCGGGAGCTCGAGGGTGCGCCGCAGCGCCCGTTGGCGTGGGAGGCCGGGCACAGCGGCGAAGGGTCGGCCGAGCGCGGCGGCGAGCCGGAGACGGTGCCCACCGCCACTTTGCCGCAGACGTGGTCGCGGATCTTGCGGGGCTGCTACGCCGAGCTGGCGGCGCAGCCGGATCGCGATTCTGAGTGGTGGCATGCGGCCTATGTCGAGACCTACCTCGAGCGCGACGTGCGCACCGTCCGCCAAGTCGGCGATCTCGTTCAGTTCCAGGCATTCATGCGCGCCCTGGCGGCGCGCAACGGGACGCTGCTCAACTTGAGCGAACTAGGCCGCGACCTGGGCCTGACCGACAACACCGTCAAGGCGTGGCTCTCGGTCCTCGAAGCCTCGCAGCAGGTAGTGCTGCTGCGCCCATATTTCGCCAACATCGGCAGGCGCCTGGTCAAGACGCCCAAGGTGTACTTCCTCGACTCGGGGACCGTGTGCTACCTGGTGGGGCTCAGCGACGTGACTCATGCTTCGCGGGGGCCGATGGCCGGGACCCTGATGGAGTCCCTGGTGCTCGGTGAGCTGGTCAAGACCTACAGGAACCGCGGCGTGCAGCCGCGCATCTCGTTCTGGCGCACGGGGCGCGGAGAAGAGGTGGACTTCGTGGTGGAGACGGCGGACGGGCTCGTGCCCCTCGAAGTGAAGACCTCGGCCACCCCGCTGCCGCGCATGGCGGCCGGCATCCGCGCGATGCGCGCGGCCCTGGGCGGCGAGGCCCTGCCGGGGTACGTAGTGCATCCCGGCGCTTCGCGTCTTCCGCTCGGGGATGGCGACCGGGCGCTGCCGCTGACCTTGCTGTAGGTGGCCGCATTCAACGGCGGAGAGTCGCCGTCAGGCGTCACCCGCCACGGCGTCGCCGCCGTCGCGCTTGGCGGTGTAGAGTGCCTGGTCGGCGCGCCGCAGGAGGTCGTCGGGGAACTCGCCCGGCGCCCACTGCGCGACCCCGCCGCTGACCGTGACGCCGCGCTCCGCGAGCGCTTCGCAGGTGTGCACCGCGGCGAGCAGCCGCTCGGCGAGCCCGAGTGCGCCGCCGAGGTGGTCGCCCGGCAGCAGCAGGCTGAACTCATCGCCGCCGAGGCGGCCGGGCAGGTCCTCGACGCGGCAGAGGTCGCGAAGCAGCCCGGCGAAGCTCGTGAGCACCTCGTCGCCGGCCTCGTGACCGGCGGAGTCGTTGACGCGCTTGAGGCCGTCGAGGTCGAGGCTCACGAGCGCCAGGGGGTACCCATGACGCCGCGCCAGCGAGATGGCCTTCTCCAGAGCCTCGTAGAAGTGGCGCCGGTTGGCGAGGCCCGTGAGATGATCCGTAGCGGCGATGCGCGTGATCGTGGCGTTGGCCTCCGCGAGGGCGGCGGCCTCGCTGACCAGCTCGTCGTTCAGGTGGGCCAGCGCCTGGCTCCGCTGCTGGATCTGCTCCTCCGCGCGCTTCTCGGCGGTGATGTCCCAGTTGGTGCCGATCATGCGCGTGGGTCGGCCTCTCGCATCGCGCTGCACGAGGGCGAGGGCGCGGATGGTGCGCACGGCGCCGTCCGGCCAGAGCACGCGGAACTCAGTGTCGAACTCCAGCTCGCCGCGCAGCGCCGCCTGGATCTCGGCGTCGCCGCGCTGCCGGTCGTCCGAGTGCAGCCCCGCCTGCCAGGCCTCGTAGGCGCCGCTGAACTGCTCGCGCGTGATCCCGTAGAGGGCGAACATCTGATCGTCCCAGGTGAGCGTGTCGTTGATGGGATCGTAGTCCCAGAGGCCGACGCCGCCGGCGCGCGCGGCCAAGGACAGGCGGTCGGCGGCTTCGCGGAGCGCCTCCTCCGCCTGCCTGCGGTCGGTGATGTCTCTGGCGGTGCCCTCGAAACCGATCACCGCGCCGCCCTCGTCCCTCAAGGGAACGGCACTGGAGGTGTGCCAGCGCCAGGACCCGTCGAGGTGCCGCACGCGGTACTCGACACCCTCCTGTCGCTGCCCCGTCTCGATCACGGACTGCAGGAACACCATGCAGCCCGGCAGATCGGCGGGATGGACGAACTGCTGGAACGGTTGTCCGGCGACCTGGTCCAGCGGGTGCCCGAGGAGCGCGGTCCAGGCGGGGGAGACGAAGGTGAACACCCCGTCCGCGCTGAGCGTGTAGATGATGTCGTGGCTGTTCTCGATGAGGAGGCGGTGCTTCTCTTCGCTCTCCCGCAGCGCCTCCTCGACGTGCTTACGCTCCGTGACGTCGAGGTCCGTGCCGATCATCCTCACAGGGCGACCGTCAGCGTCCCATTCCACGACCTTGCCCCGGCCCAGCACCCAGACCCAGTGGCCGTCCTTGTGGCGCAGGCGCACCTCACACTCGTACATCGCGGACAGCCCGGCGAAATGCTGCTCGAAGAGCTCGTCGGAGCGACGCAGGTCGTCGGCATGGGCGAGACCCCTCCAGGTCCCCGACGAGAGCGGCGAGAGCTCCGCGAGCGTGCAGCCGATCATCTCGGCCCAGCGCTCGCTCATCGCCTCTGCTCCGGTCTGGGGATTCCAGTCCCAGAGCCCGACGCCGGAGCCTTCGACGGCGCGAGCAAGTAGTTCCTCGCTGTCGCGCAGTGAATCCTCCGCATGCTTCTGCGCGCTGATGTCGCGTACGGTGGCCTGGACAAATGCCTGGCCGGCCATGTCGATCCTGGTGAGCAGCACGGTGCAGGGGAAGTCCGCGCCGCCCAGCGGTTTGTGCGTCCACTCGAAGAAGTGGGACCCCTCGCGCACGGCCGCCTCTAACGCTTCCAGGGCCTTGGCGGCCGAGGGGCTGCCATCGGGTTGCCGTTCGGGGGATACATCCCACGGCCCCAGCGCGGTGAACTCTGCCGCATCCCTGACCCCGAACATCTCCAGGGCCGCCGGATTGCCCGCGGTGAATCGCCACGAAGGCGCGGCCACGGTCATCATGGCGTCCCGCGAGCCGGCGAACATCGTGCGGAACCGCTCCTCGCTCCCCCGCAATGCCTCCTCGGCGCGTTTGCGCTCCGTCTGGTCGCTCATGACGGTGAGGAAGTACTGCTGCCCCTGGCTCTCGATGACCTCCCCGGAGAAGAGGCCGTCGAGAATGGCGCCGTCCTTGCACCTGATCTTCAGCTCGCGACCGGCCACGCGGCCCTGCGCCTGGAGCTGCTCGGCGATCGCGAGCTGCTGCTCCGGCTCGACGGCGAGTCGCAGCTCCTCGCTGGTATGGCCGAGGACCTCCTCACGGGAGTAGCCGAGCGTGCTGAGGAAGGCCTCGTTGACATCGGTGAACCTGCGCTCCGGCAGGCTGCTCAGCGCCATCAGGGACGGGTTGCCGCGAAACAGCTGCTCGAACTTCTGCAGCGCCTCCTGCTCTTTGGTGAGGTCCTTGCAGACGCCGAAGATGCAGTCGGCGCCGTCCCACTGGCCGAACCACACGCGGGTCTCGGCGGGTACCAGCGCCCCGGACTTGCTCTGCAGGGGCAGGGGGCAGCTCTCGCGTTCGCCGCGCAGCATGGCGGCGAAGATCGCTTCGGCCTCTGGGCGCCTGTCGGCGGGGTTGAGGTCCAGCACATGCAGCGCCGTGACCTCGGCGGCGCTGTAGCCGAGCTTGGCCGACACCGCGGGATTGGCGTAGACGACCCGTCCGTCGGGAGCGCCCACCACGATCATGTCGTCGATGGCGTCGAAGAAGGCGCGGAAGTTCCGCTCGCTGGACGTGAGCTCTGCTTCGAGTCGCTTGCGCTCGCTGATATCCCAGTTGGTGCCGATCATGCGCGTGGGTCGGCCTCTCGCATCGCGCTGCACGAGGGCGAGGGCGCGGATGTCACGGATGGTCCCGTCCGGCCAGAGCACGCGGAACTCGGTGTCGAAGTCCCTCTCGCCGCGCAGCGCCATCTGGATCTCGGCGTCGCCGCGCTCCTTGTCGCCCGGGTGCAGGCCCGCCTGCCAGGCCTCGTAGGCGCCGCCGAACTGCTCCCGGGTGATCCCGTAGAGGGCGAACATCTGCTCGTCCCAGGTGAGCGTGTCGTTGACGGTGTCGTAGTCCCAGACGCCGACGCCGCCGGCGCGGGTGGCCAGCGCCAGGCGATCGGTGGCCTGCCGCAGCGCCTCCTCCGCCAGGACTCTCTCGTGGATATCGGCGAAGGTCAGGCGGTAGCGCAGCGGCTCGCCGTCGGCAGCGACAACGCCTTGCGGCCGGCTTTCCAGACGCGCCCAGAAGGGCTCGGCGGCGGCGCGCTGCAGGCGCAGTTCGCAGGTCTGCGGCGCCGCCGTCTTCGCGAGCTTGAGGAGGTGCCGGAAGTACGCGTCCCAGTCCGCCGCGAAGACGAAGGCGCTGAACGGTTGCCCGACGAGCTGCCGCCGCTCCACGCCCAGCAGGTGCGCGGCGGTCAGGTTCGCGTCGCCGACGATGCCCTTGCCGCTCAGGGTGAGGTAGCCCACCGGCGCGAGGTCGAAGAGCGCGAAGTACTTCTCGCGCTGCGCGTCCAGCTCGAGCTGCGCGTGGCGCAGCTCCTCGTTCTGCATCTCGAGCTCGATCTGGTGGACGCGCAGCTCGTGGACGGCGGCGCTGAGCTCTGCGGGTACGGGCAAGGAGGGCGAGGCTGCGGCGGCTGCTGCGGCCGCTGCGGTGGAGAGCTCGTCGAGATGCACCTCGGCCTGCCGGCGCAGCTCGCCGGCCGCGTCCGCTGCGGCCTTCTTCTTGCGCGGACGCCGCGGGACGGCCATCAGGCGTCGCAGTCGATGCCGGCGACCGTGAGCAGCAGGAAGAGCGGCTTCCCGGGAGCCCGGACGAGCTCGAGGTCAGCGAGCTTCTTGTTGGGGAGCGCTTTCAGCAGCAGATGGAGCAGGTCGGCCGGCGTGCGCCCAGCGGTCCCCATGCGTCATCCCCTCACGTCGTCCCCTCTCCCTCGGTGCCGTCGCCGACCGTGAACGTTCACGCCGTCTGTGCCCGCAACGGGGGGGGGGGGGGGGGTAAGTATGCCTTGTGCTAAACTACCCCGCAGGCCCGCACCGCAACCATCAGCACTCGGCTTCGCGGAGCAGAGCCGGATGCGCCTGCGCCGAGCGCAGCGACAGAAGCGCTAGAACTGATGATCCACGACGGCATCGCCGGCGCCGCGTGCTGCCCCGCGTGAGGCGCAGCGACGCGACTCCGCGGTCGAGCGCCCCGGCATGGAGGCCGGCCTGCGTCGGCGCCGGCCCTCCAGTTTCGCTAGGCGGCGCGCGGCCTCGGCCTGACTGAGGCCTGCGAGCTGCGCCTGGGGTAGGCCTGCCGCAAGCAGTCGCTCGGCGAGGGCGAAGGGCAACGGCTCGCCCTGCGGACGCGAGCCGCGGACGCCGGGTCTCTGCGGGGCTTCGCCCTTGTCGACGGCCAACCAGAACTGAGCCGCCGTCACCTGGAGCTGCGCCCTGAGGATGCGCGCGAACAGCGGTACGCCGTACTCGTCGCGCCCTTTGGAGATCGCCGTGTGCAGGGCGCGCCCGTCGGCCAGCCGCTTTGTCCAGACCTCGTGCCGGGAGACGCGACCTCGGCGCGGGCGGGGCGGCCGGACGGCAGAGACGCCGTCCCAGCGCCGCCGCGCCGCCTAAATATGTCCACCTTGCCGCCTGCTCGTGGCGTGCTACTCTGAGGAAGCACCCCATGCTGCCCGCCAAGACCTATACGTACACGCGCGACGAGATCGTCGAGCTTGTGCGCTTCAAGAGCCTCGAGCAGGGGCACGACCCCGACGACGTCTTCCGCAACTTCGCCGCCGGCGACCTGCGCCATTTCAGCCACCTCGTCGAGGCGTATGCGTACTGCGGCCTGCTCTCCGAGGATAACCCCGTCTTCGGCGCGTAGCTGGTCATCCATCGTTGCCTCGCTGCGCAAGGCGAGTGACTGATGCCTGGCGGGTGGCCGCGAGGCGCTCGGCCACTTCGAGCGC
The DNA here is from genome assembly GCA_903862845.1 of uncultured Thermoleophilia bacterium. Taxonomy (GTDB): domain Bacteria; phylum Actinomycetota; class Thermoleophilia; order UBA2241; family UBA2241; genus CAIXSE01. The sequence continues at coordinate 12,823 of CAIOZS010000349.1, forward strand.
TACGTCAACCTGCTCTTCTGTCTCACTGTCGCCCACAGAGACTCTGCGATCCGCTTGTCTCGAAACCGCTCTCAGCCCCTGCAAGCCGTTCTCACCGGAGGCCACGACCCGTGTGGCAAGCCGGTCTTGCGGCTCGCGGACGGCAGATTCCTGCGCCTCGTCACTCGAGTACGTCTGGACCCGTCCGCTGGAGGCGCACTCCGCGTGGACACCCAATCGTGGCAGTACCAGAACGGCGTCGATGACGATTCGTGGGTCTTTCGGGCGGACTGCTCGCGCGCGCAGGTCGCCGCGTCGAGTCCGCCCCGGGGTCAGATGGAGACGTAGCCCGTCTTCACCGGCCGCGGTTCGCTTGCCCGTGAGAGAGACGCACCGATTCGTACTTCCCCGCCGGGCGGCCCCGGCGGCCCCGGCGCGGGGCACGTGCGAAAGGGGAAGACAAGGATTCCTTGACTGTCGCGTCGTCCGCGGCCGTCCGCAGGCTCGGTTGCCGGGGGGAAGACAGGGATCCGCCGACATTCCTTGTCTTCCCTCGCAGTACTACCCCGCCGCGCCGGCTCCCGCGGCTGCTGCGGCGCGCCATGTCCGCCTTCTCGCCGCTCGTCGATCCGGAGGCTGAACGCGCAACCGGACCGAAGGGGATGGTCATGAGGGGAAGATAGTCCACAGCTCGCTGCCCGGCCGCGAAGGCCGCGTGGGAAGCTGAGGGGAAGTCAGCACGCCCCGGCGGACGGGCACATGCCGGCCAGCGGGCACTCGCCGCAGGCGGGCCGCCGCGCGTGGCAGATGCGGCGCCCGTGCCGCACGAAGTCCACGTGCACGGCGTAGATCTGGGCGGCGTCGTCCGGCCCGGCCATCTGCGTGAGCAGCGGGTGCGCCTGCGCGGCCGTGACCTTGGCGTCGATGATGCCCAAGCGGCGGGCCACGCGGTGCACGTGCGTGTCCACGGGCATCACGGGGCGTCCCAGTGAGAAGAGCAGCACGCAGGCGGCCGTCTTGGGGCCGACCCCGGGAAGCCCCGTGAGGTAGGCCTGGGCGTCGGCGTCGTCCAGGCCGGCGAGCATGCCCAGGTCGGGCTCCCCGGCGCCCGCGCTGAGCGCCGCGAGGATCTTCTTGAGGCGCGGCGCCTTGGTGTGGGCCAGGCCGCCGAGGGCGATAGCGGCCTCGATGTCGTCGACCGCGGCGTCGCGCGCCGCGCTCCAGATCGGAAAGCGCGCCTTGAGCGACGCGAAGCTCCGCTCGGTGTTCACGTCTGCCGTATTCTGCGAGAGCACGGTGAACACGAGCTCGTCGACCGGCGGGTAGCGCGGCGAGAGCACGGGGCGGCCGTAGAAGTCGTCGAGGACGGCGACGGCGCCGGCGAGCTGTTCCTGCGGAGTCACGCTGTTCATGTCTGACACCCTACCATCACGGTTCCATGCCTCGTCACCGTGCCGCGCGACGCGCGCCGCGCGAGCGCAAGATGGTAGCCTCACTCCCATGGCAGGCACGCCGCCTTTGGCACGGCAGGAGCCGGTGACCGGCTGGCGCTTCTGGGTCGACCGGGGCGGCACGTTCACCGATGTGGTGGCGCGTCGCCCCGACGGTGCTCTGGCCACGCGCAAGCTGCTCTCGGAGGACCCGGGGCGCTTCGAGGACGCAGCGGTGCAGGGCGTGCGCGACCTCCTCGGTCTGGACGGCGGAGAGGCCATTCCCGCGGCGCTTGTCGCCGAGGTGCGCATGGGCACCACGGTGGCCACCAACGCCCTGCTCGAACGGCGCGGAGAGCCGACCCTCTTCGTGACCACGCGCGGCTTTGGCGATGCGCTGCGCATCGGCTACCAGGACCGCCCCGATATCTTCGCCCTCGACATCCGCCTGCCGACGCCGGTCTACGGGCGCGTGCTCGAGGTCGATGAACGGGTGGGCGCAGACGGGGCCGTGGTGCGCGAACTGGACGAGGAGGAGGCGCGGCGCGGGCTGCGCGAAGCCCGCCGCGCCGGCTACCGGGCGGTGGCCATCGCCCTGATGCACGGCTACCGCTACCCGGAGCACGAGCGGCGCGTGGCGCGGCTGGCGCGCGCCGCCGGCTTCTCGCAGGTCTCCGCGTCGCACGAGATCAGCCCGCTCATCAAGCTCGTGAGCCGCGGCGAGACCACGGTGGTCGACGCCTACCTCTCCCCCATCCTGCGGCGCTACGTGGACGGCGTCGCGCGGCAGCTCGGCGGCGAGCGGGCCGCGGACGAAGCGGACGCGCGGCCCGCCGTGGCCCTGCGCTTCATGCAGTCGCACGGTGGGCTCACGGGCGCCCATCTGTTCCGTGGCAAGGACAGCATTCTCTCGGGCCCTGCCGGCGGCATCGTCGGGGCCGTCGAGACGTGCCGCCGGGCGGGGTTCGAGCGGCTCGTCACCTTTGACATGGGCGGCACGTCGACCGACGTCGCGCACTACGCCGGCGAGTACGAGCGCAGCTACGACAGCGTGGTCGGCGGAGTCCGCCTGCGGGCGCCGATGCTGCGCATCCACACGGTCGCCGCCGGCGGGGGCTCGGTGTGCGCCTTCGAGGGCGGGCGCTACCGGGTCGGCCCGCGGAGCGCCGGCGCTGACCCAGGTCCCGCCTGCTACGGCAGGGGCGGGCCTCTGGCGGTGACCGACTGCAACGTGGTCGTGGGCAAGCTGCAGCCGTCGTTCTTCCCGCGCGTATTTGGGGCGGACGGCGCCGGGAGCATCGACGCGGAGGCGGCGCGCCGGGCGCTCGCGGCCGTGGCCGCGAGCCTGCGCGCCGCCGGCCTCGACCCGCCGGCGCCCGAGCAGCTCGCCGACGACTTCATCCGCGTGGCCTGCGACACCATGGCGCGCGCAATCAAACGCATCTCGACGCAGCGCGGCCACGACATCACGCGCTCCACGCTGTGCTGCTTCGGCGGCGCCGCCGGGCAGCACGCCTGCCTGGTCGCCGACGCCCTGGGCATGGACAGCGTGCTGCTGCACCCGCTGGCCGGCGTGCTCAGCGCCTACGGCATGGGCCTCGCCGACGTGCGCGCCCTGCGCGAGCGCACCATGGAGGTGCCGCTCGAAGAGGCCGCAGGGGAGGCTGCGGGCAGCGCGGCGCCCGGCGCCGCGCGCGGCGCTGCCCACGAGCTCACGGCCGCCCTGGAGGAGCTTGAGGCGGCGGCCGCCGCAGAGCTCGCGAGCCAGGGGTTCACGGCCGGCCAGATCGAGATCGAGCGCCGCGCGCACCTCAAGTACCAGGGCACCAACGTCGCGCTGGCGGTGCCGTGGGGCGAAGCCGGCGCCATGGCTGCCGCGTTCACGACGCTGCACCGCAGCCGTTACGGATTCCTGATGCCCGGCCGGCCCCTCGTGATCGACACGCTCGCCGTTGAAGCGGTGGGGCCGGGCGCGGACGCGACGGCGGACGGCGGCGCGGAGGCCACCGGCCAGCCTGCGGCGGGCGCGTCGGGCGCCGCGCCCGCGCCTCGAGAGCGCGTCCCGATGTACACGTCCGGCGCCTGGCACGACGCTCCCGTGTACGTGCGCACGGCGCTGCCGCGCGGCGCGCGGCTCAGCGGGCCGGCGATCGTCTGCGAGCTCACGAGCACGACCGTGATCGAACCGGGCTGGACGGCCGAGGTGCTGGCCGCCGGCGAGCTGCTCCTGCGGCGAGCCTCGCCGGCGGCGCCTCCCTCGGCCGACCCGGCGCAGCGTTCGCCGCTGCTGCTCGAAGTGTTCAACAACCTGTTCATGTCGATCGCCGAGCAGATGGGCGCGACGCTGGTCAACACCGCCTGCTCGGTGAACATCAAGGAGCGCCTGGACTTCAGCTGCGCCGTGTTCGACGGGCGCGGCGACCTCGTGGCCAACGCCCCGCACCTGCCGGTGCACCTGGGCTCGATGGGCGCTTCGGTGAAGGCCGTGCTCGAGCGCCATCGGGGATCACTTCTCCCGGGCGATGCCTACCTGCTCAACTCGCCGTACGCCGGTGGTACGCACCTGCCGGACCTCACGGTGGTCACACCGGTGTTCGCCGGCGGCGCGGCCGCGGGCGCCGCGGCCGCGCCCCTCTTCTTCGTCGCCTCCCGCGCTCACCACGCCGACGTGGGCGGCGTCACGCCCGGCTCGATGCCGCCCGGCAGCCACCGCATTGACGAGGAGGGCGTGCTTGTCGAGGACTTCCGGCTGGTCGAGGGCGGCGAGCTGCGCGAAGCGCAGGCGGCCGCCCTGCTCTCGGCCGGACCCCACCCCGTGCGCGACCTCGCCCAGAACCTCGCCGATCTGCGCGCCCAGGTGGCGGCCAACGCGCGCGGCGTCGCCGAGCTGGGGCGGATGCTGGCCGACTTCAGCCTTCCGGTGGTGACGGCGTACATGCAGCACGTGCAGGACAACGCGGAAGAAGCCGTGCGCCGGGCCGTCGATCGCCTCGGCAGCGGCTCGTTTCGCCAGGAGATGGACGACGGCAGCGTGATTGCCGTCAACGTCGCCGTCGACCGCGCCTCGCGGAGCGCCACCATCGACTTCGCGGGCACCTCGCCGCAACGGCCCGACAACTTCAACGCGCCGGCCGCGGTGTGCACGGCGGCCGTGCTCTACGTGTTCCGCACGCTCGTCGACGCCGACATCCCGCTCAACGCCGGCTGCCTCAAACCGCTGCGCATCGTGGTGCCGCCGGGCTCCATGCTCGACCCGGTCTTCCCCGCCGCGGTCGCCGCCGGCAACGTCGAGACGTCGCAGGCCATCGCCGCCGCCCTTTTCGGCGCGCTGGGCGTGGTCGCGGCCTCGCAAGGGACGATGAACAACCTGACCTTCGGCGACCAGCGCTACCAGTACTACGAGACGATCTGCGGGGGCGCCGGGGCCGGCCCCACCTGGGACGGCTGCAGCGCCGTGCACACGCACATGACCAACTCGCGGCTCACCGACCCCGAGGTGCTGGAGCGGCGGTACCCGGTGCGCGTCGACGGTTTCGCCGTGCGCCACGGCAGCGGCGGCGGCGGGGCGCACCGTGGCGGGGACGGCGTGGTGCGGCGCCTGCGCTTTCTGGAGGCGCTCACCGCGGCGATCGTCTCGAGCAGCCGCCGGGTGCCGCCCTACGGGCTCGCCGGCGGCCTCGCCGGCGCGCCGGGCCGCAACGCCATCGAACGCGCCGACGGCACGGTGGAGGAGCTGCCCGGCGTAGCCCAGGCAGCGTTGCAGCCCGGCGACGTGCTCATCGTCGAGACGCCGGGCGGCGGCGGGTACGGCGCGCCGCCCGCCGCCCTCTGACTCAGCTCACGCGCTCTGCGCGCGGCGGCGCAGCTCCTTCTTCTTGCGCCGCCGGAGCAGCGCGCTCAGCACCATCCCGATCAGGAAGCCCACCAAGAGCACCAGGATCAGCATGAGCCAAGCCGGCAGGGAAACCCACCAGAAGTAGAAGTGGAAGCGCCAGGACTCCTTGCTGTTCTGCACGATCAGGACGATCAGCAGAACCGCCACCACACCGGCGGCGATGAGTTTCCCGAAGCCTTGACTCTGGGGCTTGTCCCGCCCCTTGACAGCCTGCGGCTGCTGCACACTGCTCATACGTAACCCCCTGTCGGCCGACGGATGTAGCTTCGCCACGCAACCTGTCTACCCTTGCCGGCGGCGAGGCATGCAGCGAGGGGAACAACGACCAGCGGCGGCCGGCCGCGCAGCACGCTGCCGAACTTGCCGCCCACGCCGACGAGCGGGTCGTGCCTAAGGCCGTGCCGGCGCACGCCCGAGCAGACAGCTTCCCTCGCGGCTTCGCGACCCGCGGCCAATGAAGACGGGCGCTGGTAGCAGGATCGGCCGCCGCAGCGGGGTAGTGCTGTGAGGGAAGATAAGAAAAGTCGGCCGATCCTTGTCTTCCCCCCGGCAACCGAGCCTGCGGACGGCCGCGGGCGAGGCGACAGTCAAGGAATCCTTGTCTTCCCCTTTCGCACGTGCCCCGCGCGGGAGCGGCCGGGCAGCGAGACGTGGGCTGTGTTCCCCTCGGGTGTTTCTCGTGGATCTCGCCGCCGCGCCGGCTACGTGCTCTCGCGCCCCTCGAGCTCGGTGATCGTCGCTCCACGATCCCGTTGAACGCCCGCCCCATCGATGCGCCCGCCACCGGCAGGCGCCCCACACATCCGCGGAGTCTCTCCTGCGGTTGCCTCGGTCGGCCCGGGGACCTCAGAGGTCGAA
>CAIOZS010000350.1 GCA_903862845.1 uncultured Thermoleophilia bacterium
AGCGCCTGCCCGAACATGCCGTTGCCGGCCGTAACGAGGACCAAGCGTTCCATGGGCTGCCTCCCTGCATGACCCCGCCCGCGGCGAGACCAGATGACATCGACCGGCGCCGCCCAACCTCGGGCGCCACGCCGCAGACTACCTCCCCGCAGCGCCGCGGCAAAGCCCCCCGCGCGCGGCGCCGCGAGGCTCTGGCGGCCGCGCGGCGAACTACGGAGCATGGAAGCCCCGCCACCCGACCGCGGCCGGCGCGCCCCGGCGCGCGCGACGATCCGCGGCGTCGTCGTCGCCGGCCTCGGCACCTATCAGCGCCGCTTCGCGCGGATCGTCGTCGCGGCGATCGTCGTGTTCGCCCCCATCGACCTCGTGGTCACGCTGGCGGCGACGGCCGCAAAGCACGTCGCCGAGAAGGCCGACATGCTCAGCCTCGTCGTGTGGCTGTCGAGCATGTCGGTGAGCGTGGCCGGCACGACGCTGAGCCTCGTCTTCTTTGCCGGCGTCATCGACCGCATCGTCGCCGTGGACCAGCTCGGCGAAGACGATGCCCCGCTGGGCGTGATCTTGCGCCGGCTGCCGACGCTGCGACTGATCCTTGCCGCCACGCTGGCGACGGCGCTGATCCTCGCCGGGCTCCTCCTTGCCCTCGTGCCCGGCTTCCTCCTCATGGTGCTCTTCGCGATCGTCGGCCCGCTCATCGTGATCGAGGACCTCCACGTGCGCGCCAGCCTGCGGCGTTCCGCGCGCCTGGTCTGGCCGCATTTCTTTCTCGTGCTGACCGTCGTGCTGATCCCCACCGTGCTCGAGGACGAGCTGACCTCGTGGCTCGAGAGATTCTCCTGGTACGAGCATCCGTTCGTGCGTCTGCCGCTCGACGTGTCGTCGACGATCATCATCGGCGGCCTGATCGGCGTGATGGAGGTTACGCTGGCACACGCGCTGATCGCCGACGCCAAGCGCCGGCGCGACGGACTTCAGGATTCGGGCGCACCTGGCGATGGAAGTAGTCGTAAGATAGAGCCCGCGGCCGTGAGCAGGGCGCCGGCCGCGCCCATCACCGTCTCGAGGGAGGAACCATGACCGACGCCGCCGCCGCGATGCCCGCCGGGCAGAAGGGCGCGGTCGCCGGCGCTCCGGCGCTCCCCCTCAAGCTCATCCTCATCGCCTTGTGCATGGCGCAGTTCATCAACGCCTACGACACCACGGCGATGAACGTCGCCGTGACGTCGGTGGTCAAGAGCCTCGGCACCACCGTCTCGGGGGTGCAGTCGGCGCTCGTCCTGTACTCCCTCGTCATGGCGTCGTTCATGCTCATCGGCGGCAAGCTCGGCGACGTGTGGGGGCGCCGCGCGACGTTCACCATCGGCATCTCCATGTACGGCGTCGGCGCCCTCATCACGGCGTTCAGCCAGGGCCTGCCGATGATGATCGTCGGCTGGTCGCTGCTCGAGGGCCTGGGCTCGGCGCTGATGATCCCGGCGATCTTCGCGATCGTCGGCACCATCTTCCCGGCCGGCAAGCCGCGCGTCTCGGCCTTCGCGGCAGTGGGCGCCATGGCCGCCATGGGCGCCGCTCTGGGGCCGCTCATCTGCGGCTTCCTCAGCACGTACCTCACCTGGCGCGTCTCGTTTCTGCTGGAGGTCGTCATCGTTCTCGCCACGCTCGCGCTCTCGACGCGCATCAAGGCGCCGAAGCAGAAGCGGCCGCCGGCGAAGCTCGACTACCTCGGCGCCGTCCTCTCGGCGCTCGGCCTGGCGCTCGTCGTCCTCGGCGTCCTGCAGGCCAGCAAGTTCGGCTGGACGGCCGCCCGCGTGCCCATGCTCGGCTGGGGCCGCACGCTCATCCCCGAGGGCGGCATCTCGCCGGTGATCCCGTTCGTCGTCGTCGGCGTCGTCGTCCTGCTGCTCTTCGCGCTCTGGGAGCGCCACATGATCAAAGCCGGCAAGGATGCCCTGCTCAACATCGGCATGCTCAAGAACCGCGCCGTGCTGTTCGGGCTGCTCGCGATCATCGCCTTCATGTTCATGCAGGCCGGCTTCCTCTTCGTCACGCCGGTCTTCATGCAGATGGCCCTCGGTTACACCGCCTTCCACAGCGGCCTGCTGATCCTGCCGATGACGATCATGATCATCCTCGTGGCCACACGCGTCAGCAAGCTCACGCAGATCATCGCCCCCAAGCTCATCGTGCAGGTCGGCATGCTCGTGCTCGTCGGCGGCGTCCTGCTGATCGCCCTGGAGCTCAAAGCGACCGCCCAGCAGTGGGAGTTTCTGCCCGGCATGATCGTCGCCGGCATCGGCATCGGCCTCATCAACGCGCCCCTCATGAACATCACCCAGGGCGCGGTGCCGGCCAAGGAGCAGAGCGAGATCTCGGGCCTTTCGCGCGCCATGAGCAACCTCGGCGGCGCCTTCGGCACCGCGATCGCCGGCGCCGTGCTGATGAGCACCCTGATCGCCACGTTCTCGGGCGCCGTCCTGCAGTACACCGGCATCCCGGCCAGCGAGAAGGCGCGCGTGATCCACGACCTGCGCTACGACGCACAGACCGTGAGCAACGCCCAGATCACCGTCTACCTGAAGAGCAAGAACGAGCCGGGCGCGCTGGCGCAGAAGTTCGTGCAGTTCAACCAGGACGCGCGCAACAAGGGCCTGCAGAACGCGCTCATCGCGATCGGCGTGCTCGGGCTCCTGGGGTTCGTCGTGAGCTGCTTCCTGCCCGGCGGAAAGGCGAAGAAGCCGGCGGCGGAGCCGGAGGCGAACGCGCCGCCGGCGGCGGCCTAGCGCCCCCGCCACGGCCTGAGCACGCGTCCCACCTCCACGCGAAGGAGAGTCGGCATGGCCAAAGACCGAGGGTCAGCGAACCAGCGCAAGCCGGCAGCGGACGCCGCGCGGCAGAGCGAGAGCGGCAAGGCGCAAGGCGCGGGCGGCAAGGCGCAAGGCGCGGGCGGCACAGCGCAAGGCGCGGGCGGCAAGGCGGCTCGCGCCGCCGTCCCGCGCCGCGCCCTTGGAGCGTGGCGGCCGGCCGCGGACAGGCCCGACCCCATCGAGCTGCTGCGCGCCCAGGACGCCCGCCGCCAGCAGGATCTGGTGCCCATCCGCTGGGGCCGCATGTCGGCGTCCCCGTTCGCCTTCTATCGCGGCGCCGCCGCGCTCATGGCGGCCGATCTGGCGCCTCTGCCCCGTACCGGCCTGACGGTCCAACTCTGCGGCGACGCCCACCTCTCCAACTTCGGCATGTACGCTTCGCCGGATCGCACGCTGCTGTTCGACGTCAACGACTTCGACGAGACGCTTCCCGGACCGTTCGAGTGGGACGTCAAGCGCATGGCGGCGAGCTTCGTCATCGCGGGGCGCTGCACGGGCCTCTCGGATGCCGCCGCGGGTGACGCCGCGCTCGCCTCTGCCAGGGCCTACCGCACACGCATGGCCGAGTACGCCGCGATGTCCGAGCTCGACGTGTGGTACTCCCGGCTGGACGTGAACGGCATCCTTGCCATGCTGAAGACGACGAAGGGCCTGAGCGCCCGGACGGCGGAGAAGGACGCCGTCAAAGCCCGGACGCGGACCGGTCTCCAGGCCGCCGCCAAGATGACCGTGCTCGTAGACGGGCGGCCGCAGATCAACGACCAGCCGCCACTCATCACGCATCTGAGCTGGGCCGACCAGGCCGACGAGATGCGCGCGCAGGTGCGCAGCTATGCGCGCACGCTCGAAGACGACCGCCGCGAGCTCATGGAGCGGTTCACGCCGCTCGACGTGGCGCGCAAGGTCGTGGGCGTGGGCAGCGTCGGCACCTACTGCCTGATCGTCCTGCTTCAGTCCCGCAGCGGTGACCCACTTCTCTTGCAGGTCAAGGAGGCCTCGGCGTCGGTGCTCGAGCCGCACCTGGGGCGGAGCCGCTACCATAACCACGGGCACCGCGTGGTGGCCGGCCAGCGCCTCATGCAGGCCGCCAGCGACATCTTCCTCGGCTGGATGCTGGCGCCCGGCACGGACCGGCAGTTCTACTGGCGGCAGCTGCGCGACATGAAGTTCTCGGCAGACGTACAGACGCTGGACGCGCGCGGGCTCAGGGCCTACGGCGAAGCCTGCGGCTGGGCACTGGCGCGCGGGCATGCGCGCTCCGGCAGGCGCGACGCCATCGCCGCGTACCTCGGCGGCGGCGACGCGTTCGAGCGAGCCATCGGCGATTTCGCGCGGTCCTACGCCGACCAGACGGAGCGCGACTTCGCGGCCGTGCAGCAGGCCGTCACGAAGGGCCGGATCCAGGTGGAGACCGGGGTGTGAGGGTGCGGAGAGGCCCCTGCTGGCCTGCGCTTCCACAGCAGTCCCGCCTCAGCGCCAAGCAGAGCAGCGCGCCTGAGCCCCGCCGCCCGCCAAACGTGGCGCGGTCGTTTCTCGTCCCCTAGACTGACCTGGTGTCGGCTCCCGAGGAGGGACGAGCCAGATGACGGGGCGCAGTGCGCTGACAGGATGGAGCGTGATCGCCGCCTACGCGCTCGCCCACGCCGCCGTCGACGGGTGCTGCGCCGTGATGCTCTGGTCGGCCTACGACGACGGCCGCCTCGCGGCCGGCGCCGCGTGGTCGGCCTTCCTCTTCTACAACCTCCTCGCCTTCGCCCTGCAGCCGCTCGTCGGCCTGGCCGCCGACCGGCTGCGCGCCGGGCGCGGCGCGGCGGTGACCGGCGCGCTGCTGACCGCCGCCGCCATGCCGCTGGCGCTGCTGCCGGGCAGCATGGCGGCGGCGGTCGTCGTCGCCGGGCTCGGCAACGCCGCGTTCCACGTGGGCGGCGGGATCGTGAGCCTCAGAGCGGCCCCGGGGCGGGCGGCGGCGGC
>CAIOZS010000351.1 GCA_903862845.1 uncultured Thermoleophilia bacterium
CGCCGGCCCCGCCGGCGAGCGCCTGCGCGCCGTCCAGCCAGACGCGCTCGGTCGTCACCTCGTAGGCATCGAGCAGGGCTGCCGCCATCGCCGCCTGGTCGACGAGCAGCGGCGCCCCGGGACCGGGCGCACCGGTGGCGGTGAGGTAGTGCGCCATGGCCGCGTCGTGTCGGGCGCGCTCCCAGAGGAAGCCGAGCAGCTCCACCGCACGCTCGGCGAGCTCGGGACGCTGAAGCATAGGCGCTGCGTGCAGCAGCGCCCGCGCCGCCAGCGCGTTCCAGTCCACGTACACGGTGGGGTCCACAAAGGGCTGCGGCAGTGCGGCGCGCTGCGCGGCGTCAAGGCCGTAGTAGTGCTCGTCCGCGTCCTGGCTGCCGCCGAAGGCCGGTCGATCCGCTTGCCACAGCGTGGCCAGAAGGTAGTCGATCGTACCTGCCGCGGTCTTGCGATAGAGGGTCACGGCGCCGAGACGGGCGTGAGCGGCTTCGCCTCCGCCGGCCCCGTCCCCGCCAGGTGCAGGCCCGCGGGCCAGCGCCGCCGCCTCGAGGTACAGGGCGGCCATACGCGCGTTGTCTTCCAGCATCTTCTCGTAGTGGGGAACGCTCCAGTCGCGTCGCGTGGCGTAGCGGAAGAACCCTCCGGCCACGTGATCGTAGAGGCCGCCGCCGACCATCCTCGCGAGCGTGGTGCGCAGCACCTCGTGCACGCGCGCCGGCGTCACGAGCGCGCTGGTGTGGGGTGCGACGTGCATGGGCTCCCCGCCGCCGCGCAGCTCCGCGTAGGCGAGCACGAACGCGAAGACGTCCGGCTGTGGGAACTTGGGATCGGCGCCCAGGCCACCGTGCACGGGGTCGAAGGCGCGCACGATCTGCAGGGCGATCTCTGCCGGGATGTCGCCGGGCACGTCCGGATCGCCGTCGAAGTCCGGGGCGCGGAGGTCATCCCTGGGCGGCGCACCGCCGAGATGGGCGAGCGCCTGGGCGTCGGCGGCGTGGGCGTGCTCTGATGAGCCCAACGCCAGGAGCGCCGTGCGGTTGGCGGCAAAGAACTCCCTCACCCGCTGGAGCGCCTGCAGGAGCTGTTCCGGCGGCATGTACGTGGCACCGGTGATCGGGTCACCGCCGGCCGCCAGGAAGGCGGTCGTCGGCCAGCCGCCCATGTTGTAGCGGCGGTTCACATCGGGGTGGCGGTCGTTGTCCACGCGGATGGGCACGAAGTGCTCGTTGACTGCCGCGATCACGCGGGGGTCGGAGTAGGTCGTCTCGTCCATGACGTGGCACCAGTGGCACCAGACGGCGGAGAGCGACAGAAGGATGGGGCGCCCCAGATTGCGAGCCTCGGCGAACGCCGGCTCGCCCCAGGGGCGCCAGGCGATCTCGTGCGCCCGGTTCGGACGCGGCGAGAAGCGAAAGTCCGTGTCGCCGTCCATGCGCTGGACATTCCCGCGAGGAGTGTGTCCGAATCGCGGTAGGATGTTGTCGGCATGGCCGCACAGCTCCCCTACATCGAGGTGACGGGCACCCACCGTGAGGTGGGGCGGCAGATCGGCGAGGCCGAGCGCGAGCTGGTGCTCCGCGAGCTGGACTACTACGAGGTGCAGTTCGTCGCGCTCGCCGGCTTCAGCTTTGCGGAAGCGGTGGAGCGTGCCCGCCCTAACCTCAGGCCGGCCGAGGAGGCCGTGCCGCAGATCGTCGACCAGCTGCGCGGTCTGGCCGAGGGCGCCGGCGTCCCGTTCGAGCAGATCTTCGCCGCCAACTGCATCGAGGAGCTTACCTGCCTGCCCGAGCGGACCGGCGGGCCCGAGCACTGCACTTCGTTCGCGTTCACGGCCGGCGGCCGTACCGTGGCCGGCCACAACGAAGATTGGTACCCGGGCGACATCGAGTGCCTCACGGTGCGGCAAGTCACCCTCCCCGACGGCACGAGCTATCTGAGCGTGGGTCCCGCCGGCAATCTGCCCATCACCGGCGTGACGGCGTGCGGCCTGTGCGGTAGCGCCAACACGCTCTATTCGTGGGACATGGGCAGCGGCGTGCCCAACAACCTGCTGCTGGCGTCGCTGTTCGCGTGCCGCAGCCTCGAGGAGGTCCGCGCGCGCATTGCCGCGGTACCCCGAGCGCGAGGTTCGAATCATCTGTGGGCCGACGCCGCTGGTGGCATCCTCGACATCGAGACCACGGCTACGCGGATGGCTTGGCTGGATGGCGGCGCCTGCTTCGCGCACACGAACCATTACGTGACGCCGGAGCTCGCGCCGCAAGACGCGACCACGTCGGAGGGCAGCTACAAGCGGCGAGCCCGCGCGGATGAGCTCCTCGCCGCGGGCCTCGAGGCCGGCGAAGACCCTGTCCGCCTGGGGCAGACGCTGCTCCGCGACCACGCCAACGCCCCGCTCTCCATCTGCTCCCATTGGGACGATGACGACCCCGATCAGGACCAGAGCGTGACGACCGCCAGCATGGTCTGGGAGCCCGCCGAGCGCCGCGTGCACGTCGCCGTCGGTCAGCCCTGCGACCACCCCTTCGCAACCTACGCGCTGTAGGGTCGGCGCGGGTCGGCGAGCCCTTCGCCGACTCCCGTTTCGCGGAGAGCGGCGGCGATCTCATCGAGGTCGTCGTCCGTCAAGGCGAGCGATGCACCGCCGATCCAGCCGTCCACCTGCTCCGGTGAGCGCGCCCCTACGATGGCGCCGCTCACTCCCGGCCAGCGCGTGACCCAGGCGATGGCGACGGCGGCAACCGTCGCGTCGTGCCGGGCGGCGATGGGCCGCAGGGCGTCGCGCAGCGACAGGTTGCGGCCCAGCTCCGGCTCGTTGAACGTGTGTTCGCGTTTGCGCCAGTCCTCGTCGGCCATCGCGGCCACGCGCTCCGCAGTGAAAGTGCCGGTGAGAATGCCGGACTCCATGGGGCTGTAGCAGATCACTCCGGTGGCGTGCCGGGCAGCCCACGGCAGCTCCGCTCCAGCCGCCCTGCGGTTGATCAGGGAGAATGGCGGCTGCAGCGCGTCGACGTGGCCGACGGCCTCACAGCGGGCGAGCAGGTCGGGGTCGAAGTTGGAGACCCCGATGGCTCTCGCCTTGCCCTCCTCGCGCAGCCTCACCATCTCCGCCCAAGCCTCCTCTACCGGGTTGCCCTGGTCGTCAGGCCAGTGGATCTGGAACAAGTCGACGGTCTCGATGCCGAGGCGGCGCAGCGAGTCCACGATGCCATGCCGGACGGTGTGCGGCGTGACGATGCACTGCGGATCGCGCAGTGGGCCAGCCGCGTCCCACTCCAGGCCGCACTTGGTGAAGATCAGCGGCCGGGCGGCGGCGGGCAGAGCCCGCACGGCCCGGCCCACGACCTCCTCCGAGTGCCCCAAGCCGTAGATCGCCGCCGTATCGATCCAGTTCACGCCCAGGTCGACGGCGCGGTGAATCGCCGCGATCGAGACGTCGTCGTCCTGCGGGCCCCAGCCGAACGCCCAGCCGCCGCCGCCGACGGCCCAGGAGCCGAAACCGACCGTGGTGATCTCGAGGCTGCTCGTCCCGAGCGCGCGCGTGGGAAGTGACATCGTGTGCCTCCAGCGGAAGTGGTCGGCGGCCTTCCGCCGACAGGGGTCAGGTCAGGTCGTCGGCGAGCGTGTAGCGCAGGGGCCGCCGCTCCGTCTGAGCTGAGTCGGTGGAATAGACGACGAGCTCGGTCAGCGGCGGCGCGTACACGTGGACCGTCACGAGATCGTCGTCGGTCGTGTTGGCGAGCTGATGAATACCGTGGCGATCGACGCCGGTCCAACCGCCGGGCCGCACACGCTCCTCGGCGAGAAGCTCGACCGGACCGGTGCCGGCGGGCCTGCCGGCGGCCGGCACGAAGATCCTCGAGGTGAGCTCGCCGCCGTGCACGCTGATGGCGTTGAGCGAGCCGGCGTGGTCGTGGATCGTGGACTCGTGCCCCTGCCTCCAGCACAGCACGAGGAGCTCGAACGCCGGCGTGCGGCAGACCAGGTTGCGGGCATAGGTGTTCGCGGCAAAGCAGGTGCGGCTCGCGATGAGCCCGTCGGAGAGCCGCACCCGGTGAGCAAGGTCCATGAGCCGCTCGTGGGTGAGCGAGCTCACCGGCTCGCGGCCCATCTCGATCATGAATTCGTCAAGGCTGAGATGCGGACCGTGTGCGTTCATGGGCCGGGCGTACCCGCGCCCTGCAGGCGCGAAACGCCCGGCAGGCCGGAGGGCGGCGTGTGCGCGCGGGAATGTCACGCCCGTGATGTGAAAGATCGGCTGAGTGGGCATGCGGCGCGACCGCGCCGCGAGGGACTCAGCCTCAGCCGTAGCCGCTGCTGCGCTGCGGGGCGCCGCATGACGGGTCCGCGAGAGACCCGTTGCGCAGGAAGCTGCCGAAGGTCT
This sequence comes from uncultured Thermoleophilia bacterium, assembly GCA_903862845.1. Classification (GTDB taxonomy): domain Bacteria; phylum Actinomycetota; class Thermoleophilia; order UBA2241; family UBA2241; genus CAIXSE01. The sequence continues at coordinate 4,382 of CAIOZS010000351.1, forward strand.
GGCGCACCTCCTTGGAGCCACAAGAGGGGCAGCACTTCTGCTTCTCTTTCACGGCGCCGCGTGTGACCAGCTGGAAGGCATGCTCGCACGAACGGCACTTGAGGTCGACGATGGCCATCAGATGACTCCTACCTCTTCGCGTACCAGGGAGAACACCCGGCAGGCTTTGGTGCAGGCACCGCAGTC
>CAIOZS010000352.1 GCA_903862845.1 uncultured Thermoleophilia bacterium
GCGCCGCTACGACGCCGTGGCCCGGCGCGTCGTGGAGTCGCACGGCGGGACGGTCGAGAAGTTCATCGGCGACGCCGTCGTGGCCGTGTTCGGCGTGCCGGCGGTGCACGAGGACGACCCCGAGCGGGCGGTGCGCGCCGGGCTGCGCATCGTGCAGGCGCTCGAAGGCATGATGCGTCCCGACGGCAGCCCCCTTCAAGTCCGCATCGGCGTCAACACCGGCGAGGCACTGGTGCGCCTCGACGTGACCCCCGGCTCCGGCGAGGGCTTCCTCACCGGCGACGCCGTGAACGTCGCGGCGCGGCTGCAGGCGGCCGCGCGGCCGGGCGTCGTCGTCGCCGGCGCCCTCACGCACGAGTTGACCGCCAAGCTCTTCGACTACGCCGAGCTCGCACCCGCCAGCCTGAAAGGCAAGGCGGTCCCGGTGCGCCTCTGGCAGGCGAAGGCGCCCCTCGCGCGCACGGGCACAGCGGCCGCGCGCGACTTTCTGACGCCCTTGATGGGCCGGCAGCCCGAGCTCGCGCGGCTGCAAGAGCTCTTCGCCGAGACAGTCGCCTCCTCGGCGTCTCAGTGCGCGCTCGTCGCGGGGGAGCCGGGCGTGGGCAAGTCGCGCCTGGTCGCCGAGCTCTTCTCATCCATCGACGCCCTCCCCGAGCTCGTCACCTGGCGCCAGGGCCGCTGCCTGCCCTACGGCGAGAACGTCAGCTTCTGGGCGCTCGCCGAGATCGTCAAAGCGCAGGCCGGCGTGCTCGACTCCGACGATCGCCGGGTCGCGGCGGAGAAGCTCGAGCAGGCCATCCCCGCCGGCCCCGACCACACCTGGCTGGCCGAGCGCCTGCGGCCGCTGCTCGGCCTCGAGGCCTCCCAGGCGACGCGTGAGGAGAACTTCGCCGCCTGGCGGCGCTTCCTCGCCCAGCTCGCCGCCGGCGGTCCTGCGGTGCTCGTCTTCGAGGACCTGCACTGGGCGGACGACGGCATGCTCGAGTTTCTCGAGCACCTGGCCGGGCAGGCTGCAGGCGCCCCGCTGCTCATCGTGGCAACCACGCGGCCGGTCCTCTTCGAGCGCCATTCCGACTACCTGTCCTCCGTCCCCATCACGCGCCTCGACCTCGCGCCGCTCTCCGACGAGGACACCCAGCGCCTGGTCGCCGCGCTGCTGAAGACCGAGGCCCTGCCGCCCGCCGTCAGCGCGCCGATCCTCGAGCGCTGCGCCGGCAACCCCCTCTACGCGGAGGAGTTCACGGCCTTGCTGCGCGAGCGCGGACTGCTGATCGAGAGCGCCGGGGGTCTGGCGCTCGCCGAGGGCGACGGGCTGCCGCTGCCCGGCACGGTCCAGGCCGTGATCGCCGCCCGTCTCGACGACCTGCCCGCGGAGAGCAAGGCGCTGCTCGCCGACGCCGCCGTCATCGGGCAGACCTTCTGGGCGGGCGCCGTCGCAACCCTCGGTGAGCGTGAGGCGGAGCACGCGGAGCGCATCCTGGGCGGCCTGGCCGGCTCTGCGCTCATCCGCCCGGCGCAGACCTCGACGATGGCCGGAGAGCGCGAGTACTCCTTTGGGCACGTGCTCGCCAGGGACGTCGCCTACGGCGAGCTGCCGCGAGCGGCGCGGGCGCGCAAGCACGCCGCCTTCGCGACCTGGCTCGAAGCCAAGGCCGGCGAGCGCGCCGGCGATCTCGCCGACGTCCTCGCCCACCACTACATGATCGCGCTGGAGCTGGCGGAGGTGCTGCGCGACGTCCCGCTACGCGAGTCGCTCATCGCGCCGTCGCTGCGCTACCTCGGCCTGGCGGGCGCGAGAGCCATGGACCTCGACGTGGCCGCTGCCGAGCGCCACTTCGCGCGGGCGCTGGAGCTGGCTCCCGCGGACGGCGCGGAGCGACCGCGGCTGCTTGCCCAATGGGCCATCGCCGTTCACAACGGCGGCCGGCACGGCGAGTCTGTCACGGCGCTCGAAGCGGCCATCGACAAGCTTCGCGCCGCAGGGGAGCGCCGCCATGCCGCCGAGGCGATGGTCTACCTTGCCAGAGCGCTGGAGCGCCTGGGGCGGCCCGAGGCACAGACCGCGAACCTGGAGGCGGTCGCGCTGCTCGAGGACGACGAGCCTTGCCGCGAGCTGGTCTTCGCGCTCCACACCGCGGCGATCGGTGAGGGCAATCTCGGCCGGCCGGAGCGCGCCAGGCAGCTTGCGGAGCGCGCTCTGGCGAGCGCCGAACTGCTCGGCCTTTCCGCTCGTGGCGGCGACGCGCAAGCCTCCGGCTATTACAGAGGGGCACTGATGGCGCGCGGCAGCGCCCGCTGCCAGCTCGGGGACGTCGGCGGGCTGGACGACATGCGGGAGGCGAGCGAGGCTGCTGCAGCGCAGGGGCTCGATCCGATCCTCGTGGCCAATTATGCGATCACCACGTATGCGGTGAAGGGGCCGGCAGCCGCTGTGCCCATCTGCGAGCAATGCCTCGGACTCTGCCGAGATCGCGGTCTTCTCTACCTTGAGGTCGCGATGCGTGCGGCCCTGCTCGAGGCGCAGTGCGATGGGGGCGCGTGGGACGAGGTTCTGGCGACGTCATCCGAGCTGATGGACATGCTGGAGGCTGCCGAAGACATCTGCACCCTGGTCGAAGCGCAGGTGTCACTGCGCGTTCTTCGGGCGCGACGCGGTGAGATCGACCCGGCCTTGCCACCCATCGAATGGTCCCTCGAGAGAGCAAGAGACTTGCGAATGCCAGTCCTGCTGTCCTGCGTGCTGGTCGCGGCAGCCACGGCGTACGCCCTTGCCGACCGGCCGGCGGCCAGAGAGCTCCTCGAAGAGCTTCCGGACATCCTCGACTCCAGCTTCGCCTACTACAAGGTCTGCGACCTTCCCCAGATGCTGCGCACGGCGCACCTGGTTGGCGACTTCGAGCTCGCCGAACGGTTGACCGTCTGGATCGAGCCGCGGTTGCCCGGGCAGCGCTGCGCGCGCACCTACGGCGATGCGCTGCTCGCCGAGGCGCGCGGCGAGCATGAGATGGCGGCGGCCGGCTTCGCCGACGCCGCGGTAGGCTGGCGCGGCTTCGGCGTGTCCTACGAAGAGGGGCACGCCCTGCTTGCGCAAGGGCGCTGCCTGCTGGCGCTCGGGCGAGCGCCCGAGGCGGCAGCGCCGCTCGCCGCGGCCCGCGAGATCTTCGCGCGGCTTGGGGCGAAGCCGGCTCTTGCCGACGCGGACGCCGTGCTCGCCGCGGCCGGCGTGAGCCTGGAGGTCGGCCGATGATCGACTGCCCGGCATGCGGAGCCGAGAACCCTGACGGCTTCAGGTTCTGTGGCCAGTGCGGCGCGCGCCTGGCTGCGCCCGCCGCCGCAGCCGAGGAGCGCAAGGTCGTCACCACGCTCTTCTGCGACCTCGTCGCCTTCACGGCGATGAGCGAGGCCGCCGACCCCGAGGACGTCGACGCCGTCCTGCGCGCCTACCACGCGGCCGCCCGCAAGGTGATCGAGTCCCACGGCGGCACCGTCGAGAAGTTCATCGGCGACGCCGTGGTCGGGGTCTTCGGGGTGCCGGCCGCGCACGAGGACGACCCCGAGCGGGCGGTGCGCGCCGGGCTGCGCATCGTGCAGGCGCTCGAAGGCATGACGCGTCCCGACGGCTCCCCCCTCGAGGTCCGCATCGGCGTCAACACCGGCCAGGCCCTCGTGCGTCTCGACGTCACGCCGGGCTCCGGCGAGGGCTTTCTGACCGGGGACGCCGTGAACGTCGCGGCGCGGCTGCAGGCCGCCGCGCCGGCCGGCGGCGTCGTGGTCGGCGAGGTCACGCATGCACTGACCGAGAAAGCCTTCGTCTGCGAAGCTCTCGAGGCGCTCGCCCTGAAGGGCAAGAGCGAGCCGGTCAGCGCCTGGCTCTTCAAGAAGCCACGCAGCCGCACCGGCCTGCGGACCGCCCCTCAGACGACGACCCCGTTCTTCGGCCGCGAGGCCGAGCTGGCGGCTCTCCAAGCGGCGCTCGCCGACGCGACCGAGACCGGCAGCGCCCGTTTCTGCCTCCTCGTCGGCGAGCCCGGCATCGGCAAGAGCCGCCTGGTGCTCGAGCTCTCGCGCTACCTGGAGGCAGTTCCCGACCTCGTCACCTGGCGGCAGGGCCGCTGCTTGCCTTACGGCGAGGGTGTCACCTTCTGGGCGCTCGGCGAGATCGTCAAGGCGCACGCCGGCATCGTCGATTCGGACGGCGTCGTCACTGTCGAGGAGAAGCTCGACGCGATCTTGCCAGAGGGCGAGGACAGGCCTTGGCTCCGCCAGCGCCTGCGTCCCCTGCTCGGCCTCGAGGCGTCCCAGGCGTCTCGAGAGGAGAGCTTCGCCGCGTGGACGCGCTTTGTCGAGATCGTCGCCTCCGGCGGCCCCACGGTGCTCGTCGTCGAGGATCTGCACTGGGCCGGCGAGGCCATGCCGGCGTTCATCGAGCACCTCCTGGCGCAGGACCTGAAGGTCCCGCTGCTGGTTGTCGCCACCACGCGACCCGAGCTGCTGCAACAGCACGATGGGGCACTCACCGCTGCGCCTGCCGACGATGACCGTGCGCGCCGCATCACGTTGCCCACGCTGTCGCAGAGCGAGGCCGCCGCCCTCATCGTCGCCCTCCTCCACGCCGAGCTGCCGGAAGAGATCGGGGGACGCGTCCTCGACCTCGTCGGCGGCAACCCCCTTTTCGCCGAGCAGTACGGGAGCCTCTTGCTCGACCGCGGCCTGCTGGTGCGGGCGATCGAC